>CAXTZG010000231.1:0-2079 GCA_964248625.1 uncultured Acetobacteraceae bacterium | reverse complement strand
GTGCGCGGCTTCGTGCTGTCGCACGTGCTTGCGCTGTGGCGCTGCGTCGACCGGCGCAACAAGCTCGTGTTCTTCATCGCGGCGTCAGGCTTCGGCTCGGCTCGCACCACCATGTGGCTGCCCGGCGCCGGGCTCTATCTGTATGTCACCAGCACCGAGTTTGGCCGGATCGATCTCACGTCGGGCAGCTACGTGAAGGCGATGATCGATCATCTGTTCGAGCACGGCCAGGATCTGCTGGAATTCCTGCGCCGTCCGGTCGGGCGTTTCGCCCAGTTCACCTGGCCGCCGCCGAGCCTGCACATCGGCCACTACCACTGGAACGAGCTGCCCGGCCTGGAGCGGATCATCGAGGTGCTCGAACCGCACGACTATCCCCTCGTCTACGATCTCGGCGGCGGATCGGGAAGCAGCTTCTACGGCAAGCTGTCTTCGCTGTTTCCCGAGCTTGCCGACCGCATAGACCTATCCTGTTCCGACTTCCGCGACATGTCACGGCACGCCTATAACCGCGGCATCCAGATGTTCCGCTTCGGCGGCCGCCACGTCTCCAGCCGCCTGCGCAAGCGGATCGCGACCGTAGTGTCCATGACGCCCGTGGCCCGGGACGCGCGCGCCGCGACAGGCGACGCGACCGGACCGGTCATCGTCGTCGGGTTGCGGGTCGAGAACCGCACGCTGGTCGATCAGGGCCAGTTCTATGTCAGGCTGGCGCGCCGGGTGGCCGAGCAGTTCGGCAGCGTGACGATCATCATCGACGGCCACAATTCCAAGGACAGCGTCGCCGGCGCCAAGACATTCGACAGCCACCTCGCGCAGCGCGCGAAACGATCTCCCGTCGAGGTCGAGCGGCAGCTCGCCGCCGAGATCACCGAGGGCCTGAAGGACCATCTGGCCCGCGTCGTCGATTGCGTCGGCATGACGCTGCTCGACAATCTGGCCTGGATGCGCACCGCCGACTATTGCGTGGCGCCCTGGGGTGCTGGCCTGGCCAAGTATCGCTGGGCGCTGAACCTGCCGACCTACGTGCTGACAAGCAACTACTGCAAGACCAGGAAAGGTGACATCGGCATCTATCACAGCCCGCAGGACATGGAGGATCCGAGCCGGCACATGTTCATCTCCGAAGCGCTGGTGACGGATCGGCCCGACCTCGTGCCCCTGATCGAGATGGGCGGCGCGATGACGCCGTACTTCATGAACTACGAGATCGACATGGATGCGGCGATCACCGAGATCCTGCAGGAGCTGTCGCAGCTGCCGTCGCACAAGACCCGCTGGTCGCGGACCCCGTCACCGTGACGGGCATGGCAGGACCGGCAGGCCGGTGACGGTCGGGCCGAACTGCGCCTGACGGGCTGTCTCGCGCGGGCCGGCTCGGTTGCGGAAGCCCCGCGAAATACACCATGGTCACGCTGTCGAGGGGTCATCTCGGCCATCTGTTCCATAGGCGTCTTATACCGATGCGTCGATGATCTGACTCTAATGTGGGTAGGCTTGGGTGCTGCGGTGTGATTCGCTTCTCGTGCGATGCATGGGGAAGAGGATGGCACTGGCAATCAGGTCTGATCTGTCATCGACGGATCTTCGTGCACGGGCACGTCGGTTAGCGAGCCCGCGGGCAGCATCCCGGGCGCTGGCGATCGCGAATGCGCTGGACGGGATGACGCGGGCAGAGGCGGCTCGGCTGGCGGGCATGGAACGTCAGGCGCTACGCGATGCGGTGATCCGCTACAATGCGGAAGGTCTTGCCGGGCTTGAGGACCGGCTCAAGCCCGGTCGGCCGCCGGGCCTGACCGAGGGTGAGGAAGCAGCACTCGCCGGCCTGATCCTGCGCGGCCCGGATCCCGAGCGCAGCGGCATCTCCAGCTACACCCGCGAGGACATCGCCCAGCTGATCGAGCAACGCTTCGGCAAGCAGTACCATCCGGCAAGCTTGAGCAAGGTGCTACGACGGATGGGGTTCTCCCGGCAGAAGGCACGGCAGGTTCACCCGAGTTCTGATCCGAAGTCGCAGGCAGCGTGGGTAAAAAGGGGCTGCCGAGCGCGCTGAAGGCGGCAGCGGAGGCGCATCCGGAC
>CAXTZG010000230.1:0-2138 GCA_964248625.1 uncultured Acetobacteraceae bacterium | reverse complement strand
GGCGCACGGCGCGGTTCTGGCAAGAGCTGGTATGTCGACGAGACCTACCTGAAGGTCCGAGGCCGCTGGACCTACCTTTACCGGGCGATCGACCGGGACGGGAACCTGATCGACGCCATGCTCAGCGCGCACCGCGACATGAAGGCGGCGAGGGCATTCTTCCGCTCGGCCAAGGCCACCATGGGATATAGGCCTGAGCGGGTTACGACGGACGGCCATTGTTCTTACCCGAGGGCGATCCGCACCGTGCTGGGCAAGACGGTCCGCCACCGCACCAGCGCCTACCTGAACAACCGGCTCGAGCAGGACCATCGCGGCATCAAGGGCAGGATCCGATGTATGCGCGGCTTCGAGAGCCATGACGCAGCAAGCCGCTTCTGTAGAGAGCACGGAGAGCTCCGTGATCTCCTCCGCCCTCCTCGCCGTCACAACCAGATCGTCTCCGCTTCCCTCCGCCGCTTCCGCTTCGCAAGAGACGCCCAAATTGCACTCAGGATCATGCAGAACGCATGATCGGGCGAGCTCCTATCGAGAATATCGTGGACTCTGGCGCGAGAGCTGACAGAACCTCTGGAACTGCTCGCTGGTGTATTGGGTGGATTCAATTTGTCGTCGCAACACCTGAAGGGCGGAAGCGATGGCGGGTCGGCGGCGTTCGGATCGGGCTTTGCGGACGAAGCTGAGGTCACCTGGGCGGCCGGGGGTGGCGCGGCGGGCGGACCGACAGCGGTTCTGGTCGTTGATCGCCGACGGCTTGTCAAGCGAGGGCGCGGCGGTGGTGGTAGGGATATCGCAGCCAGTTGGAACACGCTGGTTCCGGGTGGAAGGCGGGCTAGCGCCGTCACACCTATCACGCTCCTCGAAGCCGTTCTCCGGCCGCTACTTGTTGTTTGCCGAGCGGGAGGAGATCGCGCTGTTGCGGTCGCAGGGTTTGGGCGTTCGCGAGGTCGCTCGCCGTTTGGGCCGATCGGCGTCCACGGTGTCACGGGAGCTGCGGCGCAACGCTGCTACGCGAGGCGGCAACCTGGACTACCGGGCAACGACCGCGCAGTGGCACGCGGAGCGGGCAGCGCGTCGGCCGAAACCTGCGAAGTTGGCCACCAATCTGGCGCTGCGGGCGTATGTGCAGGAGCGGCTGGCCGGCACCGTGGCCGCTCCAGGCGGTGACGCGGTGCCCGGCCCGACCGTGTTGCCGTGGAAAGGTCGGCGGCACGGGCCACGGCAGAGCCGCCGATGGGCTATGGCATGGAGCCCGCAGCAGATTGCCAGACGCTTGCGGCTGGACTTCCCGGGCGACAACAGCATGCGCATCAGCCAGGAAGCCATCTATCAGGCGCTTTATGTCCAGGGGCGGGGCGCGCTGAAGCGCGAGCTGACGGCATGTCTGCGGACAGGGAGGGCGTTGCGGGTGCCGCGAGCACGCACGCGTGGGCGGGGCAAGGCGTTCGTCACTCCGGAGCTCCTCATCAGCGAGCGTCCGGCAGAGGTCGAGGACCGCGCCGTGCCGGGCCACTGGGAAGGAGACCTCATCCTGGCCCTGAACAGCTCCGCCATCGGCACCTTGGTGGAGCGCACGACGCGGTTCACGATGCTGCTGCATCTGCCGCCGATGCCGGGCCACGGCGACGGCTCGCGGGAGAAGAACGGTCCTGCGTTAGCCGGACACGGCGCGGAAGCAGTGCGCGACGCGATTGCACGTGAGATCACGAGCTTACCGGAGCAGCTGCGTCGGTCGCTGACCTGGGACCAGGGAGCAAAGATGGCGCAGCACGCACGGCTGCGGGTTGATACGGGCCTTGCGATCTATTTCTGTGATCCGCACAGCCCATGGCAGCGCGGGATGAACGAGAACACCAATGGCCTGCTGCGGCAGTATTTCCCCAAGGGCACGCAGCTGGGCGCCCACGGCCCGGACGACCTGGCGGCAGTAGCGGCCGCGCTCAATGGCAGGCCACGCAAGACCCTGGGGTGGAAGACACCTGCAGAGGCCCTCGACGAGCTGCTGCAACCAGCTCAGGCTGGTGTTGCGACGACCAGTTAAGACCGGGCTGCGACCCACGGTCGCTGTGATGGACACACTCAGCGCCAGGCCTCCTGATCTGGATGGCTGCATTCAGGGCAGCAATCGCCAGACGGGC
>CAXTZG010000229.1:1166-2160 GCA_964248625.1 uncultured Acetobacteraceae bacterium | reverse complement strand
GTCACGTCGCTCCATCCGGATCCTGCCAAATACGATGGCAGGGTGGATGCCGAGTTGCTGCGCAAGCCTCTCGACCGGCTCCGCCGTCTTGGTAATACGCACTGGCGAACGCGCCCAAACCTCGTCGGGAATCAGGAGGTTGCTAGCGAATGTGTTCGCCTCGCTTTCCATCTCGTCCACCTCGATCGAAGTTGCGTTGTCATCGAAGAAGCCCGCTGCAAGGCCCGTGCGGTAATGCAGCACGACATGGGCAACCTCGTGGAGGAGGGTAAACCAGAAATTGTCGAGTGCGTCCTGCAGGAGCGTCATGCCGATGACAGGGGTCTCGCCGACAAGGAAGGCCGCCCCGTCTATCTTCATGCCAACGACGTGCCGCTCGATGACTAGCACGATGCCGTGCTCGAGGAGCATGTCGCGGGCACGTATCGGCCCATCGTCAAGGTGGCTCAGGCGGACCAGGGCCAAGAGCCAAGAAACGTCCATCGGCCGGTATGCGGGCACGTGTTCTTCAATTATGCGCTCTGCCACCTTAGTGACTTGCGCCTTCCAGGCGAGAAGAACCCAGTCACTTGAGTGGTCTACGACGTTAAGGCCCGTCCTTAGCAGCGAGGGCGTCCCATACCGTCGCACGTGGTCCGCGACACGGCGGACGAGGTGGCCTACCGCACTTTCGTCATCCGAGTTGCCTTCGAACCATCCGTGCTCCCGAGCGTGACGGACCACCTTGCTAAGCTCGCTAGTGTCCGGGACGCGGTGCGGGGCGGCCCACTCTTCAGCCGGCGGCTTGATGTCCAGTATCAAGCGGGCACCCAGGACGCCCGCGATCTTCTGAAAGTTGGCGAGGGTGATCTTGCTGTAGCGCTCCGCCTCGTAGCGTTGGATCTGCTGTTCCTTCAGGCCCAGGTTCCGCGCCAGCTCCTTCTGAGAAAGGCACTTCATGATCCGGGCCGCAACGAGGAGGGCGCCGGGATCTTTACCCGCTCTCTCCTTCATC
>CAXTZG010000229.1:0-1071 GCA_964248625.1 uncultured Acetobacteraceae bacterium | reverse complement strand
TGGCTCGTTCGTAGGCGTCGAGCGCTTTGCCAAGTTCCCGCCGTTCGGTCGCGAGTGACCTTTGGACACCACTGACCACCTGCTGTGGCAAGCCCGTGACAAGAGCCTTTAAGGCCTGTTCGGACGACAGGGCTTGATCCAGCTCGGTTAACTCGACTTCCACATCGCGAGCTTGTCGATCTGTCAAAACTAGAGAGTTCATAGCCATCTATAATCGACGCTAACACAACTTATATGTTGTGTCAATATCTTAGGCTCGGAGTGGTTGAGGTCAAGGCAAGCATGACCGCTACATATGATAATGTCCTTTATCGTATGTAAGGGCTGACCGGGGGCGGAGCGCTCCCTTACCAAGGGAGAGGTCATGACGCCGACCATCAAGCGGGTGAACGAGCCCGGAGCGGAGGTCCAGGTGGCGATCGCCGGGCCTCTCAAGCGGATGAACGATGCACGCTCCGGCCGCATCGACCAGTTCAGTGTCTTTGCCCTGACCCTTGTCGCACCGGACTTCAGCGAGATCATCGGCGGCCTCTGGGGCGGGACCGCACGTGACTACCTCTACATCGACCTGGTGTTCGTGCCCGAGGCAGCCCGCGGTCATGGCCCCGGCCGTTCCCTGATGCACCAGGCCGAGCAGGAAGCCGTGCGTCGCGGCTGCCACGCCGTGTGGCTGTCGACATACAGCTTCCAGGCGCCGGACTTCTACCAGAAGCTGGGCTACCATGTGTTCGGGGAACTTCCCGACTATCCGCTCGGGCACAGCGCGATCTTCCTGACGAAGAAGCTGGTCCCCTGAGATGACCAGGGCGCTCGCCTCGGTTGAACCGATCGGCATGCCAGCGTTGGTCACCGTAGCTGGTGAACGAGCCGAGATCCGCTTCCTGGAGTTCTTCGCGTCCACCATCCGCAACCCGCATACGCGACGAGCCTACGCCCGAGCGGTCAGCGACTTCCTGACTTGGTGCGACGCCGCCGGGGTGCCATCGATCACTGCGGTGCAGCCGCTGCATGTGGCGAGCTGGATCGAGCTGCTGACCCGCGAGCGATCGACGCCCACCGTGAAGCTGCGCC
>CAXTZG010000228.1:0-2217 GCA_964248625.1 uncultured Acetobacteraceae bacterium | reverse complement strand
CGGTGCTGCCTTTATTCCGCAGTATCTGCCCCGCACGCCCGGCACCCCGATCGTCCTGGGGGATAGCGGTGGGGCCAACGTCACCAGCAGCCTGTCGGCGACCGTCAACCTGGTCGCCCACTCCGGAGCGTTCGCGCCTCTCTACGGCCCGTTGATCGCTGGCAGCCAGATCGCGCTGGGCGACAGCGGCGGCGTCACCTTCCCCGGCGCGATCGGCAACTCGACCGCGCCGCTCGTCATCGACAGCAGCTTCCTGCAGATGGTCAACGGCCCGGTGCTCGTGCCTTACGTGCGCTATATCGGGTTCCCGAACCCGGTCGCGCCGACAGCCGCCTGCGCCACCGGATCCGATGGCGTCGGCGCGATCGGCGTGTCGATCGTGCGCTCCTATTGCGCCGCGTCCGGAGACTGGCGCTGGGCGCCCATGTCGGCCGGCGTGCCGGGGAGCACCTTCAACTGGCCCGGCTCGCTGTTCGTCTCGGGCATGCTGGTCGACGGCTCGCCCTCGGGCGTCGCGGTCACGCAGCATCCGGCGAGCGTCGCGGCCGACAACACCAGCGGCAATCTGCTGGCCTGCAGTCCGACCGCGACGATCCCGACCGCCTCGCAGGTGCTGCCGCCCAACCCGCATCCTTTCCAGACCTTCCACCTGGCGAGCGAGTGCACGATCAGCCAGGTGACGGTGACCGGCGGGACGTCGACCAGCGGCGCCACGCCGGCCGTCATCGGGGCGCCGGCGGGCCTCACCAACACCGCGCCGGTGACCTTCACCTACGATGCCAGCAACCTGGTCTGGGCTCGCTGGTAGCCGCTCCGACTGCCTGCGCAACCTCGCGCAACCTCGCCTGTCCCCTCGCAGCGCCGTGACGGCGCCGCTTTCCCTCGAAGGATCCCCGCATGAGGTTCCACCGATCTGCCGCGCTCGCTGCGGCGGCCTTCCTCGGCATTTCCGCAGCACATGCCCAGCAGGCCTGCCCGACCAAGGTAGGCGACTGTGGCTACACCGTAGCCAGCGGCCAGGTCGCGCAGATGACGCTCGGCGCCGCCAGCGGCTTCGGGGCGCGCTACCAGCGCATCACCGCGCCGACGACCACCAGGCTGTGGTGCACCGGCGTGATCAACGGCGTGCCCGCGGTCAACGGCTTCGGCAGCTATCCGATCGCGGCCGGCAGCGCCGAGGAGTACCCGATCGCCGGTCAGGCCTTCGTGCCGCTGGCGCCGATTTCCTGCACCCCTGAGACCGGCACCGCTTCCGGCAGCGTGAGGGTCAACTGATGCGCCCGGCTTTTCTGGCTGCAACGGGCCGAGCGGCGCTGCTGGCGCTGCTGCTGGCCGCGCCGGCTGCGCACGGGCAAGGCTCTCTGAGCGGTGGAAGTTTGGGTGGAGGCAGCGCCAGTGGCGGCACGGCCGTCCCTGGGCCTGCCGGAGCGGCTGGATCGAGCATCACGAGCGGCAGCGCTGTTCCCGCCGCGAGCAGCGGCAACAACGGCGACAGCTTCGTCCTGCAGTCGACGGGCGAGATCTACCAGAAGGTCTCTGGGGTCTGGACTGACACCAGCGCGTCGCTCAAGGGCGCGGCTGGCGTCGGCACGGCGGGCGCCGCCGGCACCAGCACGTCCACGGGCACTTCCGTCCCGACGAGCAGCTCGGGCAGCAACGGCGACAGCTTCGTCCTGCAGTCCACAGGCGAGATCTACCAGAAGGTCTCCGGAACCTGGACCGATACCAACGTCACCCTGAAGGGCGCTGCCGGCGTCGGCACGGCCGGCGCGGCGGGCTCGAGCACCAGCACCGGCACCCAGGTCCCGGCCTCGTCTGCCGGCGCCAATGGCGACAGCTTCATCCTGCTGGGCACCGGAGAGGTCTACCAGAAGGTCTCCGGCGCCTGGACCGACACCAGTGCGTCCCTGAAGGGCACTCCTGGCGTCGGCACCGCGGGTGCCGCCGGATCCAGCATCACCACCGGCAGCGCGGTCCCGGCGAGCAGCTCTGGCAACAACGGCGACAGCTTCGTCGTCCAGTCGACAGGCGAGATCTACCAGAAGGCCTCGGGCGCCTGGACCGATACGGGGGCATCGCTCAAGGGCAGCCAGGGCGCGCCAGGCGTCGGTACGGCTGGCGCCGCCGGCACCAGCACGTCAACGGGCTCTTCCGTCCCGGCGAGCACGAGCGGGAACAATGGCGACAGCTTCGTCCTGCAGTCCACAGGCGAGATCT
>CAXTZG010000227.1:0-2229 GCA_964248625.1 uncultured Acetobacteraceae bacterium | reverse complement strand
GATGGACGACAACTTTCGCCGTGCCGCGCTCGATTATCACCGGCTTCCCCAGCCCGGGAAGCTGGCGGTGGTGCCCACCAAGCGGATGGCGACGCAGCGCGACCTGGCGCTGGCTTATTCGCCGGGCGTGGCGGCGGCGTGCGAGGAGATCAAGGCGAACGTCGACACCGCGCGCGACTACACCGCCCGCGGCAACCTGGTGGGGGTGATCACCAACGGCACCGCGGTGCTGGGGCTCGGCAATATCGGTCCGCTCGCCTCCAAGCCGGTGATGGAGGGCAAGGCGGTCCTGTTCAAGAAGTTCGCCGACATCGACGTGTTCGACATCGAGATCGACGAGCAGGACCCGGACCGCTTCGTCGACATCGTGGCGTCCCTGGAGCCCACCTTCGGGGCGATCAACCTCGAGGACATCAAGGCGCCGGAATGCTTCGCGATCGAGGCCGCACTCCGGCGGCGCATGCGCATCCCGGTGTTCCATGACGACCAGCACGGCACCGCGATCGTCTGCGCCGCCGCGGTGACCAACGGGCTCACGTTGCAGGGCAAGGTCCTGGCCGACGTGCGGCTGGTGACGTCCGGCGCCGGGGCGGCGGCACTCGCCTGCGTCGATCTGCTGGTGGCGATGGGACTGCGGCCGGAGAACGTGACACTGACCGACGTCAAGGGCGTGGTCTATGCCGGGCGCGAGGCGGGCATGGGTGCCAACATGGCCCGCTACGCGCATGCCACGGACGCGCGCACGCTGCCCGAGGTGCTTCCCGGCGCCGACGTGTTCCTGGGCCTGTCCGCGCCGCGGGTGCTGAAGCCGGAGTGGCTGGAAACGATGGCGGACAAGCCGTTCATCCTGGCGCTGGCCAATCCGGAGCCGGAGATCGACCCGGCCCTGGCGCGCGCGGTGCGCCCGGACGCGATCATCGCCACCGGGCGGTCGGATTATCCGAACCAGGTCAACAACGTGCTGTGCTTCCCGTTCATCTTCCGCGGCGCGCTGGACGTGGGTGCGCGCGAGATCAACGAGGCGATGAAGGTCGCGGCCGCGGAAGCGATCGCCAAGCTCGCGCGCATCGAGGCGAGCGAGGTGGTGACCACCGCCTATGGCGGCGAGGCGCCGGTGTTCGGGCCGGACTACATCATCCCCAAGCCCTTCGATCCGCGGCTGATCCTGGTGGTGGCGCCGGCGGTGGCGAGGGCTGCGATGGAGAGCGGCGTCGCCGAGCGGCCGATCGCCGATTTCGATGCCTATCGCGAGGCTCTCGACGACGTCGTCTACCGGTCGGGCCAGGTCATGCGCCCGGTGTTCGAGGCCGCACGCCGCTCGCCGAGCCGGATCGCCTATGCCGAGGGCGAGGACGATCGCACGCTGCGGGCCGCCCAGGCGGTGGTCGACGACCGCATCGCGCGGCCGGTGCTGCTCGGGCGCCGCCACGTCATCGAGGGCAAGCTGCGCAGCCTCGGCCTGCGCCTGGACCTGGATCACGAGGCGGAGGTGATCGACCCGGACACGTCGGAGCTGTTCGTGCCGCTGGTCGAGGACTACCAGAAGCTGGTCGGACGGCGGGGCATGCCGCTGCAGGCGGCGGCGCGCGCGCTGCGGCGCCGGCCCACGATCGCCGCCTCGATGCTGCTGCGGGCCGGGCTCGTGGATGCGGCCGTGGTCGGCGGGCTGAACTCGTGGTCGCAGCAGGTGCGCTACGTGCTGCCGGTGATCCCGCCGCGGGAAGCGGCGAACCGCGTCTATGCGCTGACCGCGCTGATCCAGGGCAACGGCGTGCTGTTCTTCTGCGACACCCACATGGTGCTCGATCCGACGCCCGAGCAGCTCTGCGAGATGACGCTGCTGGCCGCCGACGCGGTGCGGATGTTCGGCATCGTGCCCAGGGCGGCGCTGCTGTCGCACTCGAATTTCGGCTCCAGCGACAGCCCGTCGGCGCGCAAGATGCGCCAGGCGCTGTCGCTGATCCGGGCCGCCGCCCCCGGGCTCGAGGTGGATGGCGAGATGCAGACCGACACCGCGCTGAGCGAGGCGCTGCGGAGCCGCACGGTGCCGGACAGCACGCTCACCGGATCGGCCAACCTGCTGATCATGCCGACGCTCGATGCCGCCAACATCAGCTTCTCGCTGCTGAAGGCCGCCGCCGAGGGGCTGCAGGTCGGCCCGATCCTGCTCGGGGTGAGCCGGCCCGTGCATGTGCTGACGCAGAGCGTGACCGCGCGCGGCATCGCCAA
>CAXTZG010000226.1:0-2245 GCA_964248625.1 uncultured Acetobacteraceae bacterium | reverse complement strand
CTCAGGTCGCGCAGGACTACACCTGTTACACGCCCGTGCGCGCATGAGGCGGATGTCGTTGGGGAAGCTCACCCCTATTCCTCCGAAAGCACTTGGCGACAAGTCACTAGGTGATTATCAAGACACAGGGCGTGGGTCAAATGGCCCTGCGTCCAATCACCACTTTGGCAGGTCGCCATGCTCACTCTCTCCCAAGCCAGCACCATTGTCGACGCGGCACTCGCTCATGCCCGCAAAATGTCGATGCCCCCAATGACCGTGGCGGTACTGGACACCGGGGGCCATCTTGTCGTGTTTAAACGGGAGGACGGCTCCAGTTTGCTTCGTGAGAAGATCTCCCGCGGAAAGGCGATGGGCGCGTTGAACATGGGGGCTGGGTCCCGCAGCCTGGTAAGCAAGGCGCAGCAGCATCCGAGTTTCATCGCGGCCCTGCAGGCAATGTCGGATGGCGGCGTTGTACCTGTTCCAGGCGGCGTGCTCGTTCGGGAGGAAGATGGGCGGCTGCTCGGTGCGGTCGGCGTGAGCGGCAACATACCGGACGAGGACGAGGCGTGCGCCGTTGCAGGCGTCAAGGCCGTTGAGCTCGTGCCGGATACTGGTGCCTGATTGCCAATGTCACGTTACATCCTGTCAAGACGCGGGCGGCGGCCATGTGCTTGCCTACCCCGCCCCATCCAGATATCAGTTCACTAGGTCACCTATGGACTAGATTGAACCCGGCTATAGAGGCGCTAGGCCATGATATTAAAACCCAACCCCATCCTGGAGATGGTCCGTCGCAAGCAGGTCCCGCTCGGGATGCAGTGCTTCACTGGCGATCCTGCGCTGATCGAGGTCATGGGCCTGACCGGCTTCGACTTCGTCATGCTGGACACTGAGCACGCACCACTCGAGGTCCGCGCGATGGAGGCGCTGATCCGCACCGCCGAGGGCGTCGGACTGACGCCCTTCGTTCGAGTGCCGGACCGGCATGATGAAATCGACATCCGTCGCGCGTTGGAGGCAGGCGCGAAGGGCATTTTCCTGCCGATGATCCGCACTGCGGCCGACGTCAAGGCGGCGGCGGACGCCGCCTTCTTCCCGCCGGAAGGCCAACGCGGCATCTGCCCAGCCATCCGAGCGGCTGCCTACAACTTCCGTAGCTTCGAGGACTATACCCGCTGGAACAACGCGGAGATCGTCCTCGTCCCGATGATCGAGCATCCGGAAGGCGTCGACAACGTCGATGCCATCTGCGCCATGGAACAGGTCAAGATGATCGTCTTCGGCGCGGGCGATCTAGCCTACGCCATGGGAGAAAGCACTCAAATGATGAGAAGTCCGCGTGTACAGGAGGCGTATCGCACGGTTCTAGCCGCCGCCAAGCGCCACGACGTGGCTGTCATCGGCGGCCCCATCCTTGACCCCACGCCGGCCTCCTGCAGGAAGGCGTTGGACGATGGGATCAGCGTCTTCTGCCTAGGGCTCGACACACTCGGCTTCCGCCGGTTCTGCGAGGCTACCGTTGCTGCACTGAACGAGGGCGTGGAGGGTAGCGACTGGAGGCGGGCTTCAGCCCCGGCGAGCGGCTTCCAGCAGAGCTAAATCGCCGCTTGATTAGCGACGGCATCGACAAGGAGGATATTGGTGTTCAAGTGGAAGCGTTACGTTGTCGGCCCCGACGAAAACGGAAGGTCTGCTACGCTGATGACCGAGGCCGAGAACGTGCAGGAGAACCCAGGCATCTTCTATCGCGCTACCCTATGGGGTGCCGACGAGATGCCTCACAACAACACGATCACCACCGACCGCGCCAATACGGTAAAGACCCGCGAGCCGACGCCGGGCGGCTTCCTCTTCCGCGCGCTAGAAATTCCGCCGGATACCGACGACAAGACCAAGCACGTCGAAGCGCTCGCTGAGCTGAACAAGAAGATCAAGCAGAAACACATGCCGACGGGTGAAGACCTAGCTCGGCATCCCAGCATGCACCGCACCGACACGTTGGACTGCATCACCTGCGTGACCGGCGAGATCTATTGTGTCACCGATGTCGACGAGTTCCTGATGAAGCCCGGCGACTCTGTCATTATTCGCGGCACCAACCATGCCTGGAGCAATCGTTCAGACAAGCCTGCCCTCCTGGTCGGCTGCATGATGGACGCAAATCGGGCCTGAACTGACGAGCTATGCGGCGCTCACGCTCTGTGGCCCTCTAGCACTACCTGGGCACTTTCAAAATGGTGCTGAGCCTCCTACCTTCTGA
>CAXTZG010000225.1:0-2267 GCA_964248625.1 uncultured Acetobacteraceae bacterium | reverse complement strand
ACCCGACCGCCTGGCTGGCCGAGGTCGATGACGGCCTGGCCGGCGCCTCGGTGTCTGCGCCCGCCCCCGCCTCGCTGACCGACCTGCAGGTGGTCTGGTGCTCGATCATCAGTGGCCTGGTGGTCGCCCTGGTCGGCGGCGGCGTGCCCGGCGGCAGTGTGCCCCTGCTGATCGTCCTGACCACGATCGCGGGCCGCCGGCACCTCCTGCAGGTCACGATGCCCATCACGAACGACGGGATCGCGACCGCGGCCGAGCTCGCGCCGCAGCTGCAGCTGCCCGGCATCCCGGGCGCGACCGTGCCGATCGCGCCGAACGCGATGCGGCTGCCTGACGGCTCGATCCTGACCGGCCCGACCGGCCTGCCCTACCTCCTCGCCTGACGGAGTCTGCATGTCTCAATCCCTGACGACACAAGCGGGCACCCCGCTGACGTCGCTGGCGTCGCCTGCGACCACGGCCGACGCCGACGAGGTGTTCATGCTGGTGCAGGTGACGCCCGGCGTGCTGGTGCCCTGCACCGTCAAGCGCGCGGTGCTGCTGGCGAACGTGGTGCCGCTCGCCGGCGGCGTGACGCTGACTGGGCCGCTGTTCCTGTCGCCCGATGCCGTCCCGGCGGCCAACGAGGCCATCACCCGAGCCTATGTCGACAAGGCAGTCGCCACGGCGGTCTCGGCGCCGACAGCCGTCAGCCTGGTGTCCTCGCTGCAGGCGGCCATCGCGGCAGGCCTGCTGATCAGCAACGGCGGCGTGTTGGCCCTGCCCGGAGTAGCCAGCTGATGCGCCGCCTCCTCTCGATCGTCGCCGGCGCCCTGCTGCTGGCGGCAGGCCCAGCGCTTGCGCAGACCGGCCCGGACAATTCCACGCCCTGGTTCAAGAGCGTGCGGGGCGACCTGAGCGGCGGCACCGTGCTGCAGCCCGGCACGCTGTCGCCGCAGTCCCTCGCCGCCCTGCTGGCGGGATCCCTGACCGCCGCGGAGTTCAATGCCAAGTGCTCGGGCGACGGGACCGATGATTCGCCCGCCTTCCAGAACATGGTCAACCAGGCGGCGATCACCGGGCAGGCGATGTTCTATTCCGGCAAGTGCTACCTGCCGGAAACCCTGAAGGTCACGACCGCGCCGGGCGGCCTGATCTCGCTGTCGCCGCTCAACAGCCTGGCGGAACTCGACACCAACGGCGAGGACCTGATCACCGCGGTGCCGCCGCTCGGCACCTCGGCGTCGATCCTGTACGGCTTCGACCTCGAAAGTAACGCGGTCCATAACCTGTCGGGGACCTCGATCAATACCGGCACGCTGCTGCATCTCGATTGCACGACTTACGCGAACTTCTGCACGACGGGCCGCTCGAAGATTGTCGGCAATCATCTGTTCGACATGGCCGGCGCCTTCTTCGGCAGCGAGGTCAGCGGCTTCGACATCGACAAGAACGTCTCCCAGCACAAGGTCACGACCGGCGCCGAGAACTTCGTCGAGGTGCACGGCGATCTGGCGAATGGCGTGCAGAACTGTTCGTCCGCCGTCTTCACCGACGACAACTATGTGATCGGCGGCAGCTTCGAGTATCTGAACGGCTGCGTGCAGGGCTTCATCAATCGAGACGATAATCTTCTCCTCGGGTTCTTCGGCGTCTTCAGCAACGCACCGGTCGGCGTGCAGGACATCAAGAACCACGGCAACTATTTCGAGGCTGGCGCCGAGGGCATCTTCCTTCCGCTGGTCGACGGCACGACCGACACCGACAACACGTTCGATCCGAACCCGAACTCGAACGGCGGCATGAGCGCGAATTGGAGCGCCATCGTCGTCGGCGGCCTGGGCTCCGGTGCGCCAGCGCAGGCCGTGGTCGTCTCGCATAACTCGGTGTTCAACTTCAGCGGGCAGCTGGTCAACACGCCGATCGTCGTCAATGCCGGGAACGGCTCCACGGTCGACCACAACACCGTCACCGGCCTGATCGACACCGCGCATTGCATGCTGGTCGGAACGAACGTCGGCACCGGCTACGCGGCACCGATCCTTGGGATGGACCATAACCAGTGCTGGGCCGCCGGCGACATGATCTCGCTCGGGACGGCGCCGCAGGCCTCGCAGAACCAGTACACCGTCTCGCCGAACTACTCGGTGCCGGTGCTCTACGAGAACGGGGCCAGTACGCCCTCGTCTTTGACGACACCAGGCAATGTCGCGGGGCTCAATGTCTTCGGCACCGGTGCTGCCTTTATTCCGCAGTATCTGCCCCGCACGCCCGGCACCCCGATCGTC
>CAXTZG010000224.1:0-2304 GCA_964248625.1 uncultured Acetobacteraceae bacterium | reverse complement strand
GGACGATCACTCATGGTCGCTTCCATCGTTGGTCCGGTCGATCGTGATCATCGGCGAAGTCCCAGGCGTTCATAGGTCGACGACAGGCGCCACGCGAAGGCTGCCAAGCCGCCAAACCATATGCCGGCCAGCCCGCGGTGATCATCTAGAGCCAGTATCAGCGAGAAAACAGCACAGCCGCCGGCAGCCGCTGCGTATGGCAAAGCCAGCACCGCGCAGGCTTGAGCTGACAGGCCCCGGCTCCCCGGGTCTTCCTGTTCTTGCTCCTCGATCGTCATGTCCCTGCCTTCTGGTCATTCGCCGGCGAGCACACCGAGCAGGGCTTGGCCCAGTCGCGACGGTCGCGGATCTCGCTGCACTGGCAGCGCGGACACCGGATGACGACCAGGTCCTCGACGAAGCCGCAGCGCGCGCAGAACTGTTCGGCATTGTCCCGCGGATGGTAGGATGCAAGCCCGCATAGCGGACATTTGAAGGCCGGTTTCGGCGGCTCGGCGCAATTTGGCATAATGCCTATTATACGATCTTGGCTGATTGGCTCCCCGTCCATGCCATGCGCCGGGCGCATGGTCGTGGTCAGCGAGGTCATCTGCGCCACGTCCGCTTCGAACTGTCGCAGCGGCCGCAGGAACTCGGCCGCGCGCGCCCGATTGTCGGCTCGAACGGCGTGATGGCGGCGCCGGAAGAAACGTACGACCTGGCTGATGGTCACGGCAACCACTAAGCCCAGAATATACCGGACCCAGAACGACCCGCCGTAGCCGAGACATGAGGCGATGATGGGGACCGCCAGCGCGACCACGCCAATGGAAAACAGGAACAAAGCAAGCTCACGTTGCCAGCTCATCCATTGAGGGAAGGCGGGCATGCGGTCCACGTCACTCCGCATCTGGTCGCGCTCCATGTCAGGCCTCGTCCGGAGACAGGCTCGGCCGGGGGATCGCCTCGAAGCGTTTGAGCTCGGCCTGGTATTCCGCGGACGTCGGGAGCGGTCCGGTATAGGGCAGCCAGCCGCGCTCATCGAGCGGACAGAAGGTCTGCATCAAGGCCAGCAGCGGCTTGGGATCGGGACCGTCGAACATCGCATTGGCCGGCGCGTGCAGGTACAGCCAAGGGCCCGGCCGGCCGCCGAGAATATCGATCCGAAGATGATCAAACCGGCTTAACCAGTGCGGCTTGCGGACGCGCAGGATGCCCAGCGAGGCCGCCTGGTCGATCGAGATCAGCCCGGCCTGGATGCGGCGCGCGAAGTCGCACAGCACTTTGTTGGTGACGTCGATTTCCCCGGTCAGCGCCCGCCAGTGCGCTCCCTTCTCGGCATCCCAGGGGCTCGGGTCGTAGAACAGCAGCACCGCGCGCGCCAGCAGGATGGCCTCGTCAGCAGTCGGGCCGGTGGTCATGCCGAGCCTTTTTCGAGATCAGCGCAGAACTGGTTCAGCTCCTCATCCAGGCGCGCAATCCGATGGGATGCGTTGTAGACCTGTCCTGGTCGCTGCCCTGCACCGGGCTGTGTGAGGATACAGACCGCCGCTTGTGCCCCGAGGTAGAAAGCGTTTCGCAGCTCCTCGACAGCATCGGGAAGTTCACCTTCGGCGACCGGGCTTGCGCAGATGGAAGCCCATGCCGCGGCTAGGGACGTCGGAACTGTCACAGCGGCCGTCCTTCCGCGAAGCCGTGCCGCAGGTAGTGGTGCAGCGAGCCGAGGCCATAGAGGCGAGCCACGTCGGGGTTCTTCTCGAGGTAGCTTTGCGGCTGCCAGGACCATGACTTGCCGTGGAGGCAAAGCAGGTTCGTGTTGTTCGGCACCGGCGAGACATGCACCAGCAGATCGCGCGAGTATCGCTGGGCGTAGTCTTCTTCCGTCATGGTCAGCAGCGGCACCAGATGGGCGCCTGGCGCCCCCTCGGTGGCCGCGTAGGCGGCTCGAGCCTCCGGATCGGTCACGTCAAAGCGGCCGCCTAGCTTGCGAATGGCCATCTGCCGAGCGATCTCGAGCGGCTTGTTATGGTGGTGCAGGTAGGTCAGGCGGGTCACGGCATGCCCTTCGGCTACAGCCGATCGGGCATCGTGGAACCCATGATCGAGCGACCCGAACGTCCTCGCCGGCAGGAACGATTTCACGAAGTGTCGGTCTGGACAATACCAGCCGCGACGGCTGGGCACGTTGAACAGCGACATATCGATCCGCAGGGCCTGCTGCACGCCGGACAGGCGCCGCAGCTCGGCGCGGATGGCGTCAGCGTCGATCGTCAGGCCATCGCCGGCAAACACCGCAAGCATCTCGTCGCAATCGACCGGCAGCGC
>CAXTZG010000223.1:805-2308 GCA_964248625.1 uncultured Acetobacteraceae bacterium | reverse complement strand
CATCGATCTCGAGAAGGCACATGTCCGGCAAGGCTATAGTGGAAAGACTGTGTCGCGTCTCCGGTGGAAGATCATGCGCCATGGACAGGCACTCGATCCGCGCATCCAGGATCGGGCTAGACGCGCCGTTGAACAGTTCGCAGTAGAATTGCAGCGAGGCGTCCGTAGACGACGCACCCAGCACGGCGACAAACGCACAATCGACCAGGGTCTGCGCCGCCGGCAGGTCGAAGCCCGGAATCGGTCCGTCGATCTCAGTGAGATAGAGCACTTCGCCTGACGGACCGGCAACCTGCATCGCACGGATCCGATCGGTGAACCCGAGATCGAGCGTCTCCGGTGGTCCCAGTATCCGGAACGGCGACACATCGAGCTCCGCCGCGATGCGATCCAGGTCCTGCACCACGATCTCGATCGCGGTCCAGCCACAGTGGCGAAGCGGGACATAACCCACGGCTTCGGCCGCCTCGACTAAACGTATGAAACGACTATTGCCGCTTGCAGGACGCAGTAGTGCCTGGCGTGCCCCTGCGAGCTCAGGCGCCTGCCAGGCTGTCGCCACCGAGGTCTCGATGAGCTCGAACCCGTCATGCCGATAGGCCAGATACCGGGCGTAATTGTCCGCCGCAGCCCCGATATCCGCCGTCACGATGGTAAAACCTGCGATCGCTCCCGGCATCGATGAACCCTATCAGATCTTCTGCACGCCGATCCTGCCACAGCCCTGTTCGGCCTCAAATATGATCTCCTGCAACAGCCTGTTAGCCGTCGCATCGAGCGTGACGTTGCGCCGGGTAATTGCGCAGGCGTGACGGACAATGGATGTGTCGCTCAGGTCGAGCACCTTGAGACCGCCGAGCTCGATGAGAGTGCCGATCATGTCGGGCGGCACTGCGAGGATGTAATCGTCATCCAGGCTGAGCCATGTGCCGACGACTACCGCGTCGCTTCGAATGACGTGGGCTGGCGGCGGCAGCTTGGCGCGCATGTAGGCGAGATTGATCGCCGCATAGACATCACCCCGTAAAGCCGGGATCATCCAGGTGTAGCTGGAAAGATCAGCGAGTGCGAGGTCGAGCCGGCCGACCAGCGGATGACCTGCCCTGACCGCCAGCACGTCGCGTACTTCGAACAGGTGGCGGAAGCTCAGTTCGCCGCTGATCTCGGGATCCGCCGTCGGACTGCCGACGACGAAGTCGACCTCGCCCGCCATCAACCGCTCGACCATGAGACCGGTATAGCCTTCCAGCAGCCTGATCTGCACGTCCGGCTGCTGCCGGTGGAAGCGGCGGATCGCCGTGGCGACGTGACGACCGGTCATGGTCTCGCTGAAGCCGACCGTGACACTGCCGCCGCGCGCGTCGCGCAGCAACCTCATTTCACTCATCATACGGTCAGCCATGACCAATTGCTGACGTGCCCGTGTCAGCAGGAGCCGGCCGAACACAGTCAGCGTGAGGCGTCCGCCGCGAGTGCGCTCGAAGAATCTAACCCCGGCAGCAG
>CAXTZG010000223.1:0-795 GCA_964248625.1 uncultured Acetobacteraceae bacterium | reverse complement strand
GGCGATGCTCGAGCTTAAGCCCTGTTGCGTGATCTTGAGCATAGCGGCCGCATCGACAAACGTGCCGCAATCGACAATGGCCAGGAAGCGCCGGAGCTGACCAAGTTCGATATCAGGCTGCATGGAGAAACATCCTTAAATTGTTTCTCCCAAGCTTACAACAGCGTTAGCGTTCCGAAGGTTTCCTACACGCCTATTCGGTTTCTACTCAATTTCCAGGGCCAAGATGCGCGTTCTGGTTGTAGACGGCTGGAGTGATAAAATACGACCGCATCCAAGGAGAACTTCTTGATGGAGACCATGCGCCCTAGGACCGCATCCGCCGCCTGGATCGTTGTCTTCCTGGTATCGCTGCTGGTGTGGACCTTGTCGAATTTGGATCAGTCGATCTTCAGCTACGTGATCCCCGGCATCCTGGCGGACTTCCATCGGTCGATCGCGACGGCCGGTACGATCCTGGCAATCTCCTTCGTTGTCTCATCGGTGTTCGTGGTCGTGGGCGGGATGGCTGCCGACCGATACGGACGCGACCTGGCACTCGCGACGATGCTGGCGCTGTCGGCGCTGGCCGTCGGACTGCAGTCCTTTTCAGGCAGCATTGCCCAACTCACCGCCCTCCGTACCTTTGCCTTCGGCTTCGCCGGTGCCCTTGCTCCGATTACCGCTGCCTATGTCGTGGAGACGGTTCCAGCGCGGCTGCGCGGCCTAGCTGTCGGTGTCCTTCAATGCGGCTACCCGCTTGGCTGGTTCCTAGCCTCGCTCATTGCGATCCCGTTGCTGCGTGCCAGCGGCTGG
>CAXTZG010000222.1:2036-2310 GCA_964248625.1 uncultured Acetobacteraceae bacterium | reverse complement strand
CATCGACCAGGTGCTGGACGCGGACCGGCGCGCCCCGCGCAAGCAGCGGCACACGGCGCGGCGGCTGTATCGCCGGATCCTGGCCGAGTTCCCCGACACCGCGGTCGCGGAGTCGACGGTGCGCAACCACGTCAGGGCCCGCAGGCGCGCGCTGGGGCTGACGGCGCGCGAGACGTTCGTGCCGCAGAGCTACGCACTGGGCCACGAGGCCCAGGTCGACTGGTATGAGGCATGGGTTGACCTTGGCGGCGAGCGGACCCGCGTGCAGGTGTTC
>CAXTZG010000222.1:1002-2026 GCA_964248625.1 uncultured Acetobacteraceae bacterium | reverse complement strand
GCACGCGACGCAGCAGGCGTTCCTGGACGCGCACGAGCGGGCGTTCGACTACTTCGGCGGCGTGTTCCGGCTGCTGCGCTACGACAACCTGGCAAGCGCAGTGCGCAAGATCCTGCGCGGCTATCGTCGCGAGGAGACGATCCGGTTCGTGGCGTTCCGCTCGCACTGGCGGTTTGCCGCGGAGTTCTGCACGCCAGGCGAGGGTCACGAGAAAGGCGGCGTCGAGGGCGAGGGCGGCTACTTCCGGCGCAACCACCTGGTCCCGGTGCCCGAGGTCTGCGACCTGGAGGCGCTGAACACCCTGATGCTGGCGTGGTGCCGCGCCGACGAGGCGCGCGTGCTGGACGGCCGCTCGGAGCCGGTGGGCGTGGCCCTGGTGGCCGAGCGCGAGCAACTGCTGCCCCGCGCCGCGGAACGGTTCGACCTGGCCGACGTGACGTTTCCGCTGGTGGACAAGCAAGGCTGCGTCGTGGTCGGGACCAACGCCTACTCGGTGCCGCTGCAGGCGGGCACGCGGGTGGAGGCCCGTGTCCACCCCTCGCACGTCGAGGTCTGGCACGCGGGCGGCCGGGTGGCGCGCCACGAGCGCTGCCACGGGCGACGCCAGCAGGTGCTGGACCTCGAGCACTACCTCGACGTGCTGAGCCACAAGCCTGGCGCGCTTGCCGGGTCCAGGCCGCTGGAGCAGTGGCGCCAGGTCGGACGCTGGCCCGCCTGCTACGACGAACTTTGGGACCGGCTGCGGGCCCGGCATGGCAGGCAGGACGGCACCCGGGCCATGGTGGCGGTCGTGGCGCTCGGGCGCGAGTTCGGCCACGAGCGACTGCAGGCGGCGATCGCCTCGGCGGTGTCGCTGGGCGCATGCGACGTGGCGGCGGTGCGCTACCTGCTGACCGAGGCAGGACTGCACAAGGCCAGGCCCGATCCCGTCGATGTCGGGGCCCTGGCCCGCTACGACCGGCCGATGCCGACGGTGGCCGAGTATGACGTGCTGCTGTCCGCCCCGTGCGCGGGAGCCGCATGA
>CAXTZG010000222.1:0-992 GCA_964248625.1 uncultured Acetobacteraceae bacterium | reverse complement strand
GGACCAGGCGATCCGCCAGCACTGCAAGGCGCTGCGCATGCCGACGATTGGCGGCCAGTTCGCACGCCTGGCCGAGGCGGCCACCCGGGAGGGCCAGTCCCATGTCGGCTACCTCGAGGCGCTGCTGGCGGCCGAGATGGAGGAGCGCGAGAGCCGGGCGATCGCACGGCTGCTGCACGAGGCGCGCCTGCCTCGGATGAAGACGCTCGACGCATTCGAGTTCGACCGGTCCGGCGTGTCGGCGGCGCAGCTGCGCACGCTGGCCGAGGGCGAGTACGTGGCCAGGGCCGAGCCGATCCTGCTGGTCGGCGAGGCTGGCACAGGCAAGACCCACCTCGCGACCGGACTGTGTGTCGCCGCCTGCCGCCAGCGCCGCCGCGTCCGGTTCACGACGGCGACCGGGCTGATCAACGAGCTGGCGGAGGCGGCCCATGCAAACCAGCTCACCCGTGCGCTTGGCCGGTGGGAGCGGCTCGACCTGATCTGCATCGACGAGCTGGGCTACGTGCCGCTCGCCGAGACGGCGTGCGAACTGATGTTCCAGGTGATCGCCGACCGGGCGGAGAAGGCGGCGGTGATCGTGACCACCAACCTGCCGTTCTCGGAATGGTCGCAGGTCATTCCCAACCCGCGGCTGTGCAAGGCGCTGATCGACCGGCTCACGGACCGTGCGCACATCGTCACCACCGGCACCGACTCCTACCGGTTCCGCCGCACCACGGCGCAGCGCAAGGCAGGCAAGGCATGACGGGGAGGACACAGCAGCGACGCTGACGGGCTGGCCTGGCGCAGGCTCAGCCAACCTACCGCCTACCGGCAGGTGGGCCAGAATTCGCCAGCACAGCTGGGCCAAAATTCGTTGTCAAAGCCACGCCCGGCGTGGGCAAGACCCACCTGGCCATCGCACTCGGGCGCGAGGCAATCCGCCATGGCTACCCGGTGCTGTTCACCTCCGCGACGGCGCTGGTGACCACGCTGGTGCGGGGGCATGC
>CAXTZG010000221.1:0-2314 GCA_964248625.1 uncultured Acetobacteraceae bacterium | reverse complement strand
GCTCGTGCGCCAGCGGGATGCGCAGGCGGGCACGGCCGGGCGCTGCCGGGATCTCGATCGCCTGCGGACCGGCGCCGGCCTGGCGCAGCGCCTCCAGCAGCGGCAGCAGCGGCGGCCGCGGCACCAGCGACAGGCGCAGCGACAAGCGTCCGGCCTCGCGGTCGCGACGCAGCACGCGCCAGGCGAAGAACACGTCGGCCGCCGCGAACGGGGTCAGCCGGTCCATCTCGTAGGTCAGCACGCGGTCGAGCCCGGCCTCGGCGGCGAGCGGCAGCGTCACGTCGCGCTGCAGGGCAGCGCCCGGAGCCAGACGCAGCAGCACGATGCCGCCCGTCCCGCTGGCCTGGGCCGTCGACAGGGCGGTGGCCAGGATGGCCACGTCGTCCGGATCGAGCGGCGCCGGCGCGTCGGGTGCCGCGTCATCGGCCAGCATGTCGTCGCGGCGGACGCGCCGGAGCATGAACTCGCCCAGCACCGCTTCCTCCGAGCCCTGCCGACGCAGCAGGCGGGCGCCTTCTCCGGCCGAAAACGGCTCAACCAGAAGCGCACCCATCGAGGACGGGTCCGGCCGGGCGAAGCGCGCTGGCACCAGATCAAGCATCTGGCGCGACCACCAAGTCAGGACGTCCGGTATCATGCGGAGCCGACAATAGAACAAGCCGCGGCCGGATGAAATGCGCCGGCAGCACCAGAACCGTTTCAGAGGGCTCGGCAGGATGCCGGACTCGGGCTTACGATCGTTGCCGAAACCGTGCGATGCTCATGGGATGCGCGACACCTATCCGCTGCCGGGCTACGATTTCGTCCCGCCGCCAGGCTGGACGGACCGCTCGATCCATACCTTCGTGCTCGATGACGGAACCGCCAAGGCCAGCCTGACCGTCACCCGCGCCGCCGTGCCGGACGGGGTGGCGGCGCGCGATTTCGCCCGCACGGAGCTCGACCGGCTGTCGCACGCCCTGCCTGACTTCGAGCTTCTCGACCGGCGGGACATGGTGACCGGCAGCGGCACCACCGAGCTCGTCGCCTGCCGGTGGCGAACGCAGCACGGCACCGTCGATCAGCTGATGGCGTATCTGCCGGAGCCGGGCGGGCTCGTGGTGTTCACCGGGGCAGCACCGGCGCCGATGCCAGGCTCGATCCGCAGCCGGATCCTGGAAGCCATCGCCAGCGCGCAGCCGCGCGGCGCCGCCGGGACCGGATCGGGCAGCGGCGTCCGGAGCACCCGTGGCTGAGCGGGCCGCCCGGATCCTCGACCCGGTCAGCCACAACGAGGCGGCCGCCGGCTTCCTGCTCGGATCGCTGGTCGCAGGGGTGGCGATGGACGGCATCTTCGCCGCCTCGACCGCCGCCGCGACGGGAATGCTGACCACCGGCGTCGCCACCACGGGGCTCGCCGTCGCCGGCGAGGCCGCCCTGGCCCTGGTCGGCGCCACCGGCGGCGCGGCCCTGGTGCCGCTCGCGGTCGCAGGGCTGGCGATCGCGGCCGGCGTGGTCGCCTGCGGCATCGCCGCCTGGGGCGCGCAGAAGCTGGGTGCTGCGCTGGGCGAGATGGTGCCGTCCCCCGATGCCGACGGCCATATCGCCACCGGCTCGCCGACCGTCAGGATCAACGGGCGATCCGCCGCCTTTGTCACCAGCCCGGTGGATTGCCACGACGGCGAGGTGATCGCCTCGGGTGCCGCCACGGTGCGGATCAACGGCCTGAATGCGGCGCGGGTGGGGTCGGAGACCTCGCTCGGCGCCGGCGTGCTGCCGGGCTCGCCGGACGTGCTGATCGGCGGCCCGTCGGTCGCGGTGATGGCGATCAAGCGCTGGGGCCTCGGCATCGAGATCCTGGGCGACGTGCTCACGCTGGGCGAAGGCGGCATCGCCGGCTTGGCCGATCTGGCCGGCGGCGCCGCGCGGCTGGCAGGCCGGGCGTTCGAGGGAATGGCCGGCGGGCTCCGGTCGGCCGCCGAGGCGCTGGCGTCGCAGATCGGCAAGGGCTTCGCCGAGGCCGCCGGGGCTGTCGAGCGGGCGGCGAAATCGCTGGTCCGGGACGGCGCCGACACCGCGGCCGGCGGCCGGGTCGGCCAGGATGTCGGCTCCGTCGACCAGGTCGGGCATCCGGTCAATCCGGCCACCGGCGAGGTGTTCACCCAGCAGACCGACTTCGTGCTGCCGGGTCCGCTGCCGCTGGTGTTCGCGCGGATCTGGGTGTCGTCCTCCACCATTGCCGGCGAGATCGGCCATGGCTGGCACCACACGCTGGACATGGCGCTGCGCCGCCAGCCGGACGGCCGCGTGGCGCTGCGCCTCGGTGACGGCCGTT
>CAXTZG010000220.1:0-2324 GCA_964248625.1 uncultured Acetobacteraceae bacterium | reverse complement strand
GGCGGTCACCACCTTGCCGCCGGACATCAGGTCGGCATAGGCCTGCTGGGCGACGCCCAGCCAGGCGGCCAGCGTGGCAGCCGGCACGCCCTGCAGGACGCCCAGCGGCTGCGTGTAGCCGGACACGAGCATGCGGTTGATCCATCCATGGGATGCGGCGCCATCACGGCGCTGCGAGAGGCCTGCTGCTGGTCTGAGCAGCAGGCCAGGGGGCGGAAATCAGGCCTTGTCGCCGAAGCGGCCCAGCAGCGAGCGCCTGGTGCCGGGCGCCTTCTCCTGGGTGACGGTCGGCCGCCGCGGCTCGGTGTCGCGAGCGAATGGCTCGAGCCGGGTCGGCACGTCGACGATCGCCGGTGGCAGCGTCACCACGGCAGGGCTCGTCTGGTAGGCGACGACCACCTCGTCGGCCCGCATGTTCAGCTTCAGGCCGAAGTGCATCAGGCCGCAGAGCGCCGCGTAGCTGTAGACGGCGAGGTCCAGCGCCTCGTTGGCGCGGCCCGGCGCCAGCTCCCAGACCCGGAAGCGCTGCCCCGCGACGGACTTGACCACCAGGCGCTCGGACACGAGCTGGGCGAAGTAGGCGAGGTCGCGATCGGCCGGAAAGTGCATGTATCCGGCCAGCGGCTGGCCGCCAGGAGGCGCATCCATGCGCAGGCGCGACCGGATGACGTCCTTTGCGGCGTTCACACCGATGATGACAGGCCGAAAGGCCTTCTTGTTGCGCTCGCTGGGCCGTTTCGTGGGCCAGACGGGCGACCGGGCGCCGCCGCGCGCTGACTCGCCCTTGATCGCCCATATCTTCCGCCCGAGGCGGGCCTTGCTGAACTCGTACACCTTTTCGGTGTGGTGACCGCCCGAATCGATGCAGGTCGCCATGACCTCGAACGGTCGGCCGTCCGCGCGCCGCCATATGCGCTTCAAGTAGGCGTCGACCAGCAGCCAGGTGCTCGGCGCCGCCGGATCGCCCTCGACGATCTCGTGGGCGATCGACCACCGCTCCTCGTTGCGGCCCCAGCCGACGATCTCGATCTCGATCCGGTCATCCTGGGTGTCGATACCGGCCGTGACGACCGCCACGCCGGCCGGAACCTGGCCCGCCCACACCTCGGCGCGCGCGGCCAGCACATGCTCGCCCAGCGCCTTGTCGCCGCGGTCCTCGTAGGGCTGGCCCAGCACCAGGTTGAAGAACGTTTGCCGGCTGAGCGGGTCGTCCTTCGCTGCCAGCCACTCGCGCACCAGCTGCGGCCAGGCCGAGTTCACGTGCAGGCTGTAGCCGGCCCAGATGTGGAAACCAGCGTTCCCGCGATAGGGCGCGGTTGCCAGCCAGCGGCCGGCCCGAACCATCAAGGGCTTCGACTTCTCCTCGATGACGCAGCCGTTGCGGCAGATATAGACCGCGGTGTCCGGCAGGTGCTCGCCCTGCTCGTTCTGGCGCCACTTGATCCCGTAGGCGCTGCTTTCCCCGCCCCATTCCAGGCGCTGCATCTCGGCGCATTGCGGGCAGGGGACCAGGTAATGCCGCTGGTCGGACGCGAGCCAGGCCTTTTCGATCCGGCTCTCGCCCTTGATCGTTGGCGTGCTGACCAGAACGATCTTGCGGTTGAAGAACGTGGTGGTGCGCTTGGTGGCCAGCGCGACCGGATCGCCTTCCTCGCCGGCCGAGGCCGGATAGCGGTCGACCTCGTCGCAAACCAGCACCCGGATCGGGCGCGATGCCAGCGATGCAGGCGAGTTGGCGCCCGCCATGGTGATGTGGCCGCCGCTGAACGTCTTGTGCAGCACCGTGTTGCCGCTGTCGCGCATCCGCGCTTCAGCGACCTTGCCGCGCAGCGACGGGCTGTCGCGCAGCATCGTGGCCAGGCGATCCTTCGACCAGGCCTTGGCCATCTCGATGGTCGGCTGCAGGACCAGCATCGGCGCCGGGTCCTGGTCGATGTGGAACCCGCACAGATTGATGGAGGTCTCGGTGTTGTGCGTCGGCACCATCGCGCGGCCGGCCAGGAACAGATGGCTCGAGCTGCTGACCTGGATGCAGCGCACCGGGACCGAGGGGACGGCGTCGATCGCGACGATCCGGCGCCGCTGGTTGTCCCTGGTGGATCGCTCGTCGCGGGTGATCTGGCGGGAGATCGTGTGCGGCCGGCGCGAGATCGGCTGGTTTCGATAGGGCAGGAACGAGAAGCGCTGGTCGGTCTCGCTCGGCACCGGCTGCCCGTCCGACAGCCGGGTAAACGGGGTCTTTTCGGCCCGTGTGAACTTGATGCCGAGACCAGCCAGCAGGTCGGCGTAGCCGTCCGCCAGCTCGAGCGACGCGGTCACCAGTT
>CAXTZG010000219.1:0-2379 GCA_964248625.1 uncultured Acetobacteraceae bacterium | reverse complement strand
ACAATGGCGCTGAACAGACTGACAGAAGAATCCCTCTCTTCCCGGAGATGGATCGAACCGACGCCCTCAAAGGGCTGGAGCAGGTGAGGCTGGCCCGAGAGAGCGTCCTGATGGCCTCCTGGTCCAGTAGGGGAGTGCCACGATGCTCGGAACCCTCAAGGACGGGCGCTGCGCTTCCGCCGCTTCGCGGTGCTGCGCATCCTTGACCGTGCCTGCGCGCCGTCGCTGCTGGAGCCTGTCGGGACGAAGGGCGTCCCACCAGATCAACCTGCCGCTGGCAGGTCGAACAAAGGGCTGTTGAGGAAGTAAGGGGTTATCATTACCTTTTACCGGTGTTGAGGAGGCATCCATGCCTGTGGTCGAGGAAGTCTGCACCATCACGGCTAAAGGCCAGACCACAGTGCCGAAAGCTGTCCGACAAGCGCTTGGGGTCGGCTATGGCGGCCGCATCGCGTTCCGGGTGGAAGGTGGCAGCGTCACCATCCATGCCCTGCAGGAGGATGATGCAGATCCGGCCCTGCAGCCTTTCCTGAGGCTCTTGGCTGCTGATCTGGCTACCCGACCTAGCGAGGCCGTCCGCCCCATCACGGAGAACCTGGCCGCCCGCATGACGGTCCTCACGGATGACATCGGGCAAGCCGACCCGGATGCCCCAATCGAGGAGGAGGTGGCACTGTAGACCGTATGCCGGCGTTGGAGCGGAACGGTTGGCGTCTGTATGCCCACCCGTTGTTCCTGGATCAGCTGGAGCGGCTTCTGGCCACCGTAGAACGGGCTAAGCAGTCGGACCTGGCCGGATGGCAAGGTAAAGCCGATGCTCGCCTGCTGTCGGCCTTGAGAACACTGCTCTTGGAGCGCATCCCGCGCGATCCGCTTTCACCGGAGTTTCGGCAGGGCAACACGTTGGGCAAGGAGCGGCGGCATTGGTTCCGGGCAAAGTTCGCAGGTAACCGGTTCCGGCTGTTCTTCCGGGCTGACTCCCAAGCACGCGTGATCGTCTATGCCTGGGTCAACGACCGGGACACGCTGCGCAAGGCCGGTGCCGGCACAGATCCCTACGCCGTGTTCACCCGGATGCTGGCACACGGCAGTCCGCCTGATGACTGGCCTGCTCTCCTGGCCGCAGCACAAGACGCTGGAACGGTGCAACGCTTCGTGCTGGCAGATGAGGCTGAGGCCGATGAACCAACGTAGGACGGTTACCTCTCTCAGAAGATCCCTGTCAGCTGGACGCCGTCAGCGCTAATTCCGAGCCGTTTATCCAGCGCGTCATAGCGTGGATCCTGTGGGGCATAGCCGGCGTCGGGGCGGCTGCCATCGGTGCCAACGATCCGGAACCACTCTTTCTGGCCGCGGCAGATGCCGTCGTAGTTCTCGCGCATGCAGCTGATATCGAGCAGGACGTAGGTCTTGCCTTGGGTGCTGGTCAGGCAGGCCCAGGAGACGACCGCAGCGGCAAGGGCCTTCTGCTGGCCGACCGCAATCATGCTCGCCTTCGGATCGACCTGCAGGAGTATGGCCTGGCGGCCGTGCGCTCTGGTCAGGGTGAGCTTCTGGGCAAGCCAGGCAAAGTCATCGTTCGGCGGCACATGCGGGTCGGTGGTCGAGGTTGCTGTGGCTATAGCGGGACCGCAGCTTAGGGTGCGGGTGACGGTCTTCGCCGCCGCGATCGCGGTTGCTGAAAAGGTCATGCAGAGGACCACGACCGGAAGGATGATGGCTGGCGGCACTATCTCCGACTTGATCCTAGATGGCGGTGCGGCCGAAACGGTCCACCATGCCGATGGCGTGCGGAGACCGGAGGTGCAGGTGCGGTGGCATAGAAGTCGTTGCCCTGCAGGGACACGAGGAACCGGAAGCCAGGGCCGGGTGCGCTTGAGCCTGCCGTCCGCCACGCCGTGACGTGGGCATAGGCTGCGTTGGATGTTGCCTCGGTCGCGACGGTGACCGCGTCGGAAACGAAGGCTCTGACATCGGCCTGACCTGCGTCGGCTGCCGTCAAGAGGCGTGCAAGGCTCAGGGCCAGCTGCCCATGCAAGGTAGGGTAGTCCCGGAAGCCGGCGAACTGGTTGCCCATCCGCACGATGTCCTGCTCGCTTGTGGCACCACGAGCGGCATACTGAGCGGGTGAGGCTAACCGGTTCTCGACCGTGCGTCGCATCAGTCGCATCGCCTGCAGCGAACCGCTGCGGTCGTATCCCGGTTGCAACGGCGCCCGGGTTTCCAGCAGGAGCAAGCGAGCCAACGCGCCGGGGTCTGTGTTCTCGGGTGGCAGGGTAGTTGTCGGCTCAGCCATGGGACGGTTCTGGCTGTGGCGACAGGCTGACGGTGGTGCCGAAGGACCGGCAGTGCTGCTTGATGCGGCGCACCCAGGCCCGG
>CAXTZG010000218.1:0-2391 GCA_964248625.1 uncultured Acetobacteraceae bacterium | reverse complement strand
GAGCGGCCGGCCAGCAGCTCGAGCCGCAGCGACAGGTCGCAGGGCGGATCGGCCGCCCGCCTGCCCGCGACCGGCCTGGGGCGCAGCGGATCGCGCTCCTCCAGCAGGGCGGCGAGATCGGCGGCAAGCGACGCCTCGCCCGGCGACGCCGCAGCCAGCATCATCGCCGCCAGCCGCGGATGCGCCCCGAGCTGCGCCATGCGCCAGCCGGGGATGCGCGCCCAGTGCTGCCATGCGGCTGCCGAGCGGGGTGATGCCGCCATCCTCGTCCAGCCCGCCCAGGGCCCGCAGCAGGCTGCCGGCGGCCTCGAAGGCGCCGCCCGGCGGCGCGTCGGGCAGCGGCAGCGCGTGGGGTGGCGTGTCCATGGCCGCCATCCAGGCCGCCGCCTGCAGCCGGAAGCCCGACAGCTCGGCATGGAGGATCTCCGGCCGGTCCTGCAGCGGCAGCGTGCGTGCCGTGGTCTCGGTCCAGAGCCGGTAGGCGGTGCCCGGCGCCTCGCGCCCCGCGCGGCCGGCGCGCTGCGTGGCGGTGGCCCGGCTGACCCGCACCGTTTCCAGCCGGGTCAGCCCGCTGCCGGGATCGAGGCGCGGCACGCGGCGCCAGCCGCCATCCACCACGATGCGCACGCCGGGCACCGTCAGCGAGGTCTCGGCGATCGACGTCGCCAGCACCACGCGACGTCGCCGGTCGGCAGGCGGCGGCGGGCGCAGCACCCGGTCCTGCTCGGCCGGCGGCAGCTCGCCATGCAGCGCCAGCAGCTCAGCCTCTATCCCCATGCCGGCCAGGATGTCGCTCGCGCGCCGGATCTCGCCGACGCCCGGCAGGAAGGCCAGCACGTCGCCGGTCGGCTGCTCGGCGAGTGCGGTGCGCACCGCGCGCGCCACCGCGTCGGGCAGATCGCGCAGGGCGGCGATGTCGCGGCCGGCATGCCTGAGCTCGACGGGGAACATGCGGCCGAGGCTCTCGATCACCGGACCGCCCAGCCGCCGCGACAGCGAGGCCGCGTCGGCGGTCGCCGACATCGCCAGCAGGCGCAGCTCGGGCCTGAGCTGGCGCTGCAGGTCGAGGCAGAAGGCGAGCACGGTGTCGGCGTCGAGCGAGCGCTCATGCACCTCGTCGACGATCACGCAGCCGATGCCGTCCAGCATCGGGTCGGACAGCAGCCGGCGCAGCAGGATGCCCTCGGTCAGCACCTCGATGCGGGTGGCGGACGACATCGCGCTGTCGAGGCGGGTGCGGAACCCGACCCGGCCGCCGGCCTCCTCGCCGATCAGGCTCGCCATGCGCTGGGCGGCGGCGCGCGCGGCGAGGCGGCGCGGCTCCAGCATGACGATGCGGCCGCCGCCCAGCCAGGCGGCATCACCCAGCGCCAGCGGCACCAGCGTGGTCTTGCCGGCGCCGGGCGGAGCCACCAGCACGGCGTTCGGGGCGGCGGCCAGGCTGTCCAGCAGGGCCGGCAGCGCGTCTGCGACGGGAAGGTCGGGCATCGGGTCGGGAAGCATGGCGCCTGTATGAGGGGGCCGCGGATCGTGTCAAAGAGGCGACAGCATCCCAGTTGCCGGGAGTTCCGTTGTTGTTTGTCCGCTTCCACCGTCCGCGGCTGCTGCCTGCCTTGGCCGCCACCCTCGCCGCCTGCCTGGCGTTCGGCATCCAGGGCACGGCTTCGCTGGCTGCGGAAAGTGCCGCCGTCGACACGCCGCACGACCAGGCGAGCCTGGTCACCGATGCCGACAGCTGGACGCCCGGCCGTCCGCTCGGCGTCGGGCTGCGGCTGCGGCTGGCGCCCGGCTGGCACACCTACTGGTCCAACCCGGGCGATGCCGGCGAGGCGGCCACGATCGCGGTTTCCGCGTCCGGCGGCGGCTCCGGGCAGACCGGGGAGGTGCTGTGGCCGACGCCGACCCGTCTGCCCGAAGGCCCGCTGATGAGCTACGGCTATACCGGCGACGTGCTGCTGCCGCTGAGCCTTCTGCCGGTGGCGGCCGCTGGCGCGGACGCGCCGCTGGTGCTGTCGGCGACCGCCGACTGGCTCGCCTGCTCGACCGTCTGCGTGCCCGAGCATGCCAGCCTGTCGCTGACCCTGCCGGCGGGCGCGGCGCAGGCCCCGGTCCAGCCCTCGGCGCAGGCGCCCTTGTTCGGGGCCGCCCGCGCCGCCAGCCCGCGCCCGTCGCCGTTCAGCGCCCGCATCTCCCGCGACGGCACCTTCACCCTGTCCGGCAGCGGCCTGTCGGCGACCTCGATCGCCAGCGCCTGGCTGTTCCCGTCCAGGCCCGGGCTGATCGACCAGGTCGCCGCCCAGACCGCGCAGGTGCGGCCGGGGCTGGTGACGATCCCGCTCAAGCCCGCGGCCGGATTCGAGCCGGGCCGGCCGTTCGACGCGGTGCTGGTGC
>CAXTZG010000217.1:0-2399 GCA_964248625.1 uncultured Acetobacteraceae bacterium | reverse complement strand
TTTTGAGGTTCGGCCATGGCGAGCGGCGACGTGGACAGTCTGCGCGACGATCAGTGGGAGCGGCTGCGCGATCTGGTCCCAGGCGGACGCGAGGGCCAGCGCGGACCACGCTGCGACAACCGCCTGTTCGTCGATGCGCTGCTCTGGATGGCCCGTTCCGGGGCGCGCTGGCGTGACCTGCCAGAGCGCTTCGGTGACCATCAGGCCGTCAAACGCCGCTATTACCGATGGATCGCGCGCGGTGCCCTGGGCAGCTTCCTGGCGGTGCTGGCAGCGGATGCCGACCTCGAGTGGCTGATGATCGACAGCACCATCGTGCGCGCCCACCAGCACGCGGCCGGTGCGCGCATTGCAAAGGGGGGCCTGATGCTCAGGGACTGGGCCGCTCCCGCGGCGGCCTGAGCACCAAGGTCCATGCCGCCACGGACGCGCTGGGCAATCCGGTGCGCCTGCTGTTCGGGCCAGGCCAGCGCCACGACGTCACCCGCAGCCACGAGCTGATCGCTGGTCTCAAGCCGGGAGCCGTGATTGCCGACAAGGGATACGATGCCGACCCCCTGCACCAGGCCATCCGAGACGCCGGAGCGGAACCGGTCATCCCGGCCAGATCGAACCGAAAGGAGAGACGGCCGCACGACAAGGCCCTCTACAAGGAACGCAACCTGATCGAGCGCTTCTTCAACAAGCTGAAGCAGTTCCGCCGTGTCGCCACCCGATACGACAAGCTCCTGGCCAACTACGCGGGCTTCGTCCAGCTCGCCGCCATCAGCATTCTGCTCCGGTGAAATCGTCACTACGGCCTAGCCCATCTTATTCACGGCATGAGAGAGCTCCGGCGGCGGATGTCGCGTAAGCTACTGATTGTGATTATGGATTGGGTGTCGACGCCATCCATCCCCACGATCACGCCGAGCCACACCCGCCATGTTCGACGATACGGTCGCCCCGTTCCTGTTTCCAGCCGTTGGCCGCAAGAAAGTCACCGCTGCCTTTGATGGCGGCCGCATGACGTCGGATGGCGGCGTCATGCTTCTGGCCGCCGCCGAGCGCCGCCTCGGCGTGGCCGGGCGTCTGGCCAGGCTGATCGCCGATCCGCGCAACCCTGCGTTCGTGACCCACAGCATCGCCGACATCCTGCGCGCCCGCATGCTCGCCATTGCCTGTGGCCATGAGGATGCCGACGACCTCGACCACCTGCGCACCGATCCCGGCTTCAAGCTCGCCTGCGGCCGTCTGCCTGATAGCGGACGCGATCTGTGCTCCCAGCCCACCGTGTCGCGCTGGGAGAACGCCCCGACCCTGCGCGAGGTCGTGCGTCTGACCTGCGCCATGGTCGACCTCTATTGCGCCAGCTACCCCAGGCCGCCCGGGGCGGTGACGCTGGACATCGATGACACGGTGGACGTCGTGCACGGCCACCAGCAGCTCTCGCTGTTCAACGCTCACCACGACGAGCGCTGCTTCATGCCTATCCACGTCTACGACGTCGCCACCTCGCGCCCGGTCGCGATGGTTCTGCGCCCCGGCAGGACCCCCTCGGGCGTCGAGGTGCGCGCTCATCTCAGGCGCCTGGTGCGCCGCATCCGCAGCCACTGGCCCGCCACGCGGCTGACGATCCGCGGCGATGGCCACTACGGCCGTCGCGAGGTGATGGCGTGGTGCGAGGCCAACGGCGTCGACTACATCTTCGGCCTGCCCGGCAACGCCGTGCTGGCCCGGCTGCTCGAGGCAGCAGCCGACGACGTCCGGGTTCGTCGCGCCGAAGCGGACGCGCCCTTGCTGCGCCGCTATGCCGAGACCCGCTACGGTGCCAGATCATGGGGCTGCAAACGTCGGGTCGCGGCCAGGATCGAGGCCACCATCCTGGGCCTGGACATGCGTTGCGTGGTGACCAGCCTCGCCTCTGGCAGCCCCGAGTGGCTCTACGCCGCGCTCTACTGCGCCCGGGGCCAGGCCGAGAACCTGATCAAGCTGCACAAGGGCCAGCTCGCCTCGGACCGCACCTCCTGCCGCTCCGCGCTGGCCAACCAGGTGCGCCTGGTGCTGCACACCGCCGCCTACTGGCTGATGCTCACCGTGCGCGACGCAATCCCCAGGCCCCAGCCGCTCGCCAGCGCCGAGTTCACCACGCTGCGCCTGCGGCTGCTCAAGGTCGCCGCCCGCATCACCGAGACCGCCACGCGAGTGCGCATCGCGTTTGCCACCGCCTGCCCGGAGGCTGCGCTGTTCCGTGGGGTCGCACGCAGCCTCCAGCCCCACGGACCCTGACAGACGGGGCACAGCCCCCGATCCGCCACGTCCCGCCAACCCCTGCGCCCAGCATCTCCGATCCGGAACCGCGCCAAGGGCAGCCACGGAAAGCCGCGCCCGTCGCTCAGACGAACGATCCCACTTCAACA
>CAXTZG010000216.1:0-2421 GCA_964248625.1 uncultured Acetobacteraceae bacterium | reverse complement strand
GTCGGAGATCCCGAGCAGTTGCAGGCGATCGAGGCTGGAGCGGCGTTCCGGGCGATTGCGGAACGGGTCGGCACGGTGGAGATCACCGAGGTGCGCCGGCAGCGTGCATCGTGGCAGCGGGCAGCGACACGAGAGCTAGCGACGAGCGACACGGCGAAGGCGCTGGAGCGCTACACCGAAGCTGGAATGGTGCACGCGTCTGGAACGCTGGCGGAAGCCAAGGCGGCGCTGGTAGCTGGTTGGGATCTGGAGCGGCAACGGCAGCCGGACGAGAGCCGGGTGATGCTGGCCTCCACGCGGGCGGACGTAGCCGACCTGAACCGGCTGGCGCGCGAGCGGCTGCAGATGGCGGGTGCGCTCGGCTCCGACCAGGTGGTGCAGACGGAGCGGGGCGAGCGTCGGTTTGCCGATGGCGACCGGCTGATGTTCCTGCGCAACGAGCGCGGGCTCGGCGGCGGTGCGGGTGGCCGAGGCAGCGTTGCGGTGAAGAACGGCACGCTCGGCACGGTACTGGCGGTGGATGTTGGTGGCGAGCGGCTGACGGTGCGTCTCGACGACACCGGGCCGGCAGGAAGCAGCAGTGGCCGGGAGGTGACGTTCCAGCTGCGGGACTACGCGCACATCGAGCACGGCTACGCGGCGACGGTGCACAAGGCGCAGGGCGTGACGGTGGACCGGGCGCACGTGCTGGCGACTGGGTTGATGGATCGGCACAGCGCCTATGTCGGCCTGACCCGGCACCGGGAGGGGATGAGCCTGCACTACGCCCGGGACGAGTTCGCCGACGCGGCGCAGCTGGCGCGGGTGCTGGGGCGGGAGCGGGCGAAGGACACCACGCTGGACTACGGCAGCGGGGAGCTGGCCGAGCGTTACGCGATCCGGCGTGGCCTGGTGCCGGAGAGCGAGATCGTGCGGCCGGCGGCGGCCAAGCCGGCGCGGGAGGCGGAGCTGGCGCAAGAGGTGGTGGCCGGCCGGGCGCGGTTCCGGGACCGCTACGCGGCGCACCAGCGGCAGCGCCAGGCGGCAGCGGCGCGCGACATGCAGGCTCGGGCGCTGGTCGGGCAGTGGGACGGGCTGATCAAGGGCTACGGGACGGCGCTGCCGGGGCTGGACCGGGCTTCGGCCTACGACGCGGCGCGGGACCGGCTGCTGGCGTTCGGACAGGGGCTGCGGGAGCGGCCGGAGCTGGTGGCGGTGCTACGGGAGCGCGGGGCGGAGTTCGGCCTGGCCGAGCGGCCGAACCTGCAGCGGGTGCTGGCCGACCCCATGCCGGAGCAGGTAGTTGCCGGGATCGTGGCGCTGTCAGAAAGCGCGCAGCGGGCGCAGCAGAAGGAGCTGGCCCGGCAGGCGGAGGCGGCACGTCGGACGGACGCAGCGCGCCAGGCGGAACGACCGCGGAGCGGTCCCTCGATGAGGATGTGAGCGGGCGATGAGCGAGGCGGCGGAGGAGCGGCTCTACGGGCTGATCGAGATCGCCGAGCGGCACCAGGCGGCGGTGCAGGCGGCGCTCGAGGGGCTGGCGGCCGAGCGGGCGGCGCTGAAGGTCGAACGGGAGCGGCTGGGCCAGGACGTGCACGGGCTCACCCGCAACGTCCGGACGGCGGTGCAGGGCGCGGTGGCGGAGAGCATGCACGGGGTGGCCGAGACCGGGGCGTCGGCGCTGAAGGCAGCGACGGGGCCGCTGTTGGGACGGCTGGACCAGGTCGGGACGATGGCCGACCAGGCGGAGGCGAGCTTGCGGCGGGTGGTGCTGTGGGCGAGCTGGCGGCTGCTGGGCTGGGGCGTGGCTGGGATCGCCGCGCTGGCGCTGCTGTGGTGGCTAGCGAGCAGCGCGGTGCTGTGGTGGGACGCCGGCGCGATCGGGCAGGCGCAGGAACAGAAGGCTGAGCTCGAGGCGCAGGTCGCGCAGCTGCAGGCGACCCAGGAGGAGTGGCAGAAGGCCGGCATGCTGGGGAAGATCGAGCACTGCGGGCCGCGAAGCCGGCTCTGCATCCGGGTGGACGAGAACGCCGGCCAGTTCGAGTCCGACGGGCACGACGACTACCGGGTGATCCAGGGATACTGACCAGCCTTGCTCAGCGACGAGCTCAAGTGCATGGTATGCGCATAGAATGCGTATGAGAGCGTTATGGGATATGCCCGATCGGCCTCCAAGCGGTCCACCAACGTAAGCCTTGATGAGGACCTGGTTCGGAGGGCACGCCTGCTGACCAGCAACCTCAGTGGAACCCTGGAGGATCTGCTGAGGGATTTCGTCAGGCGGGAACAAGGCCGGCGAGCTGCCGAGGATGAGGCAGTTGCCGAGGTTGTGGATGGCCTGAACGCCTTCCACCGGGAGCACGGTCTGCTCAGCGACGAGTTCTCGTCCCTCTAGAGCGGTTTAGGGTTGCACGGATTCAAGAGTTCTGATTCGAGAGTGCT
>CAXTZG010000215.1:0-2473 GCA_964248625.1 uncultured Acetobacteraceae bacterium | reverse complement strand
GCGTGGCGCGCTGTATCCTGCGGAGCATAATGTCGGCCATCTCTACCACGCGCCCGCGTCGATGACTGCGCACTACCGCACGCTCGATCCCTGCAACTGCTTCAACCCGGGCATCGGCAAGGCGACCAGACGACGCAACTGGCTGGCCGAAAGCGTCGAGCAGGACGTGTCGTCACCATAGCCAGTGTGCGAAAGCTGCATCCCGAAGCCAGACGCGTCTGCCGCACCGCTGCAATGGGTAGATGAACTTGCGGCAGTCGATCGAAGAACTCGAACGCGCTTCGCTCGACCCGGCAATCTGCCATCGTCCACGCGCCAGATGGCGGTGCGCTCGTTAGCCGCCTGTCGAATCAAACACTGCTGGCACAGCCCTCCGGACGGTCGCTGCACCGGACGAGCCGCCGGCGCAGGCCGGCGGCAAATACTCTACTTGTTGGTGCGGCCGAGCTTGTTGGGGTCGACGCCACCGCCCTTGGCGCCGTCGCTGACGACGTCGCCTTCGACCGTGTTGTCGGCTTCCACCGTCTCCGGATCGGCGCCGGTACGGGCGAACGCACCCTTCGACGCGCCGATGCCCGGGTTGCGCTCGAGGTCGCTCGGCGGCCGGGGCACGTCGGCGCCGAGATCGTCAGGGCCCGTCGGCGGGTGCGTCGGGTGCTTGGAGGATGTCATCGATAGCTCCTGGTCATGTTTGCCTGCGCCGGACGATGCTTGGGGTCCGGCACCGGGTCGGATGGGGTTGGCGGTGAGGGCCGACGAGCGGGCTGGTCCGCATCCTTCCGCAAGAAGAGGGGCGCACCGCCGACGCCGCAAGGCATCCTCGCGGTGTTGTCAGGCGGCAGGCGCGTACTGCGCCAGCAGCGCCTCCGACGTCGACCAGAGACGCTGACGGAAACCCGGATCGTCGGCATGCGGATTGGACCGGGCCGGCTGGCAATCAGCGTAGAAGCCGCCGCTCGCGCGATCCAGGTCGGGATGCGCCGCCAGATAGCACTGCGTCGCCGCCCCCTGTCGGATCGACTTCGAGAACAGCCCGATTATGGGCATCAGCAGCTTCACCGGCCCGCCCAGCGAGCGCGGCAGGTCGGTGCTGGCGATGACGCCGGGATGCAGCGCGTTGGCGGTGATGCCGCGCTCGTGCAGCCGGTCCGCCATCGATTTGGCGAAGACGAGATTGGCGAGCTTCGACTGCCCATAGAACGCCAGCGGCCTGTAGCCGAGATGGGCATCGAGGTTGTCGAAGACGATGCCCGCCCGGGGCGCCAGCCCCTGGGCCGCACTGCTGCTCACCATCACCAGCCTGCCGCTGCCGTCGCGCAGCAGGTCCTCGATCCGTGTCACCAGCAGCATGTGCGACAGGTGGTTGACCCGGAACTGGCTCTCGACGCCGCTGCGGACGTCCGGTCCACGCGGCGCCATGATGCCGGCATTGGCGATGATCGCATCCAGCGGCACGCCGAGCTCGCGCACGGCCCGTGCTGCGGCGGCGACCGAAGCGAAGTCGTCCTGGTCGCAGACCAGGGGCGTCGTCTGGCCGCTGACCTTGTCGCAGGCCTCGGCCGCGCGCCTGGCCGAGCGCGCCGTTCCGATCACGTGCGCCCCCCGGGCGGCGAGCGCCCGCATGGTCTCGAAACCGAGGCCCGACGCGCAGCCTGTCACCAGGAACACCTTTCCCGACAACTCCAGCCCCGCCAGCACCTGATCGGCGGTGGCCCGCCTGCCGAACCGCGACCTCCTGCCTGCCATGGCTATGCGCTCCTGCCGCCGCTGCCCGCCGCCAGGCCCAGCGCCATGGCGCCATAGGCGGCGGCCATCGCGCGCTTCGACAGCACGAACTCCCATCCCGGCGTGAAGCGCTTCGGCGTGACCGTATAATCCACCAGTGCGGCGATGGCCGACATGGCGACCGCGTCCCGCAGCCTCGTCTGCGCTGCCAGCGGACGGCGCGGCGCGATCCAGCTTTCGAACAGCACCGCCCAGAACAGCGTCGCCGCATGATGGGTCGCATAGCCCACGAGCGTGTGCGACAGGTCGGCGCGCGTGACGGCGCCGGCGGTTCTGCCGTTCAGCCAGTGGCTGGTTGCGTTCACCGGCTGCAGCGCGCCCCGGCCTTCGAGGCGCGCAAGGCCCGCCAGTGCCGCCGTCGAGGTGAGGCTCGCGGCCGTCCCCGAGATGATCGCGCGTCGCAATGTCAGCATCCTGCGGGTCACACGACAAATCCTCGACTGGACACATCCAACGTCGCCGCCGGAAGCCCGTTCCACTGGACAGGACCTGCCCGGCCAGGCCACCACCCGGGCGATCCGCCGCCGCCTGGTCATCCGACCAGACCGATGCACGTTCATGCAGCCCGCCGGTCGCGACCAGGGATTTCTGCCATGACCGGCATGGATCGGGTGATCCGAGGCCGCTCCCGACCGAGGTTGTGTGAAAAGTCGTGTCTGATTCAATCCGAACCAGTACCCAAGCGCCT
>CAXTZG010000214.1:0-2474 GCA_964248625.1 uncultured Acetobacteraceae bacterium | reverse complement strand
GCCGTTCCGCGAGCCGCATCATTCCGCAAGCCAGGCCGCGATCGTCGGCGGCGGTCCGCGCGCCAAGCCCGGCGAGGTCAGCCTGGCGCATCGCGGCGTGCTGTTTCTCGACGAGATGCCGGAGCTGCCGCGCCAGTCGCTGGAAGCCCTGCGGGCGCCGATCGAGACCGGCCGCACCACCGTCGCCCGGGCCTCGGGTCATTTCACCTATCCCGCCCGGTTCCAGCTGGTCGCGGCGATGAACCCGTGCCGATGCGGCCATCTCGGCGATCCGGGCCGCGAATGCCGCCGCGCGCCGCGATGCGGCGAGGAGTACATGGCCAAGATCAGCGGCCCGATGCTCGACCGGATCGATTTGAGCGTCGAGGTGCAGTCGGTGGCGCCGTCGGAGATCTCGCGCGCGCCGGCAGGCGAGGCCAGCTGCGACGTCGCAACTCGCATCGCCTGTGGCCGGGCGCGGCAGCATCAGCGCCAGGACGGGATGTGCAACGCCGAGGCCAGCCCGGACCGCTTCCTGCTGAGCGAGGAGAGCCGCGCGCTGAGCGAGCAGGCCGCCGACCGGCTGCGGCTCTCGGCACGCGGCTTCACGCGGCTGCTTCGCGTTTCGCGCACAATCGCCGACCTGGAAGGCTGCGACGCGGTGCAGCGGCCGCATGTCGCCGAAGCGCTCAGCTATCGCCATCGCACGCCGACGCGCGCCTGATCGGTTATTGCGGTGACGTTCCGGTGAGGCAGGAACAAAACAAGGACGATGCCGTTCAGCCCGCATGAGCAAGAACCCGAAGACCGACCCGGTGCCCGAGCAGGATCTGCCGTCGAACACCGTGAAGAACCCGGACAACTGGACCACCGGCCAGGAATCCATGACCGGCGCCCAGGCCTCCTATCTCAAGACCCTGTCGGAGGAGGCCGGCGAGCCGTTCGACGAGACGCTGAGCAAGGCGGAAGCCTCGAAGATGATCGATGCGCTGCAATCCAAGACCGGTCGCGGTCATAATCATTGACGTTTCGTTAGTATCATTGTCTGTAACGTCTTGTTCCAGACACCGTGCTGACTGATTTTCGACCAGGATCAACGCCCGGATCAGGTTCCACCGTGGAGGCGCCTTCCGGGCGTGCCGTTTATGAAGACCAGCTCCCGCCGCTTCCGCCTGGCCCGACTTCTCGCCGCCACCAGCCTGACCATGACCGCGACCGGCGGCATGCCGGCGCAGGCGCAGCCGGCGGGTGATCCGCCCTCGCGCGTCGGACGACTGGCGCAACTGAGCGGCAGCGTATCGACCCATGGCAGCGGCGCCACGGAATGGAGCGTCGCCAGCCTGAACCTGCCGCTGACGAGCGGCGACGCCATCTGGACGCAGCCGACCGCCACGGCCGCGATCCAGGTTGCCGACAACCTCATCGCGTTGAGCGAATCCACCGAGTTCGATCTGGCGACTCTCGACAACCAGCAGCTCATCGCGACCGAGCCGCAGGGCGAGCTGTTCCTCGACATCCGCGATGTCGCGGCGGGCGACAGCACGACGATCGCCACGCCGCGCGGCGTGGTGAAGCTTTCCGGCGTCGGCCAGTACGACATCGTCGCCGGAGACAGCGCAACCCCCACGACCGTCAGCGTCGTCGCAGGCTCGGCGCAGATCGTCAGCGGCAGCTTCTCGCTGACGGTGGCGACCAACCAGACGGCGACGGTCACCGGCAGCGACGCGCTGCAGGGCTCGGTCGGTCCGCTGGCGCCCGATCCGTTCCTGTCCGACCAGCTTCGGCGTCTGGCGCCGCCGCCCTCGGGGCCGCAGGCGATCCGACACATGACCGGCTGCGCGTCGCTCGCCGCCTATGGCAGCTGGCAGGCCAGCCCCCAGTACGGGCAGGTCTGGTATCCGCATGTCGATCACGACTGGGCGCCCTACCGCGACGGCAGCTGGCACTATGTCGCCCCCTGGGGCTGGACCTGGGTCGATGACGAGCCGTGGGGTTTCGCCCCGTTCCATTACGGTCGCTGGTCGCAGTTCGACGGCCGCTGGGGCTGGGTCCCTGCCGAGCCGCAGGCAGCCCCGGATGTGGATCAGCAGCCCGTCTACGCGCCCGCCCTGGTCGATTTCGTGGTGGCCGGGGCGGCCGTCGGCGCGGGGATCGGCCTGCTCGCGGGCGGGCTCGGCGGACGCGGCGACCGGGATGGCGGTGGCGGCGACGTCGGCTGGATCCCGCTCGGACCGTGCGAGCGATACCAGCCGCAGTTCGCCGCCAGCCAGGGCTACCTGCAGCGGGTCAATCCTGGCCAGGACGAGCGTCGCGCTGCCGGCATCACCGCCATCGGCGGCTACGCGAACCATGGCGCCCTGACGGTGGTGCCGGCGGCTGCCATGGCTCGCTCCGAGCCGGTCGGCCGCGTTGCCCGCACCGGCGCCGCGCTGCAGGCCGCAGCCGGCCCGGACCACCGGGGCGCGGCACCGTTCCAGCCGGTGCGTGGCACGTTT
>CAXTZG010000213.1:883-2475 GCA_964248625.1 uncultured Acetobacteraceae bacterium | reverse complement strand
AGGTCCATGTTGAGTATTTTCAGGACTGGGCAATGAACGTGAAGGATGCCTGGCGCCTGGACAGGAGCAAGGGCGGGTCGAGCTTCTCGACAGCCGATATCGGTTCGCACGCACATCATCTCGCCCGTTTCGTGATCGGGCGCGAGATGACCGCCCTTCGTGCCGAGTTCCATGTGGCGGGGGCGCCGAAGCCGCTGGAAGACAGCGCCTTCATGCATGTGCGCTTCGGCGACATACCCGGAACGTTGATGATCAGCCAGGCGGCGGCGGGAACCGAGTGCGGGCTTCGGCTTCGGGTGTTTGGCGAAAAGGCTGGCCTCGAATGGGACCAGGAGAATCCGGAGTATCTCCGTTTCAACCAGGTCGGCATGCCGTCGCAGACCATTTCCCGCGGCTTTGGTGCCGGCATGGGGTCCGAGGCGACCCGATTCGTGCGCATGCCGCGCGGTCATCCCGAGGCCCTGAGCGATGCCTGGGCGAACCTCTACACCGAGTTCGCGGTGGCGGTGGCGGCCAGGCGAGACGGCACCATGTTGCCGGATGGGCTGCTTCGCTACGCGACCGTCCAGGACGGCGCGGAGAGCGTGGCGTTTGTCGAGGCGGCGGTCAGGTCTGCGGCAGAAGGCGGAGTCTGGGTGGATTGCTGCCTACCGTCGTCCAAGGACGGCTCCGCATGACCTGCATTCAGTCCACCGCCGAACCTCCGCCGCGCGACGTGGGACGGCTGTTCGACGATCCAGGAACGGTGACGATACAAGAGGAAAAGCTGTGAGCAAGACCGTCCGCCTGACGATGACGCAAGCCCTTGTGCGCTTCCTAATGGCGCAGAGAACCATCATCGATGGCAAGGAGGCGCCGCTGTTCCCTGGCGTGTTCGCGATCTTCGGCCATGGCAACGTGACCTGCCTGTCGGAGGCGCTCGAAGCCGTGAAGGACGAGTTGCCGACGTGGCGCGGACAGAACGAGCAGTCCATGGCGCTCGCCGCCATCGGTTACGCCAAGGCCCGGCGGCGTCGCCAGATCATGGTGGCGGCGACCTCTATCGGACCGGGCGCGTTGAACTTGGTGACCGCGGCCGGTACGGCACTGGCCAACCGGCTCCCCGTCCTTTTGCTGGCGGGCGACACCTTCGTCAGCCGCCGCCCGGATCCCGTGCTGCAGCAGGTCGAGCAGTTCCACGACCCGTCGATCACCGTGAACGATGCCTTCAAGCCCGTGGTCCGCTACTGGGATCGCATCACCCGTCCCGAGCAGATCATCTCGTCGCTGCCCCAGGCGGTCGCCGTGCTGCTCGATCCGGCCGACTGCGGACCCGCCTTCATCGCGCTGCCCCAGGACATCCAGGAGATCGCCTTCGATTATCCCGCCGTCTTCTTCGAGAAGGTGATCCATCACGTGCCGCGGATGCGTCCCGATCGCAAGCGCCTGGCGCAGGCCGTCGAGGCGCTGCGCAACGCCAAGCGCCCGCTGCTGATCACAGGCGGCGGCGTCCGGTATTCTTTTGCCGAGCACGCGGTTTCGAGCTTTGCGCAGCGCTACGGCATTCCGCTCGCCGAGACTATTGCCGGCAAGGGTTCGGTGACGCACAATCA
>CAXTZG010000213.1:221-873 GCA_964248625.1 uncultured Acetobacteraceae bacterium | reverse complement strand
CGGCCCGGTCGGCATCATCGGCTCGTCATCTGCCAATGAGCTCGCCGCCGAGGCCGACGTGATCCTGGCGATCGGGACCCGTCTCCAGGACTTCATCACCGGATCCTGGACCGCCTTCGCGCAGGACGCGCAGTTCGTGTCGATCAATGCCGCCCGCTGGGACGCCGTGAAACATCGGGCCATTCCGGTGGTCGGCGATGCCCGCGAAACCGTGATCGAGCTGGAGCAGGCGTTGGGCGACTGGAAGGCCGACCCGGCCTGGATGGAGAAGGGCAGGGAGGCGTTCGCGAGGTGGAACCAGACTCTGGATGCGTTGCAGGCGCCCACCAACGATCCGGTCCCTACCTACGCCCAGGTTATCGGCATGGTGAACGCCAAGGCGGCCGAGCGTGACTACGTCATCCCCCCCGCCGGCGGACTTCCCGGCGAAACCACCAAGAACTGGCGCGTGAAGGCCGAGAATACCTTCGACTGCGAGTTCGGCTTTTCCAACATGGGATACGAGATAGCTGCCGGCTGGGGGGCGGCGATGGCTGATCCGACCAGGACACCCATCGTCCTCATCGGGGACGGGACATACATGATGATGAACTCCGACATCTATTCGTCGGTGCTGTCGGGGCACAAGTTCATCCTGATCGTATGCGACAAT
>CAXTZG010000213.1:0-211 GCA_964248625.1 uncultured Acetobacteraceae bacterium | reverse complement strand
CTGCAGATCGGCAAGGGCGCCGCACCGTTCAACAACCTGATTCGCGATTGCCGCGTAAGGGAGCCGTTCTCGGTTGACTTCGCCAAGCACGCCGAGGCGATGGGAGCGCTGGTAAGGCGTGTGGAGGGCATAGGCGATCTAGGAGCTGCGATGGAATGGGCTCAGAGCACGGACCGCACCACAGTGCTCACGATCGTATCCGACGCCTACC
>CAXTZG010000212.1:0-2510 GCA_964248625.1 uncultured Acetobacteraceae bacterium | reverse complement strand
CCGGCTTCCACGGGAGCACGCGCCAACCCGCCCGGCACGATGCTGCCCATCATCAGCCGATCGCCGAACGCCCGGACGCAGGCGACCAGCACCGCCTCCCGCAGGCGGGCGAGCGGCGCCAGCAGATGGTCCAGCCCGGCCGCGCGGGCCAGGCGGCCGAGATGGTGCAGATGCATCGCGGTCCGCTCCAGCTCAGCCATGGCCGTCCGCAACTCCATCGCGCGCGCCGGGACGCGCCACCCGCAGGCGGCCTCCACGGCACGCGCATGGGCGTTCTGATGCGCCACAGTGCTTTCGGCATCGATCCGCGCGGCCATCCGGGCCGCTTCGGCGAGCGGACGGCCGCGCATCAGCCGGACGATCCCGCGATGGGCGTAGCCGAGCAGCAGCTCCAGCCGCAGGATGCGCTCCCCATCCAGCGTCAGCCGCAGATGCGCCGGCCCCGGCAGCAGGGCCTGCACCGGTCCGATGCCGAGCTGGAAGGCGCCCACCGCCGCGTCGGCGGGGGTGAACAGGAACTCGGGCGGCTCCGGCGGCCAGGCGGCAGGTCCCGGCCGGGCCGCCAGCGGCGCAGTCAGGCCCCAGCTGCCATGATCCAGCCACGGCCGCGAATCGAGCGCGCCCATCGCCTCGATGCCCCACAGGTCGCGGACGATGCGCTCGCAGGGCGCGATCGCCGGCCGGGCCGGCGACAGCGCGAGGTAGCGCCGCACCTCCACCGCCACCGAGGCGACCAGCGGCGACTCCGCCGACTCCAGGAACAGCGCGTGCACCGCCTCGCCGTCGCTCCAGAGCGTGACCAGCGGCAGCGGGTCGGTCAGCAGGCGGTCGGCGAGCTCGGCCCAGCCGTCCGGCGTCAGCAGGTGGCGGGGCCAGGGCGACATCGGCGCCGCCTCGCCGGCCCGGATCAGGGCGGCGGCGGCCGGGCGGGCGCGCGGGCCCATGCTCAACGTGCGGGTCCGGCAGCCGGCCAGGCAGCGCCGGCCGCTGCCTCCGACAGGCCGAGCAGCCAGTCCGACAACGCGACCGGCATCGCCAGCCCCAGCCACGCCAGCACCCCGAGCGCCACCAGGCCGGGCAGCAGTGCCAGCCTGCCGCGCGGTGCCGCCGCCGGCTCGATCTCGAGCTGGCGCAACGGCCGCAGCAGCGACAGCCCTGCCGCGACCAGGCTGGTCAGCACCAGCAGCGCCAGCACCGGCGTGCCGGCCGAAAGCCGCAGCAGCAGCACGAAAACGGCGGCGAACGGGCCGAACGGCGGCAGCCCGGCCAGGACCAGCGCCGCCAGCCGGCGCATGCCCACGCCCACGGCCGGACCCGCCGGCAGCAGGGCGACCGGGGCTGCAAGAGCCAGAAAGCACAGGATCGTCAGCGCGGCGGCGATGCCGCCGGTGCCGCTCACCCCGATCCCAACCAGCGCCGCCCCGAGCTGCACGGAAGCCGTCAGCACCAGGCGATCGGCCAGCCGCCTGCGACCGGGCAGCAACCCGACCGCCAGCAGCATGCCGAGCAGGCCGGCTCCGACGATGACAACGATGTCGAGGCGGAGCAGGCCGGGGTCGGGTTCCGGCAGCGCCCGCAGCCGCACCGCCATGTCGAAGCCGGGGATCGCCAGCAGCACCGGCAGCAGCGCCTGCGCGCAGCGCTCGTCCGGCGTCGCCGCCTCCCGGCCGCCGACGGCCCAGGCGACCGGCCAGGCCAGCAGCAGCATCGGCAGCAGCAGGAACAGCAGGCCGCAGAGCCGCAGTGCGGGATGGAGGGCCACGTAGCCCGCCGGCAGCGAGATCCATCCCGCCGGGCCGCCCAGCCCCGTCGACAGGATGGCGGCGCCAAGCCAGGAGGTCAGCAGCATCGAGGCGAACAGGGGGGCCGCATGCGGGCGCCGCGACAGCAGCAGGCAGGCAGCCAGCGCCAGGATCGCGACTCCGATCAGCATCAGGAACAACGGCGCGGCCCGGCAGGCGAGGATCGCCCCGCCCGCCAGCAGCGGCACCGCCACCGACGAGCGACGCAGACGTCCGCCCGCAGCCCGCCGGGACGCGGGCGGCGGCAACGACACCTGCCAGGCGCCGACCAGCACCGCCGGGATCGCCGCCAGCACCGGCAGCGACACCGCGAGCCGGTCCGACAGCCACAGGCCGGTCGCGGCGGGCGGATGGAACGGCGCGATCGCGGAAAGCGCCAGCGTGACGAGCCCGACCACCAGCCCGGCGGCCACCGCGCCCCGATGGCCGACCCCGGCGGGAAGCAGCGCCAGCAGCAGAGCGGCGGCGAGCGGGAACACGACGCTGGGCGGCGCCAGGGTCACGGCTCGGCATCCCGGTCGGATGCTGCTGCGGCCGGCCGCAGCAGCATCCAGAACAGGCCGCACTGCAGCTGCAGGATGGCGGCCAGCGACAGCCAGCCGGTGCCGGGCAACGTGCAGGCCGCCAGCAGCATCCCGTTCGCGGCAAGCAGCAGCGCCGCCGCGCGGCCGGTGGCGGAGCCGGCCGCGGCCGCGCCGCACAGGCCGG
>CAXTZG010000211.1:0-2547 GCA_964248625.1 uncultured Acetobacteraceae bacterium | reverse complement strand
GCCGCATGCCTTGTGGTGGACGGAGCGGGCCGGCAAAAGCGCTGGATGATGCTCCCAGCTCGCGCGCGGCCCGCCGCGTCGTCGCCTGCCGCTCCCCGCCCGCCTTCCTGCGCGGGTGCGGGGCCATGAGCACTATGGAGACGGAGGCCGGCGCCGTCGTTCCGGAGCGGGGCTGGTCTCCGGTCGTCATCATCCTGCTCGCGCTCTCGGGCATGCTCGACTTCATCGACCGCTTTGTCTTCTCGACCGCCAATGAGGCGATCAAGCACGACCTCCATCTGTCGGACACGATGATCGGCCTGCTGGGCGGCACCGCCTTCGCGCTCCTCTACGCCGTCACCGTGATCCCCTTTGCCCTGGTGGGCGACCGGGGCTACGCGGCCCGGCTGGCCGCCGCCGGCATCACGCTCTGGAGCCTAGCGACCGCGCTGATGGGCCGCGCAAGCAGCGTCGCCGTGCTCGCAGCCTCGCGCGTCGGCGTGGGTCTGGGGCAGGCGGCATTCTCATCCACTTCCTCGGCGCTGAACGCCGCCTATTCCACACCCGAGACGCGCAACACCGCCTTCGCGCTGTCCTATGGCGGCAGCTATATCGGCTACATCGTCGGCCTCGCTGGCGGCGGCTACATGGTCGAGCACATCGGCTGGCGCGCAACCTTCGAGTTCGTGGGCCTGCTCGGGCTGCCGGTGGCAGCGCTGATGTTCATCCTCATCCGCGAGCCGAAGGCGTCGCATGCCAGCGCCGATGCGGAATCCTGGCACGCGCTGCTCACCAACCGCCCGTTGGTCGACCTGCTGCTCTACGGCGTGACCAGCCAAGTCGTGAGCTACGCGCTGACGCTCTGGGGGGTGAGCTTCTACATGCGCTCCTTTGGCCTGACGTCGGGACAGGCGGGGCTCTGGTTCGGCTTTGGCATCGGCGTCGCGAACGTGGTCGGCACGCTGATTGGCGGACCCATCGCCGATTGGGCGTCGCGCCGAGCCGGGGGAGTGTCAGGGGCGATCCGCTTCGCCTTTTGGGCCTACCTGATCGCGCAGCCCTTCGGGTTGGTGCAGATGTTGACGCATTCGCTCGGCATCTCGCTTGCAGCCTTGGTGCTGAGCTCGCTGCTTTCGGCGCTGTGTGCAGCGCCCGTCTATGCGTCGGTTCCGACCGTGGTGCCGGTGCATCGCCGGGCCACGGCGGCGGCTCTCTACGGGCTGCTCGCCAACGCTGTCGGCATCGGGCTCGGGCCACCGCTCTTCGGCTGGATCAGCGACTTGTTGGCACCGCATTACGGCAGCGAGTCGCTCAGAATGTCACTCGTCGTGGCGGCCGTTTTGAGTTTCTGGCCCGCATTTCACCTGTTCCAAATGCAGCGCCACCTACGCAGAATAAAGGATGAGCGTCATTAAGACGTTGGTTCTTCAGCGACCCCTGCGGCAATGCGGCCACGGCGGCCAGCTCTCATAGTCTCGCGCCATAGACAACCCACCCAAGTACGAACGGCCACACCCCCAGGTAGGAGAGCCGGCGAGTGATAGATGGAATTATCAACCTCAGAAGAGGGGTCCGCTTAACAGACGGACACTTTGTCATTCTTCCGTCTCGACCGACGTCGGTTCGCCGTCTCCGCAGCCGTCGTGAGCGTTGGTGACGCGCCAGTGTGTCGGCCGGCCCTCTTCCGCTGAGGGCGACGGCGCCAGCTTGGTGCAATAGCCGCTCTGCTCCCACCACTCCCGCGATAGGCCCTGGCGATAGTCGGGCTCAACCCCCTGCCCGTCCGGCTGCATCCAGTGGATACACCAGGCGCATCCGACCACAGATGGGCCACTACCATCTCCGGTAGCGGCACCAGCTCCGCACCGGTCTGTCGGCTTCACCAGCGGCCATCGAGCGATCTCGAACGTCTCGATGGTCGTCGGCGGGGCATGCCGCTGGCAGAACCCACTCTCGCTCGGTCGATAGACGCAAGCGGCGCAGTTCTGGGGTAGCGGAACCCTGGGCTCTGCCACTGTCGCTAGAGCTTCGCTGCGCGAGTTGTAGCAAGCACCTGCTGCTGAGCCTGCTGGTTGGCCGATGCTGTAGAGGGCGCGGTCGCTGGCGTCGCCCGACGGGCAGCGTCTCGCTGCGCTTGCGACGGTGGCTGTGCTGCTACCTGCAGCCGATCGAGCAGCCCATCAACCCGTGGCGTCTCGCGCACCGCGCCTATGCTCACGGCTGTCTGGACGCGGTTGCTGAAATCCTGCGCCTCACGCGGCGATAGAGCCTCAGTGGGTGGGGCGGGGTAAGGCAGATTGGTTCCTGACATGCAGGCGCTTCCTACGCTGTGGGTCGGCGTTGGTGCACGGATCGGTTGGCTGGCTGGGGCCTTGTGGTCGGTCTAGACGCGTTGGATGCCCTTCAAGCAGAACGCGCCGCGACGCCACCGTATCCCCAAGATGCGGCGGCGGGTGACCAACTGGCCGGCCTATGAGGCAGGCCTGCGGCGGCGTGGCGACCTGACCTTCTGGCTGGACGAGGCTGCGCTGTCAGGCTGGAGCGCGCCTCGTCGGACGACGCGCGGTG
>CAXTZG010000210.1:0-2575 GCA_964248625.1 uncultured Acetobacteraceae bacterium | reverse complement strand
CGGTCAGCCTTGGCCAGTTCCAGGGCAGCAGCTCCTCAAGGCGTTGGGCTGGATGGTCCGCAACTCGGGACAGCACGTCGGCGAGCCAGGCCTGCGGATCGACGTCGTTCATCCTGGCCGTGACGATCAGGCTGTACATCACCGCGGCGCGCTGTCCGCCGCGATCCGAGCCGCAGAACAGCCACGACTTGCGCCCGAGCGCGATGCCCCTCAGCGCGCGTTCGGCCGCGTTGTTGCTGATGCAGATCCGCCCGTCGTCCAGGAACCGGGTGCACGCCGTCCCGCGGGCGACCTCGTTGCCGCGTGCCAATCTCGTGCGCTGCTCTGCGAGCCACTGGTGCAGGTCGGAGATCAGGGGCGCCGACACGGCCTGGCGGGTCGTGCGGCGTTCCTCGGCGCTGCTGGCGTTGATGTCACGCTCGACGTCGAACAGGGCGTCGATGCGCTGCACCGCCTCCAGGCAGATAGGTGACAGAACCGCCGGGGCCTTGCTCTGGGCCGCACGGCGCGCGCTGCCCGCGATGTCGGCCAGCACGAAAAATTTCCGACGCGCATGGGCCCAGCAGGCCGCTTCCAGGATCGGCCCTGGCGTGCGGCCGGTCTCGTACAGCCTGCCATAGCCGCCATAGGCATCGGCCTGCAGGATGCCGCTGTATCCCGCCAGGTGGCTCTGCGGGTGCTCACCGCCGCGATCGCGCGAGTAGTAAAACACCGCGCCCGGGGGAGCCGGACCGCCGAACGGCCGGTCGTCGCGCACGTAGGTCCAGAGCCGGGCGATGTCGGTCCCACCCCGTGCGAGCACCGGCACCGTGGTGTCGTCTCCGTGCAGCCGCCCGGCGGCCATGACGTGGGCCTGCAGCAACTGGAACAGCGGCCTCAGCACCGCCGTGCAGGCGCCGACCTGGTCGGCCAGCGTGGACAGGCTGACCGGCACGCCCTCGCGGCCGTAGCGCTCCGCCTGCCGGTTCAGCGGCTGATGCTGGCCGAACTTCTCGAACAGGATCATCGCCAGCAGGTTCGGCCCGGCCCAGCCTCTTGGGGTGACGTGGAAGGGCGCCGGAGACTGGCTAATGCGCTCGCAGTCGCGGCAGGAGAACTTCTCGCGCACGTGCTGGACGACCTTCCAAGTGCGGGGCACCACCTCGAGGGTCTCGGTGACGGCCTCGCCAAGCCTGGACAGGCGGGTGCCGCCGCAACAGGCGCAGGTGGTGGGGCCAGGAACGACGATGCGCTCGCGCGGCAGGTGCTCGGGGAACGGCCGCCGGGCCGGGCGTGTGCGGGTGAAGCCAGCGACATGCGTGGTCCTGGCCGCGGCGATCTCGGCGGCCAGCTCGTCCTCGGTCGCCGACGCCTCCAGCTCCTCCAGCTGCAGTTCCATCTGGTCCAGCAGGCGGACGGTGCGCTCGGAGCGCGGGCCGAAGCGGTCCCGGTTGAGCTTCTGGATCTGCAGCCTGAGGTGGGCGATCAGCGCCAGGTTGCCGGACTGCTCCGCCAGCGCTGCGGCGGCCTCGGCGGTGACCCGGGCGACATCGGCGCGTGCCGCCAGCAGCGCTGTCTTGAGCGCATCGACATCGTCCGGCAGCGCGGCAAGCTCGGCGTCCATGGCGGGAGTGAATCACGAACCGGGACGCCATGGTACCGGTTTCAGCAGCCGACAGCCTGCTATCCCGCCTGTTGCGGATGCCGCCAGTCGATCCCCTCGAGCAGATAGCTCATCTGCCCGGCGCTCAACGCCACCACACCGTCGACGGTCTGGGGCCAGACGAAGCGGCCGCGGTCCAGCCGCTTGGCATACAGCGACAAGCCGAACCCATCGTGCCAGATCGCCTTGAGCAGCGAACCGCTGCGACCACGAAAGACGAAAACGTCGCCCGCGAACGGGTCGCGCCAGGCCCGGCATGCCCCGGCGCATGTCGGTGTGGCCCGTCGCCAGCCAGATCCGCACGCTGCTGGCGATCGGGATCATCCGCGCAGCGCCGCCAGCACACGCCGCAGCGCGGCAAGGTTCACGTCGCGGCCCACGCGGACCTGCCGCCCGTTGCCCAGGTCGATCTCGATCAGGCCAGGCGCATTCAGCGATCGCGAAGACGGCGACGGTGTCGGGCATGGCCTCTCATCGAAGGAAGCCACCGCCGTGCTGGTCGGGCCGACCATCTGCACCGGCACGAACACCGGGTGGTCCTGAGCTTGGACCAACAGTCCCTGACGCGCCTGCCTGCGCCACGTGAAGAGCAGGCTCTCGCTGACGCCGTGACGCGCGGCCACGGCCCGGATCATGGCGCCCGGCTCGCTGGCCTCGGCCACGAGCCGCAGCTTGTCCTGCAGGCTCCAGCGCCGACGCCGCTCCCGACCGGTGATGATCTCCACCACGCCATCCATACGCACACCTCAATGGCCGCCTTAAGCACAACCTTAAGGTGACAGGTGACCCACACACAGACGGCCCCGGGCGGAGGGATACAGTGCACACGTGCACAATGGTCTCTCGTGTCGTGTCGGTCAGTACCCCTGGATCACCCGGTAGTCGCCGTGCCCCTGGCTTGTGAACAATCCTGCGCTCTCATCCACCCGAATG
>CAXTZG010000209.1:0-2580 GCA_964248625.1 uncultured Acetobacteraceae bacterium | reverse complement strand
GACAGGAACAGCACCGATCCCGGCGCCACCTCGAGGCGGCGCACCAGGGCCGCATAGCTCGCACGGTCGCGCTTGGCGCCGAGGCGCGTGTCGAAATAGGCGTCGAACAGCAGGCTCAGGTCGCCGTCCCGGCTATGCGCCACCAGCAGCCGCTGCGCCTCCTCCGACCCGGACGAGTAGATCGCGAGGCGGATGCCGGCCCGATGCCAGCGGCGCAAGGCCGGCGCCACGTCGGGATAAAGCTCGCCCAGCAGCAGGCCGCTGCGGTAGCCGTCGCGCCATGTCAGGCCCTGCAGCGTCTTGAGCGGGGTGATCTTGGCATCCGCGTCCATCCAGGCGAGGAGCTGCGTCACCGGATCGCAGCCGGGCGCCAGCTGCGCGATCTCGGCCAGCGCGTCGGCGACCAGCACCTCGGCCGCCCGCTGCCGCACCAGGGCCGGCAGCGCCTGCCTTGCATGCGGGAACAGCACGTGGTGCACGAACGCGATCGGCGTGGTGGTGCCCTCGATGTCGGTCACCACCACCGCCGGAAACCCGGACGCCAAGCTCAGGCGACCGGGAAACGCTCGGCCACGTCGTCCCCGGTATAGTGCGCGACCCAGCCGGTGGTGTCGGTGAACACCCGGAGTGCCGTCACGAACGGCGTCTCGCCGGCGTCGAACCAGTGCCTGATGCCGGTCGGCACCGAGATCAGGTCGCCCTCGGTGCAGTGCGCGTCATAGACGCGGCCATCGACATGCAGCACGAAGCTCGCTTCGCCGTGCACGAAGAACCTGACCTCGTCCTCGCTGTGGGTGTGCTCGGACAGGAATTTCTGCCGCAGCGCGGGCTTGTTCGGGGTGTCGGCGTTGAACTTGATCACGTCCGCGGTGCCGGCACCGCTCTCGCCCATCAGCCGGTCGAGATAGGGCCGGTAAGCGGCCAGGATGGTCTCGGCGTCGTCGTCCGGCGACAGCGTGACCGGGCTCTGCCAGCGCTCGAAGCGGACGCCGATCGCGGAGAGCTCGCGGGCGATCGTGTCGGGATCCTCGGCGCGGAGCGTCACGACTCCCGGGGTCCGGTCCTCATAGACGGTCAGTCGGCTCATGGCCTCGCCTCCAGCTTGCGGCGTTCCAGGGTGCAGGCGAGCAGGAACTCCAGGGCTTCCAGCCGCACCAGCGCGGTCTCGATGTCGGGTCCCCAGACATAGACCCCGTGACCGCGGAGCAGGTAGCCGAGGCGACAGGAGGGCAGGAGCGGCGAGACCGTGTCGGCCAGACGCCGGATGTCCTGGTCGTTGTCGAACACCGGCAGCTCGAGCGCCGCCTCGTGCGTCGCCTGTCCGGCAAACGCCTTCAGCAGCTCATAGCCCGACAACCGGATCACGGGGTCGGAACCAGCCATCGACAGCACGGTCGCCGCGATCGAATGCCCATGCAGCACGGCGCCGCCTGGCATCACGTCGCGGTAGATCCGGCAATGCAGCAACGTCTCGGCGCTGGGCCTGTCGTCCGGGCAGGCGGGATGGCCGTCGAGATCGACCGCGATGACGTCCCGGCTCGACAGATGGCCCTTATGGACGCCGCTGCGGGTGATGGCGATCCGCCCGTCGGGCAGCCTGCAGCTAAGGTTGCCGGCAGTGGCAGGCACCCAGCCGCGCTCATCCAGACGCCGTCCGGCGGCGACGATCTCGCAAACAACCTGGTCCCAGACACGGTCCGACGCCGGCAGGCCGGTGCGGCCCGCCTCGATCGCCCCGTCCATCGCCCTGCGTCAGCCCTGGTGGCGGACCGGCTCGGCCGGGACCGCGCCGGGCGCCGGATAAGGCGCACCTTGCGGGTAGACCGGCGCGGTCGCGTTCGGCTGGTAGACGGGGGCCGGCTGGCCGACATGCGACACCACCTGCGGCGCCGGCGGCTGCGGCGATGACAGGCTGCCGGGAGCGCCGTGCTCCATCGACTCGTCGTCGCCCATGTTCTTCTTGAACGACTTGATGCCCTTGGCGAAGTCGCCCATCAGCGTGCTGATCTTGCTGCTGCCGCCGAACAGGATCAGGACGACGGCCAGAACGATCAGCCAGTGCCAGATGCTGAAGCTACCCATGACGACCTCTCGCTGCAGGATGCGGGCACCAGATGCCTGCATGATGCCGTTTCCATGGGCAACGACATGGCGCTGCCGGCCGCGCCATGCAAGCGCTGATTGGGAAGGTCAGATGCTCCGCTTCCCGCCGCTCAGCCGCGCTTGAGCGCCAGGATCAGCCGCTCGGCCTCCTCCGGCTCCAGCCCCAGCGCCCGCTCGGCCACGTCCCGGCCGAAGCCGGCGCGGCCGAGTGCCGCCAGCGCCTTGTTGCGCGACGCGGGATCGTCCAGCAGGCCCGGGTCGCCGAACGGCCCGATCCGGCGGCGTCGCGCCTGCAGCAGCGCGGCTCCGAGCTCGGCGTCGGGATCGACCGGCAGCGCCGCCTGGACCAGCTCCGAGGCGACGCCGCGCCCGGCCAGGTGCGCCCCGATCGCGCGGCGCGACCGGCCGCTGCGGGTCAGGGACCGCGCCTTGGCCTCGGCATAGGCGGCATCGTCCAGCACCCCGGACGCCACCAGG
>CAXTZG010000208.1:0-2582 GCA_964248625.1 uncultured Acetobacteraceae bacterium | reverse complement strand
ATGAGAGGAGCCAGGTCGGAAGCAGGGGAGCGGGACATGCGTGGGAAGGTAGGTTAGGTGGACCGTGGGTGGCTACCCCTGAGGTCGCGGCGACGAGGTGCTATTTGGGTCGAATTTGGCGGTAGCCTAAGGTGGCAAATCTTGGTTCTGGGGGATGCTGTGTCAGCTGAACATCAGGTCGTTCTGAATATCCGCTTATCCAAAGGTCTTGCCTGAAAGCGGACAGCCACTTCCGGCCAAAAGCGATTTCATGTTGCTGACGCGACGTAGAAAACTACTACATCATTGTAAACTGCACCTGGGCCCTATCCCTCCGCCGCAGCCGCCATCGCCCGCGCCAGCGCCCGCACGCCGATATCGCGCCGCCACACCGCATCCGGCCACTCGATCGCGGCCACGCCCGCGTACGCCGCGTCCCGCGCTGCCGCGAGGTCGGGCGCCGTTCCCACCACCGTGAGCACCCGGCCCCCCGCTCCCACCAGCGCGCCGGACGCGTCGCGGGCGGTCGCGGCCTGGAACACCCGCACCCCCGCCATGGCTTCGGCGCGCTCGATGCCGCCGATCGCAGCACCCGTGGCCGGCGTGCCGGGATAGCCGCGGCCGGCGAGCACCACGGCGACGGCGGCGTCGTCGGCAAAGCGCAGGTCGGCGCGCGCGAGAGTGCCGTCGCACAGGGCGACGAGGGCCGGCAGCAGGTCGGTGCGCAGGCGCGGCAGCAGCGCCTGCGCCTCGGGGTCGCCGAAGCGGACATTGTACTCGATCAGCGACGGGCCGTCCGCGGTCAGCATCAGGCCCGCGAAGATCACGCCGCGGAACGGGGTGCCGCGGGCCACCATCTCGCGCAGCATCGGCCGCACCAGCAGGTCGAGCGCCGTCTCCTGGGTCGCGCGGTCGAAATAGGCGGGCGGCGACACCGCCCCCATGCCGCCGGTGTTGGGGCCGGTGTCGTTCTCGCCGATGCGCTTGTGATCCTGGGCGGCGCCGATCAGCACCGCGGTCTCGCCGTCGCACAGCGCGAACAGCGACACCTCGTCGCCTTCCAGGCACTCCTCGATCACCACCGCGGCACCGGCGGTGCCGAGACTGCCCTGCTCCATGAAGGCGGTGATTGCGGCTTCGGCCTCCGCCACGCTCTGCGCCACCACCACGCCCTTGCCTGCCGCCAGCCCGTCGGCCTTGACCACGATCGGCGCGCCGCGACGGCGCACGAAGGCATGCGCGTCGGCCGCGTCCTCGAAGCGCTCCCAGCGCGCGGTCGGGATGCCGGCGGCGTCGCAGACCCCCTTGGTGAAGCTCTTGCTGCCTTCCAGTTGCGCCGCCGCCGCGGTCGGGCCGGCGCAGGCGATGCCGGCGGCCTGGCAGGCATCGGCCAGGCCCGCCACCAGCGGCGCCTCGGGGCCAGGCAGCACCAGGTCGATCCGCTCGGCCTGCGCGAAGGCCAGCAGGGCCGGCACATTGTCTGCGGCAAGCGGAACGTTGCGGCCGAACAGGGCGGTGCCGGGATTGCCGGGGGCGGTGAACAGCGCGTCCAGCCTCGGCGAGCGGGCGAGCGTCGCCGCCAGCGCATGTTCCCGTCCGCCCGAGCCCACCAGCAGCACACGCATCGGCCGTTTCTCCCGCAAGGTCGGGCGAGGCGGCGGTTCCGTCGCCGCCCCTCGCGACGCCGGCGGCTCTATCATATCCTGCCGCGATGGACGAACCCGCTCCCGCCCCCGCCGCCGTCTCCAACGTGCCCGAATACAGCGTCTCGGAGATCTCCGGCGCGGTGAAGCGGGTGCTGGAGGGCTCGTTCTCGCGCGTCCGGGTGCGCGGCGAGATCACCGAGTTCAAGCGCTACCCGTCGGGGCACCTGTATTTCTCGCTCAAGGACGAAGGCGGCAAGATCTCGGGCGTGGTGTGGCGCAACGGCGTCGCCCGCCTCGGGCTGCAGCCTGAGAACGGGCTCGAGGTGATCGCCACCGGGCGGATCTCGTCCTACGGCGAGCGCTCCTCGTACCAGCTCATCGTCGAGCGCATGGACTATGCGGGCGAGGGCGCGCTGCTGGCGCGGATCGAGCGGCTGCGGCTCAAGCTCGCGGCGGAAGGGCTGTTCGACGCCGCCGCCAAGAAACCGCTGCCGTTCCTGCCGCGCCTGATCGGGCTGGTCACCTCGCCGCAGGGCGCGGTGCTGCACGACATCCGCACCACGATCCTGCGCCGCTTCCCGCGCGCGCTGCTGCTGTGGCCGGTGCCGGTGCAGGGCGAGGGGGCGGCAGCCCGGATCGCGGCCGCGATCACCGGCTTCGACCGGCGCACCGGGCCCGGCACCGGCATCCCGCGCCCCGACCTGCTGATCGTGGCGCGCGGCGGCGGCAGCCTGGAGGACCTGATGGCGTTCTCCGACGAGGCGGTGCTGCGCGCGGTCGCCGCCTGCCGCATCCCGGTGATCTCCGCGGTCGGACACGAGACCGACACCACGCTGATCGACTTCGTGTCGGACCGCCGCGCGCCGACGCCCACGGCGGCAGCCGAGATCGCGGTGCCGGCGCGGGTCGAGCTGGTGGCCGACCTCGCCCACCGCGCGGCCCGGCTGGAAAGCGGGC
>CAXTZG010000207.1:1895-2608 GCA_964248625.1 uncultured Acetobacteraceae bacterium | reverse complement strand
TCCGGCCGGGCTGGGAGACGCTGGGCGGCGAACTTGAGCAGCTAGTCGACCAGGCGGAGATGGCCGGGCTCGCGCGGGCAACGCAGTACGCGCACTACACGCCCGAGTTCATGGTGCGGTCGATCTGGGACGCGCTGACCCGCATGGGCTTCAGCGGTGGCAACGTGCTGGAGCCCGGCTGCGGCACCGGCCTATTCCTGGCGCTGGTGCCGGAGAAGGCCGCGGCCAAGGCGGCGCTGACCGGCATCGAGGCCGACGCGATCACCGCGCGGATCGCGGCGAAGCTGTTCCCCGAGGCCTGGATCCGGGCCGAGGACTTCACCAAGGCGCGGCTGACCGAGCGCTACGACGTGGTGGTCGGCAACCCGCCCTTCAGCGACCGGATGGTACGGGCCGACGACCCGGCCGGCAGGCTCGGCCTGTCCCTGCACGACTACTTCATCGCCCGCTCGATCGAGCGCCTGAAGCCCGGCGGCATCGCCGCGTTCGTCACCTCGCGCTGGACCATGGACAAGACCGTGGCCACGGCGCGCGAGCACATCGCTGGCATGGCGGACTTGGTGGGTGCGGTGCGGATGCCGCAGGGCGCCATGAAGGCCGATGCCGGCACTGAGGTCGTGGTTGACGTTTTGGTGTTTCAACGCCATCACCCCGAAACATCGGGGCACGATGTCGAGTGGGCCGACGTGGTCGAGGTCGCGCCGGACACCGAT
>CAXTZG010000207.1:0-1885 GCA_964248625.1 uncultured Acetobacteraceae bacterium | reverse complement strand
GGGCGCGCTGTCCGCCAACCGCTACTTCCGCGACCACCCGGAGATGGTGCTGGGCGAGCACGCCTGGACCAGCAGCCAGTATGGCCCGGTCTACACATGCCGCGCCTGCGATGGCGTCGACGTCGAGGTGGCACTTGGCCGCGCTCTGGCGGCGCTGTCCGAGGATGTGCGCCTGCCGGCGCCGGACTTGCCGAGGACCGACCGCCCCAAGACCCCACGCCTTGCGGTTGGCACCGCGGCCGAGGGCGCCACGATCAAGGAAGGCAGCTACGTCCTGATCGGCGACGCGCTGCACCAGGTGATCGACGGCGAGCCCCGACCCGTGTCGGTGAAGTCCAGCACCGTGAAGGAAGGCATCTTCGCCAAGCACGCCCGCATCCTGCGCGGGCTGATCCCGGTGCGCGATGCAGTGCGTTCGGTGCTGCGCGCCCAGGAAGCGAACGAGCCCTGGGGCACGCTGCAGACCCGCCTGCGCGTGGCCTACAACAGCTTCGTCCGGCAGTTCGGCCCGATCAACCACACCACGGTGAGCCACAAGGTGGACGAGGCCACGGGCGAGGTGTCGGACACGGTACGCCGGCCGAACCTGCAGCCGTTCCTGGACGATCCGGACTGCTGGCTGGTGGCATCGATCGAGGATTACGACGTCGAGAGCGACACGGCGAAGCCGGGTCCGGTGTTCAGCCAGCGCGTGATCCATCCGCCGGTCGAGCCGGTCATCACCTCTGCCGCCGACGCTCTGGCGGTCACGCTGCACGAGGTCGGGCACGTGGATCTGGCCCGGGTGGCAGAGCTGATCGGCCGGTCCCGCGAGGAGACCCTCGCTGAACTGGGCGAGGCGGTGTTCCTGAACCCGTCCCTGAGCACCGAGGGCTTCGAGGTATGGGAGACGGCAGACGCCTACCTGTCCGGCCCGGTCCGGACCAAGCTGGCAGCGGCGGAGGCCGCAGCGACGCTGGAGCCCGGCTACGCCCGCAATGCCGCAGCACTGCGCCTGGTGCAGCCCGAGGACCTGCGGCCGTCCGACATCACCGCCCGGCTAGGCGCGCCCTGGATCCCGGCCGAGGTGGTGGCCCGGTTCTCGGCCGAGGTGATCGGCATCGAGACCGTGGTGCGGCACACCGTCGAGGTAGCAGCGTGGTCGATCGACCTGCAGGCCTTCGCCGGGCAGGCTGCCGCCACGTCGGAGTGGGGCACCCAGCGCCGCCACGCGGGCGAGCTGCTGCACGACGCGCTGAACGCGGTGATCCCGCAGATCTACGACACCTGGAAGGACGCCGACGGCGAGCACCGGGTGCTGAACGCGGCCGACACCGAGGCCGCGAAGGAGAAACTGGCCAAGATCAAGACCAGCTTCGAGCGCTGGATCTGGACCGACGTGGAGCGCACCGAGCGGCTGGCGCGCATCTACAACGCCCGGTTCAACAACCTCGTGCCACGGACCTTCGACGGCCGACACCTGCGCCTGCCCGGCGCCTCGTCCGTCATCAGTCTGCGCGAGCACCAGAAGCGGGTGATCTGGCGCATCATCAGCGCGGGCGGCACCTACATCGCGCACGCGGTCGGAGCGGGCAAGACGTACTCGATGGCGGCCGCGGTCATGGAGCAGCGCCGGCTCGGTCTCATCACCAAGGCGATGATGACCGTGCCCGGGCACTGCCTGGCGCAGGCCAGCCGCGAGTTCCTGCAGCTCTACCCGAACGCCAAGATCCTGGTCGCGGACGAGACCAACTTCGTGAAGGAGAAGCGCCAGCGCTTCCTGGCCCGTGCCGCGACCGGCATCTGGGACTGCATCATCATCACCCACTCGGCCTTCAAGTTCATCCCGGCGCCGGCTGCGTTCGAGGAGGGGCTGATCCAGGCGTAACTGCTGAGCTACGCCGAC
>CAXTZG010000206.1:0-2627 GCA_964248625.1 uncultured Acetobacteraceae bacterium | reverse complement strand
CGACCACACTCCCCGCTTCAAGACTGTTCTGCGAGCACGGGCTCACGACAGTGTTGCCACGCATGAAGGTCCTTGATGAACACCAGCAAGTCCGACGCCGAATCAAAAACCCCCACGGGCATCAAGGGGCTCGATGCGATCCTGGCCGGCGGCCTTCCCAGCGGCGAGCTGTATCTGGTGCAAGGTGCCGTGGGCTCGGGCAAGACCACCCTCGGCCTGCAGTTCCTGCTCGACGGCGTGGCCGCGGGCGACAAGGCGCTCTTCATCACCTTTGCCCAAACCGAGGCGGCGCTGCGCAAGATCGCGGCCTCGCACGGCTGGTCGCTGGACGGCGTCGACATCCAAGAACTGACTGGCGCGGACGCCGTCCACGACAAGGCGGAGCAGACCCTGTTCCACACCGCCGACGTCGAGCTGAGCGAAACCACGGGAAGCATCTTCGTCACCGTCGAACGGCTCCAGCCGGACCGGATCGTCTTCGATTCCGTGACCTCGCTCCGCCTGCTGGCCGATGATCCGCTCCGCTACCGGCGCCAGCTTCTCACGCTGCGGCACTTCTTTGCCGACCGGCCGATCACCGTCCTGTTCCTGGATGGCGAGGAGCCGGATGCGGCGCTGGAAGACACCATGCATGGCGTCATCCGGCTGGAGCGGCAGGCGCCGGAATATGGCGACGTCCGCCGTCGTCTCTCGATCGTCAAGATGCGCGGCATGAGCTTCAACGGGGGCTACCACAACTTCCGCCTCCGCAGCAGCACTGGCCTGGACGTGTTCCCGCGCATCCGGCCGCAGGAAAAGGCCGAGGTCGCCGGCTTCGACGCGCTGACGAGCGGGGTCGCCGGGATCGATACCATGCTCGGCGGCGGGCTGGACAACGGCACGGCCTGCCTCATCATCGGGCCGACCGGAACCGGCAAGACCTCGGTTGCCACGTTGTATGCCTACGAAGCTGCCAAGCGGGGCCAGCGCGCGGCGCTGTTCTGCTTCGACGAGCGGCCGGAAACCCTGCTGACCCGCTCGGAGGGTCTTGGCATGAAGGTGCGGGACCTGGTCGCGGACGGGCTCATCAGCATCAGGTCGATCAGCACCGCCGAGCTGTCGCCGGGCGAGTTCTCCCAGATGGTGCGGCAGGCGGTGGAGGAGGACCAGGCCAAGGTGGTCCTGATGGACAGCCTGACCGGCTACTTCCATTCGATGCCGCAGGAGGAGGCCCTGCTGTCGCAGATGCACGACCTGCTGACCTTCCTGAGCAGCAGCGGCGTGCTGTCGATCCTGATCGTGTCGCAGCACGGGTTGATCGGGCAGAGCATCCAGGGTCCGCTCGACGTCAGCTACATGGCCGACACCGTCGTCCTGCTGCGTCATTTCGAGGCGGCGGGCTCGGTGCGCAAGGCGATCTCGGTCATCAAGAAGCGCAGCGGGCCGCACGAGACCACCATCCGTGAACTGAAGCTGGTGTCGGGCGGCATCTCGGTCGGGGAGCCGATCAAGGACTTCACCGGCGTGCTGTCCGGCATGCCGACCTTCCAGGGCCAGGTGAGGCGATAATCGACGCCGTCACCAACCAGCTGGCGAGCAAGGTCGGATACCAGGACGAGACGGTCCTGGTGCTGGCGCCGCTCGGGCGGGATGCCGAGCTGGCGTGTCAGGTGCTCATACGGGCCGGGTTCGATTGCCGGTCATGCTGCAGCATGGACGAGGTCGGGAAACAGCCGGCGAACCGCTACGGCGCGGTGCTGCTGGCCGAGGAGGCGCTGGCCGGGGATGCCGTTCGCAGCCTTGGCGCCCTGCTCGACGCGCAACCGGCCTGGTCCGACCTCCCAATCGCCATCCTGACCGGCCGTGGCAACCGCAGCGACCGGCTGGTCCGGGAGACGCTGGCGGACACGCTGGCGTCGCGGCAAGGCATCGTCTTTCTCGAGCGTCCGATCCGGACCGCGACCTTCGTGTCGGTCATGCGGTCCGCCGTGCTGGCCCGGCGGCGGCAATACGAGCTTCGCGACCAGCTCGTCGCGCGCCAGAAGGCCGAAGACCATGCGCTGATGCTGACGGAGGAGATGAAGCACCGCATCAAGAACTCGCTCGGACAGGTGGCCGCGATGGCGTCCCAGACCTTCCGGCCGTCGCGTCCGGTGGACGACTCGCTGAACATCTTCTCGGGCCGCCTGCAGGCGATGGCCGTCGCCCAGGACGTGCTGACCCACAGTGCCGGCGACGGGGCGTCCCTGCAGGATCTCGTCAACCGGGCGCTTGAGCCGTACCGGCAGGATGACGCGCCCGACCGCATCGTGGTCGGCGGGCCCGAGGTCTGGATCGGCGGCCGCAGAAGCACGTCGCTGACCATGGCGATGCACGAGCTCGCGACCAACGCGGTGAAGTACGGGGCTCTGTCGGTCGAGGCCGGGCGGGTGACGATCGGCTGGCACGTCCGGCCGGTGGCGGGCGGTGCCTGCCTGCATCTGGAATGGCGCGAGCAGGGCGGTCCTGCGGTGACGGAGCCGACACGACGAGGCTTCGGCTCCCGCCTGGTGGAACGGGCCCTGGCCATGGAGCTTGGCGGCAAGGCGACGATCCTCTTCAAGCCGGACGGCGTCGTCTGCGAGATCACGGCCTCGCTCGACGAGGCC
>CAXTZG010000205.1:0-2668 GCA_964248625.1 uncultured Acetobacteraceae bacterium | reverse complement strand
TGCGTATTCCGGTGATGGTGATCAACCAATCCGGTCGATCGTGATCACCTGTACCGGTGACCGAAACCACGCTGTTCACCATGCCCGAGGCGTGCACGGCGGAGGGCTTTGTGGAGCTTTCTGGCACCACCACTGACGGTTGAACTGCTCTCACTTCTCCTTGGTGTTCGTCAAGCTCTCGGTGGTCGCGATCGAGTTGCGTTTGCGCAGACTCTCGCCCTTCAACTCGATGCGGTGGGCACGGTGCACGATACGATCGAGGATCGCGTCACCCAGTGTCGGATCACCGATGATCTCGTGCCAGCGGCCGATCGGCACCTGGCTGGTCATCAGCAGTGAGCCCTTGCCGTCGCGGTCGTCGATGATCTCCAGCAAGTCCCGACGCTGTTCGCCCGTGAGCGGCTCTGGCCCCCAATCGTCGATGATGAGCAGGCGTGTGCGTTCCAGCGTGGTCAGCAGCCGGGCAAGCCGTCCTTCGCCGCGGGCTGTCGCCAGGTCCGCAAACAGCCGGGGCGCACGGCGATAGATGACCGAGTATCCGTCCCGGCATGCCTTGTGTCCCAGGGCGCAGGCCAACCACGATTTGCCAACGCCGGTTGGGCCGCCGATCAGCAGATGCTGGCTGTCGCGGATCCAGCTGCAGGTCGTCAGCTTCTGGAACAGACTGCGGTCGAGCCCGCGCGGCGTGCGCAGATCGGCATCCTCGACCGTGGCGTTCTGGCGCAGCCTGGCCTGGTTCAGCCTGCGGCCCAGCCGCTTGTTCTCACGCGAGGTGGCCTCCCGGTCGATCAGCAGACCGAGCCAGTCCTCGCGGGACAGGTCGTCAGCAGCCGGACTGTGTTGCATGTCGGTGAATGCGTCCGCCATGGCGGTCAAGCCGAGGCCGCGCAGGCGCTCGACCATGGGATGGATCAGCATGGATGCTTGCCTCTCAATGATAGTAGCCGGGGCCACGGATGTTCTCGTGCATCAGGCCGGGCGGCTCACCCGGGCGTCCGGGTTTGTCCTGAGCGTTCTTCAAGATCGCGCTCACGGAGCCGTAGGAGCGTGTCCCCAACGACAGCGCCCGCGCGCACGCGGCATCAACCCGTTCGGCGCCGTGACGCGTGGTGAGCCCGAGAATGCCGATGCAGGACCGAAAACCCTGCTCCGGATGCCGCCGCGAGCGTAGGATCAGCGTCACCAGGGCAGCCGTATCCTCGCCGACCGCCGCAGCCTCACGCAGGATCCGCTCATGGTTCCAATCGCGGTAGCGCCGGTGCGAGCTCGGCATGTGGTCGACCATCGTGGTGGGCCGATGCGTGCCGGCGCCGCGCATGTGGGCTGCCACCAGCTTGCCGCGATGGAAGATCTCGACCGTGTTCGTCGTGATCCGCGCCTCGACCTCCTGGCGGACCAGCTGGAACGGCACCGAGTAGAAGTGCCTGGCAACCTCGACGTGATAGTCCAGGCTGACGCGGCAGCGCTTCCAATCGGCGTATTCATAGGCCGCCGGAGGAGACGGCAGCAGAGCCGGTCGATCGAACTGCTCGAACAAGGCCCTGCGTGTTGTCCCCCAACCCCGCATCGGCCGGGCGTTGATGTCGGCGACCAGCTCGCGGATGGCGCCGTTGAGCTCGGCCAACGAGAAGAACCGCCGGTTTCGCAGGCGCGCCAGGATCCAGCGCTGCACCACCTGGACGCCCACTTCCACCTTGGCCTTGTCGCGCGGTTTGTAGGGACGGGCGGGGATGATCGCCGTGCCGTAGTGCGCTGCCATGTCGGCATAGGTCCGGTTGACCATCGGTTCGAAAAAGCAGGCCTTGGTGATGCCAGATTTGAGATTGTCGCTGACGATCTGCCGCGGCACGCCGCCAATCACCGCGAGCGCGTTGACGTGAACGCCGATCCAGTCCGCCAGCCCTTGCGTCCAGGTTGCCTCCGCGTAGATGAAGCTGGACGCGCCCAGGACGGCGACGAAGATCTCCGCGCGCCGACCTTCTCCGCTCGCCCCGTCGAACACCTCCATCGTCTGCCCGGCGAAGTCGACGAACAGCTTCTCGCCCGCCGGATGCACCTGCCGCAGCGTCGGCTTGAGACGGCCGACCCACTCTCGATACAGGTCGCAGAACCACGAGTAGCCGAACCCGTCCGCTGCCCCGGCGCGATACTCTTCCCACAACAGCGCCAGCGTCACGTTGGGCCGCCGCATCTCACGGTGCACCGCCGCCCAGTCCGGCATCGGGCGTAGATCAGCCGGAATGTCGGGCGGCGGCGGAAACAGCAGCGTCTCCAGCCCGACATCGTCCATATCGGTCGGCAGCGGCCATTCCACGCCAGCACGCCGAGCACGCTTCAAATACTCGCTGATCGCACCCTGGCTGAGCCTCAGGCTCTGCCCGATCGCCCGCTGCGGCAGCCCATGGCCCAACCGCAGTCGTAAAACCTCTCGTATCTTGCGCATCGACACTCTCTCGCCAGGCATCCCGACCCCTTGCTCCTCGGCACAGGATCGACACTACCGTCGGTTGAAGATTGTCAGCGGAAGCGCCCCAAGCTCGCCATCACCAGCGTGATCATGATCACCGGAACCGATGATCATGATCCGCCGGAACTCATGATCACGATCAAACGGATCGAGTGATCAGGATCCAACGGAATCAGTGATCACGATCGACCGGAACGCGCA
>CAXTZG010000204.1:1250-2691 GCA_964248625.1 uncultured Acetobacteraceae bacterium | reverse complement strand
GGGAGATGAACGCTTGCCCGTATCGGCTCCGGATGGGATCGTCAGAAGTCGAAGTCGAAGTCCGACAGGTAGTAGGTCGCGTTGGTCGCCCCGGCCCGCTTGAAGCTGCTGGACGCAAAGAAGCGGCCGAAGTCGTTCTCCCACAGCAGGTGGCGGTCGAGGCCGATCCTGAGCAGGGCCTGCGGGGTCGCGCCGACGTAGCCGCCGCTGAAGCGCGGGAACGCATACGCAGCCGGGGTGAAGTTGTAGACCGCATCGTTGGTGCTGTCGAACGGCGTGACGTAGGTGCCAACAGTGCCGGTCGTGCTCCGATTGTTTCCGCCCGAAAAGAGGTCGGACTGGATGCCGACCAGGGGCTTGGTTGGCACATGGTCGAAGCGCCAGCCGTCGCGGGTGCTGATCGAATAGGCTTGGACGGTACGTTCGGCATTGGTTCCCGCGCGCACGAAGTGGCCGCCCTGATAGATAGCGCCGACCGAGAACTCGATCGGGCCGGCGTTGCCCCACAGCCGGAAGCCCGGATTGTAGCGGGTGGTCGAGCCCGCTTGGCTGCCGGTGATAGTGGTGACCGCCGCCGACGCGCCGCGGAAGATGTAGCCATAGAAGAACTGGTCGAAGAACACTTGGCTTGGCCGGTGCAGAAAGCGGAACGCCGGCAGCGCCCAGCTGCTGTAGGCACCAAACAGCCTGGTCCCGTAGTCGGCGCGGTCGTCGAGCACCGCCTGTGTGCCGATGTTGGTCTGCACGTAGTCGAACAGGTCGATCCGGTAGCGCGGCCAGATCATGTAGCCGCGGACGCCGTTCCAGCTTTGCGGAACGTTTGACACGGTGCGCAGGTAGAGCACGTAGTTCGGGGCGTCGACGAAATCCATGCGACCCACCAGGACGCCGGCCTTGGCGCCGAGCACGTCGGCGGTGGCCTCGGCGAACAGCTGCTGCAGCTCGAGGTCGTTTCGGTATCCGCTGCTGTAGCCGTAGTAGTTGAAGCCGCCGCCGGCCGCATTGAGTAGTTCACCATAGAGCCGCACATGCGGGCCGACATGCAGGTCGACACCGTAGATGCTGCGCAGCAAGGTTCGGCCGGTGTCGGACTTACCGGCGACCGTCCCCAGCGCCGGCCGGTTCTGGAAGAACTGCTTGAGCCGTTCCTCGCCGCTGAGGGTGAGGTAGATCGACCCGGACGGGTCGAGCGGGATGTATTTCAGCGCGTCGAACGGATCGGCGTAGGCCCGCCGGTTGGCAGGATCGCGCAGGAACTGCCAGTCCTCCGCCCAGCGTACTGCGCCGTAGGTGGCGACCGGACCGAACCCCGCCGCCGCCCCCTTTTCGTTGTTGAACACTCCCCAGAGACCCCGATGGATCGACAGCGCGTTGGCGGACGGCGCGGGCGAATCCGATGGGTTGGCGGAGTTGGCGTTGAGCTCGGACGGCTGTCCCACAA
>CAXTZG010000204.1:0-1240 GCA_964248625.1 uncultured Acetobacteraceae bacterium | reverse complement strand
CCGGCGCCGGAGGGGCCGTCCGCGTCGGCGATGGTGACGCAGGCTGGGCCGGGCGGGGAGCCGGGCAGCGGGCCAGGATCCGGACCGACCGCGCAGGCCCGGGTGAGGTCGGCCGTGCTCATGTCGGTGGGAACCGGCGCGTCCGCGTCGGCCACGCCGGAGACGAGGCACACGACGAACGCCAGCATGGTCGCCGAGGCCACCCGCGTCGGCCGAAATCGATCTTGGCTTGGCTTCGCAACGATCATGCACGTATTGCCGCTTGCCCGATCAGTCATGTCCGTTCCAGCTCGCTCGTTTCCATCAATCTCTGCTTGCCGGCGCAGACTGCATGCAAGATCGTTGTTGATGCGAATGACGCTATGTCCTTTCTAATAGAGCGATCAAGCCATCCTACGACAGCCCGGGTGAGAATGCGGTACATCGGCCGCAGCGCCATCATCGGTTGAGCCACCTGTTCGATGCAGGAACCCAGCGTATTGGCGAGCAGATCGCAGCCCACCCTGAAGCTTTTGGTTGGCGTCTCGCCTACTCCGTATCGACGTGAACGGCCTTCTGGCCCGCATCTTCATCCTGCCGGAACTCCCAGCCTTTCTGGAAAGTCATCATTCTCTCACACTGTACACCGGCGAAGGGGATCGCTTCGTTGGTATGGTTCTGTCAGCTCTCGCGCCAGCGTTCGATGTTGAACGTGGAGCATGCGGTCAATCATGCGTTCTGCATGATGTTGAGCGCAAGTCGGGCGCCTTTGGCGAAGCGGAAGCGGCGGAGGGAAGCGGAGACGATCTGGTTGTGACGGCGACGAGGGCGGAGAAGATCGCGGAGTTCACCATGCTCGCGGCAGAAGCGGCTGGCGGCGTCATGATCCTTGAAGCCGCGCATACATCGGATCCTGCCCTTGATGCCGCGATGATGCTGTTCAAGGCGATTGTTCAGGTAGGCACTCGTCCGGTGCCGGACTTTGTTGCCCAGCACACTGCGGATCGCCCTCGGTAGCAGCCATGGCCGTCCGTCGTCACCCGGTTCGGCCGGAAGCCCATGGTCGCCCGGGCGGAGCGGAAGAACGCCTTGGCCGCCTTCATGTCCCGGTGCTGGCTCAGCATGGCATCGATCAGGTTCCCATCCCGGTCGATCGCCCGATACAGGTAGCACCAGCGACCGCGGACCTTCAGGTAGGTCTCGTCCGCGTGCCAGCTCGTGCCGGAACCGCGTCGCGTGCCGTATCGGCGCTTGCGCAGCG
>CAXTZG010000203.1:0-2710 GCA_964248625.1 uncultured Acetobacteraceae bacterium | reverse complement strand
GCCTCCCGTCAGCCCGCACGATCGCCCGGCTGATGACGACAGGGCGTGACGGTCTCACCAAGGCTCAGACTGTCACGATCGCCGCGATCGAAAGCGGTGTTCCAGCCCTGGTGGGGGCTCGGGAGGTTGCCGTCGCCTTCCATGTCATGATCCGCAACAAAACACCGGCAAGCTTTGAGCCGTGGATTGCACGAGCCAAGGAAAGCCTGCTGAGGTCGTTTGCCAACGGCATCGGCCGGGATCAGGCGGCCGTGCTGGCTGCGATCACATCACCCTGGTTGAGCGGTCAGGTTGAGGGCCAGATCACCAAGCTGAAGCTGGTGAAGCGCCAGATGTATGGCCGCGCCAAACTCGATCTGCTCGAGGCGCGCCTCGTCGGCAGCACATGATCAGCTGCACCAAATCTGCGTCAGAGCCCAAACGGGACCCACACCTGCGGTTGTATAGCAGTCGTCAGGCCCGGTTTTCGATGCGCCAGCTCTCGTTGTCGGTTTCGATAATGTCGCAGTGGTGCGTCAGGCGATCGAGCAGCACCGTGGTCATCTTGGCGTCGCCGAACACGGTGGGCCACTCGGCAAAGGCCAGGTTGGTGGTGACGATCACCGACGTACGCTCGTAGAGCTTGGACAGCAGATGGAACAGCATCTGCCCGCCTGACTGCGGAACGGCAGATACCCGAAGATACCGTGTTCAAGGGAAAGCAGTTATTAGGCTTGCAATGGGAGTGGACGCTCCCTAAGTCGACATCATGGTCGGCAGGGCATCACGTACGCAGACAATCGGCCGGCCCCGCAGCTTCGTCCTGGACGACGTCGTGGACGCCACCATCCCGGTGTTCCGATCTGGCGGCTTCCACGGCACGTCGCTGACCGACCTAGGTACCGCCATGAGGCTGGCACCGGGTAGCATCTACAAGGCGTTCGCCGACAAGCGCGCGATCTTCCGCACCGCGTTCGAGCGCTACGTATCCATGCGTGGCGAGACGCTGCGCGCGGCGATCGAGGCGGCATCCGACGGACGGGCCAAGCTGGCATCGTTTCTGCGCCACTATGTTGCCTCTGCCAGTGGCGCCGAAGGCCGCGCCGGCTGTCTGGTCGTGAATGCCGCTACGGAGCTGGCCTCGACGGACCCCGAGATGGCGCGCCGCGTATCGGAGGTATTCGAAAGCACCGAGAAGTTGCTGATCGGGTTGCTGCAGGCAGGCCAAGACGACGGCTCCATCCGCCGCGACGTGGACGTGCCAGCGACGGCCAGGATGCTGCTGTGTCTCGTGCAAGGGTTCCGCGTCGTCGGCAAGCCGGGCCGTGATGCGGCCGACCTCGATGCTGTGAGCGATCAATTTCTCCACCTTCTGGCGCCCTGAGGAGGACGCACCGAATGGATCGCCCACATCTACTTGTTGAGCAAACGGTCAATAATGCGGCTCTGAACACCGCTGTGCCCGCGCTATTGCTCGCGACCGGTTGCGGCGTCGTCGCCGCGAACCTGTATTATCTGCAACCGCTTGCAGCACTCGTTGCGGCCTCTGTCGGGCTACCACCTGGCTGGATCGGGCTCGTGGCGACGATGACGCAGCTCGGCTACGGTCTTGGCCTGGTGCTGCTGGTACCGCTCGCAGATCTCATCGAGAACCGGCGGCTGGTCGCTATAACGATGGGCCTGTCCGTTGCGGCGCTGCTACTGGCGGCCTCGGCGCCGGATGCCGCGATGCTGCTGGCGGCGGTGCTGCTGGTCGGGATCGGCGCCGTGGCGGTGCAGCTGATCGTGATCTACGCCGCCCATCTGGCCAACGAGGCGCAGCGTGGCGGGGTCATCGGGCTCGTCACGTCCGGATTGATGTTCGGAATCATGCTGTCGCGTCCGGTGGCAGGAGCGATCTCGCAATGCGCCTCCTGGCGCCTCGTGCCCGTGCTGGCGGCGGCCATGACCACGGTGATGGCGCTGCGGCTGTGGTGCGTCCTGCCCATCAGGCGGCCGCCGGCTGCCGGAAGCTACGGTGGGATCCTGGCGAGCCTGCCGCGCCTGTTCCGCGAGACGCCGGTGCTCCAGCTGCGCACGGGTGTGCATGCCGCCTTGTTCTTCGGCTTCGGCACCTTCTGGACTGTGGTCCCGCTGGGGCTGCACGAGAGGTTCGGCCTGTCGCAAGGCGGGATCGCCCTGTTCTCGTTGACCGGCATCGCCAGCGTGATTGCCGCCTCGGCGGCGGGCCGGGCTGCCGATCGGGGGCAGGGTTTGGTCGGGACCATATTATCGATCGGCGCTGTGGGCATTGGGTTTGGATTTGCGGCCGCATCGCCGTCGTCTTCGACCGGCCTGATGTTGCTGGGCCTCGCCTCCGTGCTGATCGGTGCGGGCGTTACGGGACACGCCGTGTTCGCTCAACGCGATGTTCTCGGCCTTGAGCCAAAACTGCGGGCACGTGCCAACGGCTCGTTCATGGCGGTGTATTTCGCGGCCGGGGCAGCCGGAGCTGCGGTCGGCGGCTGGATCTATGCGACGCATGGCTGGCCTTGGACCTGTGTCTCGGGGATCGCGGCGGCCGCCGCGGCGATGCTGCTGTTCGCGGCCCGGTCCCGTGCCAGCCATCCTGTTTCATCCTAGGAGACCCACCATGAACGCCTTGACCGTCATTGATGCCGAGCCAGCATCGCGTCCGGATGCAGAGCTCCCGGGCTTCGCGCATCGCTACGCCACTGTGAACGGCCTGCGC
>CAXTZG010000202.1:0-2763 GCA_964248625.1 uncultured Acetobacteraceae bacterium | reverse complement strand
CTGTTGCCGGGCCGGCGCAGAAGGCTGCTCAGGACGCATTGCGCGCGGTTAGGGACTCGAGTCGAGCCCGAGTCGAGGCCGCCTGGCGAGAACGGCGATCAGGGGGCGGGTTCAGGCCGGCCAGTGACCCAGAGTGACCCAGACTGCTCGGTCCTGAGCAGTCTGAGTAGGACTGAGCACCGTAACATGTGCTAGGCGCCCGCCCCTAAATCGAGCAGCGAGCAAACAGCGAGCGTCTGCTCGATTATTTGCGCGATTTCCGCATGGGGGAGAAACGCCGCCCGGCGGGCCTGGGGCGGCGCCAGGGCGGGTATCAGGCGCCGGACATGGCAAGGGCGCCCAAGCAATGCCGGGGCGCCCTGTCGCCTGTCAGGTAGGCCGATCCGTCGTGCTTGGAGACTTCGACGGCCAGCTGCGCCTTGCTGCCATAGCGATCCTGCACGCGCGCCAGCACGCGGCCAGCAAAGGCAGGGCTCAGGGCGCGATAGGTGAAGACGTGGTCGGCGCCAAAGCGGACAAGGCGGCAGCCTGGCACTGGCATGGCGTTCTCCTCCGGGGCCCGGCTGCCCTTGCTGCCAGTCGTGCCCTGGTCGACGGCCATGCAGGCCTTGCCGTCAGGCTGCAGCCAGCTGTTGTGGGTGGTGGCCATGTCGATCGATCCGTCGAAGCGGCCACCCTGGAACGGCCCGGACACTGCCGCCACCAGGCGGTCGGTCGGACCATCGATCCAGTTGATCGTGATCGAGGCGCCGCCGGAGTAGTTCTTCGAGTGCACGCGGAAGCTGGTCGCTGGGAACGCCAGCTTCAGAGCAGCACGGATCAGCTTGGCGGTCGCGGCGCAGGAGAGATATTCGGCTTGCATGGGGACTTCCTCATACCAGGCGGGGCAATTCCCGCCTGGTGTCCCTCTCTCTTAACGCCGTAACGCTGTAACGCAAGCATTATTTAACGCAGCGCGCGCACCTTCAGGGCCTCGCCTTTCGGCACGACCAGCGCATCTCGTGGGATCGGCGGCTCGGCCGGCTTGACGTAGACCCAGCCCGCCTGCGTGGCCTCGTGCACCGTCAGCGCCTCGTCGCTCGGGAACCACGTCTCGCTGATCAGCTGCCAGACGCGGAAGCCCTCCCCTTTGAGGAATACCCAGTGATATTCGGCTTCCCGCTGGTCGGGGGGCGGCCTGCATGTGCGAGGCTGGCGCTGCAAAGCGGGTTCGGGTTTTGGCCGCTTCAGCGACACGAGCGGCTGCGGAGCCGTCCTCACGCCGGTTTCCTGACGGGTGCGGCGGCTGGTCTGTTGGCGTTCATTGCTGGAACTCCCTGACTGCATCCGGCCAGATCATGGACAGCTCTGCTGGCCGCCCTGCGAAACTATACTTGGGCCGCCGCCGGCTCAACAGCCCCCGGTGATGCGATGCCAGCGGGGATCGCTGCTCCGACCGCGGCGGCGCCGAACGGATCGTCGAGGTCGCCCTCGCTGGCGGCCGCCTGCTCGGCCGCGAGCTGCGTCGCGCGCTCGAGGTCGGCTGCCGCCGCGATCGACTGAAAGTTCGCGACATGGGCTTTCAGGTAATGCCGCTCGGCCGGCGCGATGGCGTCCCGCCACCAGATCCGGAACGCATCGCTGCCGAGGCCGGCCTCCATTTCGCCGGTCATGCGCAGCGCTCGCTGCTGCGGCGTGGTCATGTCCTGCCCGCCCGCCCAGGCGATCAGCTGACGGCCCATGTCCTCGCCCATGACCTGGTGGTTCGCAAACACCGGCCGCAAGCTGCCGGGGCACTTGCCGCCGTCTTCCTTGGCGATCGAGAAACGGCCGTCGCCGAGCATCAGCGCCATGATCGTCATGTCGAAACGCAGGCTTTTCTCCTGCACCGGGACCACCGGGCCCGAGATGAGGGTGGGCTTGCCATTCCGACCGAGCGGCCCATCGATCAGGGGTTGCTTGCCGCGCGAGCACAGGATCAGGTGCAGCCCGCACGACAGCCACTGCTGCGTCATCTTCGACAGCCGGCGTTTCGGCTTGGCCCATTTCGCCAGTTCATTCCCGCCTGCCGGGACCTGTTCGACCATGTCGAGCACGCCGCCCTCGGCAAACCAGGCGTGGCTGGTGCTGTCGACCACCAGGGTGTCGACCCCGGCGGCGACGAAGTCCATCAGGGCTTCCCGGTAGCGCTCCGGCGTAAAGGGCGCCGTCAGCGCGCCATACATGAAGCCGCCGGCGACAGAGTCCGCATAGGCCCGGCCGCGCTCGCCGCCCTCGGTATCGAGCAGCCCGCGCTTGGCTGGGTCAGGCTGGATCCCGGCCGCCAGCAGCAGGGCCGTCATCGTCTTGCCGGTCTCGGACATGCCGTACAACGAGACCAGGATCTTGATGCCCTTGCGCGTGACGGGCGCGACCGTGACGATCGGCATCAGATGGCGAACCGCTCGTCGATCCGCGTGTAGGCGTAGTTCGGCAGGCCGACCCGGAAGGCGCGATCCTTCGTGCGGTCGCTGGCGTGGCGATAGCCGGGCCAGTCCTGGGTCTGGAGGCAGTCGGCGAACAGCTCGGCCGCCAGGTTGTTCTCGGCCTGGCCTGCGGCGACCGCCTCATGGTCCAGCTCCACGATCGACGTCAGGTAGGGCGCCCGGATTTCCTGGTTGGCGAACCAGTAATGGTCCGGCCGGCTGCCGGTCAGCACCTCGTAACCGTCGAGATACCAGGCCGCCCGTCGATAGTAGCCGAGGTCGAACGCATGCTTGCCGAACCTGGTCGGATCGGCGCTGG
>CAXTZG010000201.1:0-2764 GCA_964248625.1 uncultured Acetobacteraceae bacterium | reverse complement strand
TAACGCAACCCCGGGTAGGGCGCCTCCAACCTCAAAGCCAATCCATGCAACAACGTCGAACCGGGCGCGTCTGCCCTGGCGGACACAGTTGGAGCCGATCGCCACGGCGAAGTGGGTTTTGCCGGTGCCGGTGCCACCGACGATGACCAGGTTGCGCTGCTGGTCGAGGAACTCGCCGCCATGACGCTCGCGGACCAGATCCTCGTTGACGGGTGACGCACCGAAATCGAACTGCGCCAGCGTCTTGGCCATCGGGAACTTCGCCATGCCGAGTTGGTAGGCGATCGAGCGGGCATGCGCCGCCGAGGTCTGGGCGCGCAGCAGGGCGCCGATGACATGGGGCATCGGTTGCTGTCGTCGGATCCCCTCCTAGAGGATCTCGTCATAGGCTGCCCGCATGCCGGCCAGCTTCAGCTGACCCATCAAGTCGAGGATCTGAACGCGTTCCAATGATCTCTCCTGGTGTTCTGAGGGCATCGTATCGGGCACAGTCGGCGACTGGCTCGATCGTCAGCGCCGGCCCGGTCGATGCCAGATTTGCAGGCGGCGCAGGCTCGCGGCGGCGCGCCAGCAGGTTCAGCACCACATCGCGGCTGAACAGCTTTGCCTCCAGTGCCTCGGCGCAGGCCGCCTCGACCACATCCAGGCCATCGGCCAGAACCGCGCCGAGAATGTCGACGAACTGCCTGTCCCCATCGGCATGGGCAGACAGGCGGCGGCGCACCTGCGCCAGTGCCGGCGGCAGCTGCCAGTCCCGGAACGGTGCGCCATTGCGCAACGCCCCTGGCTTGCGAGCCAGCACCGGCACGTAGTGCCACGGATCGTAGACCACATGGTCGCGACCGAAATGGCGCGGATGCTCGGCGACGAGTGCGCCATCGAGCCGGATGATGATGCGCTCGGCATAGGCATGCAGCTGGACCGTCCGGCCAACGGCACGGGCGTCGACGCTGTAGCGATTGCGGTCGAACTGCACCAGGCAGTTCTTCTGCACACCCAGGGTCTTCTCGTGGAAGCCGTCGAACGGGCCGCAATACGGGATCAGCGCCGATCGCTCATCCTCGAACACCTGCCAGATCGTCCGGTCTTTCGCCTCCGGATGCCCGCTCTCCTGGGCCAGCGACAGGCAGCGTGCTTCGAGCCAGCTATTTAGCTCCGGGTAGCCTGGAAAATGCAGTCGTGGGGTGAACAGTCGCTCTCGCGACGTGCCCACCTGGTTCTCGACCTGGCCCTTCTCCCAGCCCGAGCGCGGCGTGCAGGCCGTTGGCTCTACCAGATGGTGAGAGCACATCTGCAGAAAGCGGCGATTGAACTGGCGTGCCTTGCCGACGAACACCGCATCCACCGCGGTCCGCATGTTGTCGTAGATGCCGCGTCGGCATGTTCCGCCAAAGAACCGGAACGCCTGGTCGTGTGCATCGAACACCCTCGACGTATACGTCGAGCCTGGGTCTCGCGCGGATACGCACGGATGAAGAACCTCCGGCTGTGACAAAGCCGGACGTGCGCGACCTTGATCTCCGTCGTCGTGCCGCCCAGCACCACGGTCTCGTGCGACCAGTCGAACTGATAGGCCTCACCAGGCGAGAACCAGAGCGGCACGAACACCGCATCCGTCTTGCCGTGATCCCTCCGCCAGGCCCGTACGTGCCGTTGGATACTGTCATAGGCGCCGACATATCCCTCAGCGCCAAGCAGCTCATGCAGCCGACGCGCCGTCAGCCGCTCCCGCGCCGAGCGTTTGATGTTCTCCTCAAGCAGCTGGTTCAGCCGTCCGACGAACAAGCCCAGCTGAGGCTGGACCTGGCGCTTGCGGACATAGGCAAACTCCGTGGCCGGGGTGCGGATCGCCTTGCGGATGACCTTGCGCGAAACCTTCAGCGATCGGGAAATCTCCCGGATCGTCTTCTTGCCAACAAAGTATTCCCGTCTGATCCGGCCAATCGTATCCACCGTCAGCATCCCGGCTACCGCCCCTCCCGCACAACCGGGAGGAGAGTGGGTCATGCTGCAGGGTGGGTCCCGTTTCGGCGCTGTTCACCCCGTAGCCGGGTCACTCTTCCACGCTGTTTTCCAGCCTGATCTCCGACAGCCCCGCCAGGCGGCTCGGGCTGTGACATGACCGGCTTCCATCTGCCGTGGGACGACCTGCCGCCGCCGCAGCGCCGAGCCCCGGCACCACCTCCCACCGACAAGGAGAGCGAAGCCCGACCGCCGACGCGCCGGCAGCAGGCGGCGGCCAGGCAGGCACGTCAGGATCGGGCTGGTACCCGGACGGCTGCCGGCAGCGGGATCAGCTGGCAGTGGTGGCACCTGATCGTGCACGGGCCAGCAGCGGCGGTGGCGTCGTTTGCCGGTGCCGCTCACGGTCCGGGCTTCATCCCGTGGCGGGTCGACGACAGCGGCTTCGAGGACGAGGTGCTGGCCTTCGCGTTCGGCGGTCCCGAGCGACCGGGCCTGTCGGTTGCCGAGTGCCGGATCCTGGCCCGCCAGTTCCGGGAGGCGATCGAGGCGCGGCATGCCCGCAACGGGCGCGATCCGCACCGGAACACGCAGTGTCCGCTGGACCTGCAGGCCCTGCTGCCGGTGCCAGCAGCACTCCTCCGCCTCGGTGCCGCTCATCCCGATGCCGAAGCCTGGCTGCGCCGGCACTGGGAGGTCGTCGACCAGCCGCGTCACGCCGAGCTGCTGGAAGGCCGCACCGCGGGCAGGCGCCTGCCGCGGGGTCATGTGCCGCTCGTCCTCGGGTTCTTCACCGAAGGCC
>CAXTZG010000200.1:0-2782 GCA_964248625.1 uncultured Acetobacteraceae bacterium | reverse complement strand
CGCCGTTGTTGTAGAGCAGGCCGTCGATGTAGCGCAGCGTCCAGCTGAAGCTGAAACCGCCCTTCGAGTAGGTGATCGTCGAGTTGTCGCGGATGACCGGATAGCCCGACAGGCTCAGAATGTTGGTGCTGACCGTCGACAGCCGGCCCTTCAGGTTCACGAACGGGCCACCCGGCACCAGCTGCTCGGTATAGCCGATGGTGTCGGTCAGGTCGGTACTGAGCTGGATATTATTGCCGCCGCCAAGCCTGATCAGGTAGCTGATGTCGGCATCGATGCCGTTGGTATGCACCTCGCCGAGGTTGGTCTCGACCGCTGAGACCGTGCTGATCTGCCCTGTCGCGGTGCGGCCGCCGACCGCGGCGCATTGCGGGCTGCTGAAGTTGACGCTGGTGTAGCAGCTGTCGGCGATGAACTGGGTGTTGAGCGAGTTGATCTGGTTGGCGATCTTGGTGTGGAAGTAGTCCACCGTGATCGCCAGCGCCGGCGTCCAGCGTGGGGTGATGACGGTGCCGATGGTGTAGGTGTGCGACGTCTCGGGCTGCAGGTTCGGATTGCCGCCGGTGATGGTGGCGATCTGCGAGGAATTCGACTTGTAGCCGCTGCTCGGACCGACGCCCTGCTTGGTGCAGTTGGCGCCTACGATGCCGGCGAGGGCCCCGTAGCTGGAGATCTGCCCGCACGGATCGTTGGCGGTGTTGAAGGACAGGGTGTCGCCGCCGAACGCCTCGGAGATCGCCGGCTGGCGGGTGCCGCTGGCCACGTTGGCGCGGAAGCGGATATCGCGCGTCGGCGAATAGTTCAGGCTGAGCTTGTAGTTCTCCACCGAGCCGAAGGTGTTGTAGTCCGACCAGCGGCCGGAGATGTTGCCCGACAGGTCCTTGACGCCGATCAGGTTCTTCAGGATTGGGATCTGCAGCTCGCCGAAGGCTTCCGTCACGTTGAAGCCGCCGCCTGTCGGCGCACTGATGGCCGCGGTCGACTGGCCGCTCTGGATGATCGGGTCGGGCCGATCCGAGCCCTGCTCGCCGCGATGCTCGAAACCGATGGCGACGCCCAGAGGGCCGTAAGGCAGCTGCACGATCTTGTTGTTGGTGACCGTGCCGCCGATGTCGCGGAACTGGTAGGTTGCGCGTTCAACAGACGTGAAGCTCGCATACTTGATGGCGCCAGGGCTCTCGTTGCCGGCGCCGAATGGATTCCCGAGCACGCAGGAGCCGGTGCAGACGCCGGGATTGTAGATGCCGTCGTCGATGGTGCCATCATTGAGGCTCTGGAAACCGACCGTCTGCTCCAGATTGTTGAAGTTGATCTGGCCCGTCGTGGTGATCGTGTTCACCGACCGACCGTAGCTGTAATACAGGTCGTAGTCGTAGTTGCCGATGATGTTGCCCCTGACACCGCCAGTGAGCTGCCAGGTGTCGGACGACGTCTTATAGATGCGTGGATCAAAGTCGGTGACGCGGCGATCTTCCTGAAGCTCCTCGTTGAAGCCGAGCGCTTCGGCAAACGGATTGCCCTGCGGGATGTCAAAGCTTTGCCCGGTGTTCGGATTGCCGGTGACCGGCTGGCCGGAAAGCTGCTCCTGCGTCCCCTTATGGGTGTAGTAGCCCTGCAGATAGACGGTGGCGTGATCGTTGATGTCGAAGTGCGAGTTGCCGGCGAAGTTGCCCTGCGTCTCGCGATCGCTCAGCTGCTGCGTCGCGCCGAAGTCGTAGCGACCGTTGATGTTCGGGTTGATGCCGGCGCCGTTATAGGTGTTCTGGAACGGCTCCAGCTTGTTATTGATGACAGTGTCGCTGGTTGCGATTCCGGCGCCGAAGATGCGGCCAGCGACCGGAAATCCGGAACCAATTTCATAGGGTGCGCCAGGACCTTCATCTGCCGATACGGCCGGGGTTGCCCAATCACGGTCCTTCTGCTCGATCGGACCACGGTCGAGATAGCGGCCGCTCAGCGCCACGTTGCCGCGGCCCTGGGCGAAGTCGAAGCCGGTGGTGCCCTGGATGTCGCCCTGCTTGTCGTCGCCGGAGGCGCTGACGTTGCCGCCGACATTGATCTGCGTGCCGACGAAGTTCTTCTTCAGGATGACGTTGATGACGCCCGCGATCGCGTCGGCGCCGTAGATGGTCGAGGCGCCGTCCTTGAGGATCTCGACCCGGTCGACCATGGCGAGCGGGATGGTGTCGAAGTCGACGCAGTCCGACCCGGTGCCGTCAGGCGTGTGCACGAAGCGACGGCCATCGACCAGCACCAGGGTGCGGTTGATGCCGAGGTTGCGCAGATCGATGCACGACGCGCCGTTTCCGCCGTTGTTGGTGCTTCCGAAAATACCCTGGGTGCCGATGGACGGGATCTTGCGCAGCACGTCCTCAAGCGTCTGCGCGCTCGACTGCGTGATCTGCGCCGAGGTGATGACGGTGATCGGGGCGGCACTGGTGGTGTTGCTGGTGCGCAGGCGCGAGCCCGTCACCTGGACGTTCTCGGTGGCGGGCGAGCCGGCGCCGGCGTTCAACGGCGCGGTGGTGGACGCGAACGGCAGCGGCGCGATCTGGGCGAGCTGCGTCCCGGCGCCCAGCACGGAGGTATTGGCCGAGCTCGGTGCCGCAGCGAACGTCGTGGACCCGATCGGCTCGAAGCCGGGCGTGACCTGCGGCAGCGACGTCTGCACGTCGCTCGGAGTCGAGGCGGCGACCGACGAGGTGGAGGCGAGCTGCGCGAAGGCCGGCGCAGCGCCGAGCACGGGTGCCAAAGCCAAGGCGGCGATCGACCCGGCGAGGCC
>CAXTZG010000199.1:0-2810 GCA_964248625.1 uncultured Acetobacteraceae bacterium | reverse complement strand
GGAAGCCCTACGAGGGCAGCACCCCGAACCCGGCCGGCAGCGTCACCCGGCAGGCCGCAGACGCACAGATGGCAGCCCTCGGCATGTAAGGGCAAAAGGCGGGAACCGAAAGGCTCCCGCCACCCTCCGCGCCGCACCGCTTCACCCATCGCACAACGAAATCCATGGACCTCAAGACACAGATCCACAACGAGCAAACCAAGATGCAGGCCGGGCTGCTGAACTCGGTCGCCGGCGGATGCCTTTCCGCCGGAACCATCACCCCGTTCGGCTTGCTCACCTTCGGCGCAGCACCCACCCACTTGCGGTTGTGGCTTTGGGTGGTGGCCGTCGCTATATTGATCGGTATGGGGTTCTGGCTACATCGAGCCGCTCTCAAGAGGTTGGAAGGACTACGCGAATGATCGAGACCATCCTTCTCTTCCTGGCAACGCCTTGCCTGCTCCTACTCGTCGGCTACGTGCTCCAGAAGATGCCTCCGCACTAGTCCAAACCTGGAAGGCAGCATACCTGCCTTCCACACTTTGGCGCGGCCGGGCACCACCACCGGCCGCCATCGTGCGCTGGCCCGGCACGCCCCGTCAGGCAGGCCGGGGCCGCGTCGGGCGCAGGCCCAAACGGCCCGCACCCGCCGCAACCCCGGCCCGCCACGGAGCATGCCTCTCTCCGCCGTCCGCCCCCGTCGTGCGGGGCACGCTCGCCTAGAGGCACCAGGGCCGCGTCGGGCGCAGGCTCCAAGCAGCCCGCCCCCGCCGCAACCCAGGTCCCCAGGCTCGCATGCCGTCCAGGCCAGGCAACCGGCAGACAGTATGGCGTGTCGTGCCTAGGCCAGCAGCGCCGGCAGGTGGGGCCGCGCCGATAGCAGCACATACATATGCTGTTGCCGCACCAGGTCATGCCGCGGGCCCTCGTCGCACCGCTGCCCATACCAGGCCGGCGTCGCCTCGAGGTAGCCGGCAAGCATGGTGAAGACGTGCTCGGGCATGCCATCCAGATCGACCAGACACACCTCGCCGTCCAGTCCCGGAACCGGCAGCGTCCGGTCCAGCAGCACGCTCTCCAACGACGACAGCGACAGCAGCCCAGGCAGCATCGGTGCCTCTATCCGGGCGCCCTGATGCTCGCGTGCCCAAGCCACCACCGGACGCATGCTCGCAACCAGGATGGCCGTCCGGCTGTCCCAGACCTGGTGTTCCAACTGGCCGGTCATCGAGCCGTCTCCTTGATCAGTTTCGAACTGAACCAGCCTTGTGTGAACTTCGCCGGCTGACCTGCAGAGCCACAAAAGCTGTCCTGGAATGGGTGGCTGATCGCCTGCTGCCCGATCGTGATCTCGATCGTCGCCGGGCTGTAACAGCGGCCTCCCTTGAGACTGTCTTCCGAGGACCATCCAAGCCGAGCTTTAACCTCACCCGCCACAGGAACCGCGGCCGGCAGCACGACAGGACCAGGATGCATGCCGGGAGGTATCTGTCGCTCGATCGGCAGCAGACGCCCGCGTGCGTCGCGAAAGATAACCGGCGGCAGTCCGGGAATGCGACATGCTGATGCGCCACCGTTGCGCACGACTAGGCGGGTGCCGCGATCCGGCCTACCTCCGAAATCCAGCAAGCCAGCATCGAGCAACAGCGACAGCTGGACCGCCTCACACGGAGGAAGCAGGCCCGCCGTGGGTGCAGCGGATGCCTGCCCACTCGCCGCGGCCGCGACCAGAACCGCGATGCTCTGCAGCCTTTTCATCCGATCCATCACGGCTGTTCCGCCGACTGCCTGAGATCCGGCATCACTTTTGGATGCCGAAGGAAACCGCGCGTTTCCCAATTCGGGATCACAATTTGTATGAACATGAGTTCCGCGGCGCCAAGTCCCATGTACAAGACAGTCCCAGCGACGAAGAAAGTGCCGGTCAAATACCTGAGCCCAAACATTCCTAAAGCTATGCTCAATGCGCAAACACACATGGCAGCACCGGTTCTGAGGAATATGTCCCGCTTGGGACTTCTTGCCCACCACATTAAGGCCATCAGGGAAAGCGTCATTATGACCAAGCTTATCATCGCCCATGGAACGATTGCTTCTGTCACCACGATCCCGATAAGCAACCCTTGCCGGATATCAGATCGGGTATCCAGCAGACCGATGAACATGGCTGCACTCGTCAGTGCAATGGACCAACCTTGCACCTGCACCCATAGCGGCGGCTGAACAGGTCGAGCGTCTTCCTCCGGTGCCGACTTCACGCTGCGATCCCCAGGCGGCGCTCCTTCAGGTCTGTCCGGTCGCGGTTCGCGCGGAGGTAGACGCCGCGCTCCGTCTGCACGATCAGCCCAAGCCGCTTCATCTTCGCCAGGTGTCCTGTCGTCGTCGCGATCGGGCGGGTGATGTGCGCTGCCACCTCACAGGCGCGGCGTGGCTCAGTCACGTAGGCAAGGATCGCATCCCGGATCGGCTGCGTGCGGACCGGCCGTCCCGCCATGGCCGCAGGCCTGGGTGCGTCAGGAAGCCCGTAAAGGGCATAGCCGATCCGCTCGATCTGGCCCGAACGCGCCATGCTCTTCAGCTGGTGCCGGACCTCCTTTCCGCCCAACCCCAGCTTGGCGCAGATCTCCACCGGCCGCTTCGGCTGGATCAGGCACGCCTTGATCGCCAGGTTGACCGCGGACGGGTCCTCGACTTCGTCCGGAAGCTTGTAGTGAGCCAGATCAAAGCCGACCGGTGCCACCACCCCCGGCCGTGGGCGGCACAGGTGCCCCTGTGCGTATTCCGGTGATGGTGATCAACCAATCCGGTCGATCGTGATCACCTGTACC
>CAXTZG010000198.1:0-2833 GCA_964248625.1 uncultured Acetobacteraceae bacterium | reverse complement strand
GGCGGCGCCCGACGTCTCCACGGTCAGGCCCGGATCGATGGCGGTGATGCCGTTCAGCCCCCAGACGGCGAGCTGGCGTGCGCTATGCGGCTCCAGCGTCCGCGGCTGCAGCACCGTCAGCGCGGTCTCGATCACGCTGGTGGCCAGCGCCTGGTCCAGCGGCGGCTCGTCGGGCGGCGGCTGCGCGCGGCCCGCGCGCGGCCCGGACGCGACCATGATGCAGAGCAGCAGGCAGAGCAGCAGCATGCGGCGCCGCGACCGGCGCCGTGCCGGCCGCCCGTTGCAGGCATCGAGGCGACGGCCGGATCCACCTCCGCCGGTCACGGACCGCGCTTGCCGCCTCCGTGCGCGCGGCCGGTCGTCGCCCGGGACCGCGGGTCCTGCCTGCGACCGGGATCGCGTCCGGCTGCCGGCGGCAAGGGCCGCGATGCCGGATCGCCGCTGACCGAGAACAGCAGGCCGCCGGTCAGCGGCGTCGCCTCGACCAGCCTGACCTCGATCCTCTGGGTCAGCCGGAAGGACTGGCGTGTCCGCTGCCCGGTCAGCGCCTGTGCTGCTTCGTCATGCATCCAGAAATCGTCGGCCACGGAGGAGCTGAGGGAAGAGATCGGCACCAGTCCGCTGGCGCCGGTTTCCAGCAATGTGACGAAAAGGCCGAAGCGGGTCACGCCGGAAATGCGCGCCTGGAAGGTGGCGCCGACTTTACCCGCCATGTGTGCAGCGATGTAACGGTCGATCGCGTCGCGCTCGGCCAGCGCCGCCCGCCGCTCGGTGCCGGTGATGTGCTCGCCCGCGTCGGTGAAGCCTGCCGCCTCGTCACGGCCCAGCCCGTCCTCGCCGAGCCTGAGGCCGGCGATCAGCGCGCGATGCACCAGCAGGTCGGCATAGCGCCGGATCGGGCTGGTGAAATGCGCATATTGCTGCAGCGCCAGTCCGAAATGGCCCTGGTTGTCCGGGCTGTATTCAGCCTGGCTCTGGGCGCGCAGCACCATCTCGTTGATCAGCGGCGCCTGCTCGGTGCCGGCCACCTGCTGCAGCACATGGTCGAGGTCGGCCGGGCGGACCTCGCCCGCCGGCTTCAGGGCGATGTCGAGCGTCGAGAGCAGGTCGCGCAGCGCGTCGAGCTTTTCGGGCGACGGCGGCGCATGCACCCGGTACATGCAGGGCTGGTGCAGCCGCTCGAGCTCCTGGGCTGCGGCCACGTTGGCCAGCACCATGAACTCCTCGATCAGCCGGTGGCTGTCGAGCCGCGGGCGCGGGGTGATGGCCTCCACCGTGCCGTCCTCGCCCAGCACCACCTTGCGTTCCGGCAGGTCGAGATCCAGCGTGCCGCGACGCGCGCGTGCCGCCAGCAGCGCGCGAAAGGCGCCGTAGAGGCTGTCCAGCAGCCCATCCGGCAAGGCAAGCCCGAGCTCGCCGTCCGCCGCCGCCTGCAGCTGGTCGTAGGTCAGGCGGGCGGCGCTGCGCATCAGGCCGCGGCCGAAACGGTGCGCATGCTTGGCGCCGTCGGCTCCGATCCGCATCTCCACGAACAGGCAGCCGCGCGGCTCGCCTGCTTTAAGCGAGCACCAGCCGTTCGACAGCGCCTCGGGCAGCATCGGCACCACGCGGTCGGGGAAATACACCGAGTTGCCGCGATGGCGCGCTTCGCGGTCCAGGGCGGAGCCGGTGCGGACGTAGTGCGCGACATCCGCGATCGCGACCACCAGCCGCCAGCCGCCGCCCGGGTCGGCTTGCGCGAACACCGCGTCGTCGAAATCGCGCGCATCCTCGCCGTCGATGGTCACCAGCGGCAGGTCGCGGAGGTCGGTGCGGCCGGCGAGCCCGGTCTCGGTGGCGGCCTCGGCCTCGGCGATCGCCGCCTCGGGAAACACCTGCGGGATGTCGTGCGTGAACAGGCAGATCAGGCTGACCGAGCGCGCGTCGCCCAGGCGTCCCAGCCGCTCGATCACCCGCACCGGCTTCAGCCCGTAGCCGTTATGGGGCAGCGGCTCGGCCAGCACGATCTCGTCCGGCTCGGCCCCCGCGGTCTCGCCGAGGGGCACGCTCCATTCGGCCTTCACCCGCCGGTCGGTGGGCACGACCCGGCCGGCCTCGGCGACGTGGCCGCGCCGGTATGGCTCGTCCGAGGGCGCTGCCGGCCGGAACACCCCCAGCACCCGGCCGGGCTGGGACTCCAGCCGCTTGAGGGTGCGGCCCTCGTACTTGCCGTTGCCGATCGGCTTGAGGCGCGCCAGCACGCGCTGCCCCGGCGCCAGCGCCGCGCGGCCTTTCGGTTCGGGATGCATGTAGATGGCGGGCGCCGGTCCGCCGCCCTCCCAGCCGACCGGCCGCGCCAGCGCGTCGCCGCCGGTGTCGGTGCCGGTGATCTGCACCACCATCGATTCCGGCAGCCGTCCGGCCTCGCGGTATCGCCTGACGCCGGCATTGGCCAGCACGCCCTCGCGCTCCAGCTCCTTCAGCAGGTCGCGCAGGGCTGCGCGATGCTCGGGTCCCAGCCCGAAGGCCCGCGACACCTCGCGCTTGCCGATGCGGCCGGCGGCGCCCGCGATGAAGCGCCGCAGCTCGCTGCGGTCCGGCAGCAGGCCGGCAGCCGCCCGGCCAGGCCCGATCGCCGGTGTCGCGGCCTGCGTGCCGGGCGGGCGCTTTGGCATCAGGCGCGCTTCTTGCTGACGGCTCCGGCGGCTTTCGCGGCAACCTTGGCGACCGGCTTGCCGGCCGCGGCCGGCTTCGCGGCGGCCTTCGGCGCCGTTCGCTTGGCCGGCGCCGCTTTGGGCGGAGCCTTGACCGTCGCCTGCACGATGTCGGGTTTTGCTGCGGCCGGCTTCCTGGC
>CAXTZG010000197.1:0-2886 GCA_964248625.1 uncultured Acetobacteraceae bacterium | reverse complement strand
TCCCTAACCGCGCGCAATGCGTCCTGAGCAGCCTTCTGCGCCGGCCCGGCAACAGCTTCCGCCACGTAGGAAAGATTCAAGGTCTCAGAGTCAGGCCGAAAATCAAACTCGCGGGGATCCGCCGGCAGCAGCCGGTAGCGGCTGGGCAGCTGCTGCCAGATCCGACCGGCGGCGCCATGGTCGACCAGCACGCGGCGCCGGGTGCGCTGGATGAAGCCCAGGGCCTCGAGGCCCGCTAGGCAACCCGCCACGGTCGATCGCGCCAGGTCGGCGCCCGCCTGCATCTGGCTGTAGGTGACCACCATGCTGGCCTGACCGCAGCGGCGGCCACACGCGAACAGCAGGGCGTCCAGCAGCGCGAACTGGCTCTTGCTGATGCGGTGGCTGACGCGATGGGTCAGGCGATCGGGCCGACGATCGCGGCGTCGGAGGCGGCGAGCTCGGCGCAGGATCGCGCCGGCTTGTTCAGGCGAGAGTCGGTCGTCCATCGGCTTTCCCCAGCCGAGGCGACCCCCGAGATTTAGGCACACGCTTCCTGCAGCAACCTGGGTTGCTTTCGAGGCTGCGGGATGGCAGGTTACGGGTGTTGCGTCCGTTACCTGTCACTTCTCCCGAACTTCGGTTCGGTTGCGTGGGCCGTCTCCCTTTCCCGGAGGCGGCCTTCAGCTTTTCTAGGTCATGAAACGGGTCTTTCCCCTGTCCAGTACGCGGACAGGTTGTAGCCTGCCCCCGTACAATCGGAATCGCAACCGGTCAGATAACGAAAAGCTGACGCGATGCTGCGACTCTACCAGCGACGAGTTGCGCGACGATCCAGCAGGTCGCAGTCGGGCACGTCGAACCCGGCGCCATGCAGCGCGCGCGCCAGGATCACCTTCTGCGTCGTCTCCTCGGCCTCGGCTGCTTTCGAGAGCTGCTTCGCCAGGGTCGCGCTGATCCGAAAGTTCATCGTGACTTGCGGCTCCGATGCCGCAGGCTGCACGGCTGGTGGCTGGCTCTGCTCTGCCTTGGCGAGCTGGCGCAGCTGGGCCGCGTTGGCGACCGCCTTGCGCACGGGGGCGCCTTTTGTCGCCAGCGCCGGCGCGCTGGGCGTGCGGCTTGCGGGCTTCAGGGATGATTTTGCTGCCATGGTTCGACCTTACTGCTTCATGTCTTCAAGTAACGTTGTGCACATATCAAGCGCGGGCAGGAAGGCCTTGCCGCGCAGCTCCTGCACCAGCGCGGCGATCTCGTTCGCCATCGTGCCGTTGCTGTGCAGCCCTCCCGAGAAGGACAGCTCCCCATAGCCGACAGAGTCGCTAAGGGTTGACGCCATGCGGGGCAAGTTCATCGCGTCCAGCTCCTCGAGCACGTGCCGGGTCAGGTTGGTGGTGCGGCGCATGCGGTTGGGCAGCACCCGGATCGGGATCGGCCGTCTGGCCATCCGCGCCAGGCCTTCCACGAAGCCGATCGTCCGGCCCGCCTCGACCACGTCGCCCTCGCCTGGCGTCACCGGCACGAGCACCGCGTCGGCTGCCCCCATCGCCACGGTGGCGGCCTGGTTGCCGAACCCCGCGGTGTCGATGATCAGCACGGCGTGGATCTCGCTCAACCGGGGCAGCAGGATCGCCAGCGCCTCGGTGTCGGCTTCGGCATAGGAGGCCAGAACCCCGCCGCCGCTGTACTTCTCGGTGACCCACCGGAAGCTCGCCTCGGTCGGGTCGGTGTCGACCAGGGCGACGTCGCAGCCCTCGGCAGCGAGCATCGCGGCGATGGCGATGCTGATCGTCGACTTGCCCGTGCCGCCCTTTCGACTGGCAAGCGTTAGCACTGTCATGGGCTGCTGATCCTGCTGGCTGTTGCTGTCAGCTACATCGCACCATGTAACGCAGTAAAGCAAGGGTTACGGGACAAGACGCTGGCTCAAGGGGGTTGTCCGATCGGGGGAAAACCCACTAGCCTGCTTTATGTGACGCAGTAAAGAGCGCCGGAGGCCGATGCGTGACAGGACATTTTGCAATCACCTGGCATGACGGACGGCGTAAACCGACTTGCGCGCCTAATCCTGCATACCCGGACGGGATCGACCTGGACGTGAGCGAGGGCGCCCGCGTCGCCTGCCATGCTCTGCTCCCCTATCCGGCCAGGCGTTGCGGCCGCTACGTCGTCCTCTGCCAGATTTGCGGGCACAGCTCGGTGGTGACGACAGCCGGCCGTCCGGACGATCCCCGCTCGCTCAAGGTCGCCTGCCGGCCGCTGGCGCAAGCATGAGGTCCGGCGCGCGCAGGGTCGATCCTGATCGTCCCGGCTTCACCAATATCATCATGGAGATCGGCGACCCCGGGAACATGGGCGTCGAGAACATCAAGATGGTGCGGGAAGCCGTGCGGCAGGCCAAGGCGCAACGCCCGCCGCGGCCGATGATCGACTGGGTCCTCGCGGGATTCGACGACGACCCGCGTGACCTTTGGGACATCGCCCAGGCCCGCCGCTATATCTGCGCGTGCGCCAGGGAGGTGGGCATCGACGGGCCAGACTCGCCAATCCTCGCGCAGTTCGGCAAGCTGACGATCGCCCTGCTCCAGAACTGCTACGTCACGACGGCCAACCTGGCCCACAAAGCGGCGGCGACAGCCATGCTAGACGTCGTCTACCCAGCCGTCCGCTTGGATGCCCCCGAGATTGTGGAACTGGCGCTGCGCGCCATGAACAGCTTTTCGGCATCCTCGCAGGCGGCACAGCGCGACGGCGTCCAGTTCAGCCCCGACGTCGCAGTCGTCGTCGCCATGGCCGCGGTCTCGGCCCATCCGAGCTGGCGGCAGAGCTGGAACGATCAGTATCTCGGCCCGATGGTGCGAGCCGGCATCGAAGCCGGCATGACGGCCATGGAGGCCGAGGTCTTGCTGT
>CAXTZG010000196.1:1988-2903 GCA_964248625.1 uncultured Acetobacteraceae bacterium | reverse complement strand
CAAGCGGCGTCTGCGGCACAAGCTCTGGCACACCCTCGATCTGCGAGGCGTGGAACACGGTGTGGGCGCGCAGCATGGGGATGAACCGCTCCTCGCCCTCGCCCGCCCCATCGAAGCCGCCCGCCTCGTCCTTCACCGCCAGCTTCTTGAAGAAGAACACGACCGTGCCGTGCTCGCCGCGGCGCACCTGCCAGCCACGGGCCTGCGCCTGCTTGTACGAGCACCAGCGGTTGTCGCCGGTGCTCCACGCGAACGGCGACATCGCCAGCATGAGGACGTTGATTCCCGAGTAGCGCCGTCCGGTGGTGGCGTTGCGCGGCAGCGCGTCCTGGCCGGCAAGGCCTGGGTTCCACGGCCGGCGCCACGGCACCACGCCCGCCTCGAGGGCAGCGATGATGCGGTTGGTAACCTCCGCGTAGTGGTCGCGCGATGGGGAAGACTGGCCGCTTTGCGGCTGACGACGGATGAAGCCCATGGTGCTCGGCCCTTTCCTGGCTCTGAACACCTCCCCGGCAGTCGCATCCGGGGCACCGGGGCAAAGGCGGCGCGGTACGCGACGGGATCGCAGCCGGCCCAGCGCAGCGGCCGGCGGAGACCCACCCTTTGCCGCGGCGTTCCGGCATGCGGCAGCTGTTTCTTGTTCCCCTACATCCTCTTGCTGGTCAGCCTGCTACTCGGCCATTCCCTACTTTTCCGGAGCTGTTGCAGTGGTCCGGCTCGGCTTCATTGCACCCGAGCCACCTTTCGGTGGGGGTGGCTGGTGCGACACGGGAGGCGTGTAGCCTTTCTGGATCACCTGGGACCCAGGCTGATAGCCTTCTGTAATGGGACGATAACCATCATTAGCCATACGTGGCCGGGCAGAAGAGCTTTTGGTCATGGGCTACTCCTTGAACGCGATGTAGGAGATCTGTG
>CAXTZG010000196.1:673-1978 GCA_964248625.1 uncultured Acetobacteraceae bacterium | reverse complement strand
ATGCCAAGCGTCCCCTCCAGCTCTTTCCATGCACTGCCATCGGCTGGCACATCATACACTTTCTCGATGAAAATATCCTTCCGCCCGGGATCGGATGATGCCATCGACCTCGGCCCGAAATAGCCAGCGATCTCGGTGCCATCGGTCAGGGTAATCAGCACGTAGCACGGCTCGGTCCTTCCGAAGATCCAGTCCCATCCCGTGGGGATAGGATTGATGGGCCGCAGCCGCACAAGCTTATAGAACCAGAGGCCACGATCCTGCTGGATGATCGACGCGCGGGCCAGACCGAGCAGAACCGGCACCACGAAGATGATGAGAAACCAGGTGACGCCCTGAGGCAGGGCGCGATGCGGGAACAACGCGTTCGTTGCCAGCAGGTAGATGAGCGGGGAGCACAGGGCGTAGTTGAACGCCGTGGCTGTCAGAAGCCGCAGCAGGACCAATGCCTTCTCACTGTTCTGATGCAACGGCACGAAGTGTGACAGGACGCCATTGTAGATGAACCCGGGCACAAGCACCGCCAGGATCAGGTAAAGGTCGGAAGTGCTCTCCAGCTTCATGTCCATGAGGCAGACTACCTTGTTCGCGGTCATCAGGGTCGAGGAACGTCACAATCAGGAAGTGACAAACGCCCGGCGTCGGTCTCCAAGCCGGGCCTGGATCCGGTCGTAGGCCTTCGCCAACACCATGCCGTCCCGCCCCATGAGGTCGAGCCGGATCGAGGGCCGGTAATCTGCTGCCGCGACGAGCAAGTCCAGGAAGCACCGGAAGCCAGTGTGCTCGGCGCAGATCCGGTCGAGATGCGGCGTGCGCTCGGGCAGTCGCCGCGACGGGCGGGTGCGGATGTCGATGCAGAACGGCCCGGGAGCGACCATTCTGGCCTTCTCGTAGGCGGTCGGAATCGCGCCGGTATGGCCCATCTTGCCGCGCACCACGACCGTGGCGAGCCGGCCGGTGCGCCGGTCATCCGGTCCGAAGAACGCGAAGGTGAAGACGTGCGCCTCCATCGGATGGGCGCGCATGCGGGCGCGCCGGGGGCCTGTGCTCATGCTGGCTCTCCTTCAGGACGCGGCGAAGGCGTCGATAGCGATGCGTGGGCGCACGTAGGCGCGGCCGCAGTGGCTGGGGCAGTACGGCTTGCTCGGCGCAGGCTCGCCGCCGCATAGGTGGAAGCCAGCCTTGCCAGGCTCGCCAATCGGCCACTGGCATGTGCCGGCCCGCTTGGCGGTCGCCGGGGCCGCAGGGTGGACGGGAGGAGGCTCAGGAGCCGGTGCTGTGAGGAGGACAGTCGGCAGGGGGGCC
>CAXTZG010000196.1:0-592 GCA_964248625.1 uncultured Acetobacteraceae bacterium | reverse complement strand
TTCGGGCGATCAGGCGACGCAACGCGGATCGGTGACGGCCGCGCCGGCAGCTGCAGGCGATGAGCCTTGCCCACGATCGCGTTCTTGGTGGTGTCCATGCGCCGGCCGATCTCGGCGGTCGAATGACCCTCGCTCCAGAGAGTGCGCAGGGTGGAGATGGTCTGGTCGGTCCAATCCATCCCGGGTGATGGGGCAGGCATCGGGGTCTCCCTTCATGGCTGGTGGAACCCCTTCCCCGCGTCGGCCGGCGGCGCGCCGGGCAAGGGCGCCACTGGCGCCCGGCCCGACCCTTGCGCGGCACGTCGCCGGCCGGCATCCCTCTTCCTTAGCTCGGTCCTGCTCCCTCCCCGAATGCTCCGGCCGGTAGGGTCCACGCTTCCGGTCGCACCCGGACCGGCTCATCCCAGTCGTGCTGCAGCGTGAGACGAGCCAGGTCCGGCTGCTCGACGAGGGCCAGGTAGGGCCGGCCACGGTCGGCAAGGGCACGGATGCTCCAGCTGCGCTGGATGGTGCGCTCGAAGCCATCCTCATGCGTGGCAATGCGCTCGAACCAATCCGGCGCGAGGTAGCGCATGCTGGCCCATTGGTTCGG
>CAXTZG010000195.1:2623-2974 GCA_964248625.1 uncultured Acetobacteraceae bacterium | reverse complement strand
ATGGCTGGCGTATGACGGCCCGGCACTGCTCGACGTCGTATCCGCCCGACAGGAACTCGCCATGCCGCCGAAGATCGGCGTGGAGCAGGCGGCCGGCTTCGGGCTGTGGCTGATCAAAGCGGTGATCGACGGACGCGGCCGTGAGATCGTCGATGTCGCGCATACCAACCTGGTCCACTGAGCGGCGGCGAGCCGTCACATCCTGCATCCTGATGGTCCATTTGTACCGAATGACCCCACGGCCGGAGCTTAGCCCATGCGCGTCGGACTTTTTGTGCCCTGCTACGTCGATGCGTTCCACCCGGAAGTCGGCATCGCCACGCTCGAGCTGCTGGAGCGGCTGGGCTGCGA
>CAXTZG010000195.1:0-2481 GCA_964248625.1 uncultured Acetobacteraceae bacterium | reverse complement strand
CGGCCCCTCGGGAAGCTGCGTGCACCAGGTCCGCTTCTCGTTTGACGCGATCGAGCAGACGGAGGAGGTGAAGGCGGTGCGGGCTAAGACGTTCGAGCTGGTCGAGTTCCTACACGACATCCTCAAGGTCGATGCGTTCCCGTGGGCGGAATTCCCGCACAAGGTCGCGCTGCACAACAACTGCCAGACGCTGCGCGGCCTCGGCATCGCCAGCTATTCCGAACGGCGCATGGATCATTTTTCGAAGCCGATAGATTTGCTGAGCAAAGTCAAGGGTATCGAGTTCGTCGAACTCGCGCGTCCGGACGAGTGCTGCGGCTTCGGCGGCACCTTCTCCGTGTTCGAGGAGGGCGTGTCGGCGAAGATGGGATACGACAAGGTGCGCGACCAGCATCAGGTCGGTGCCGAATACGTCACCTCGTCCGACAGCTCCTGCATGCTGCACCAGCAGGGCTGCGCCGAGCGGCTCGGCCTGCCGCAGCGCTACATCCATATCGCCCAGATCCTGAACGGAGCCCGGGCATGAGTGAGGCAAATCCGATGCTTTACCCGGAACTGGCGGATCACGGACCCACGGAAGGTGCTACGAGCAACGGCACGCGCCTGGACCATGCCGAGGGCACGTCCAGACCGATGCGCTCGAAGACAGACGAGCGGCAGCCGTCCAAGAGTCCCGAAGCCGAACCGCGCGGTGCCAACGTCGTGGGCAACCGCCGCGTGGACCAGTCGGAGGCGGCGAACCGATTTATCGCTGCCACCGAGCACGAGAAGATGCACGACGAGCGGCTGTGGGACCTGCGGCAGAAACGGGACCGCGAGATGCACGGCATCCCGGAGTGGGAGGAGCTGCGCATCCTGGCGTCCGCCATCAAGGAGCACACGCTCACCCACCTGGCGCAGTACCTGGAGCAGTTCGAAGCCAATGCGCGCGCGAACGGCGTCCACGTGCATTGGGCGCGCGACGCCGCCGAGCACAACGAGACGGTGCTGCGCATCATGAACGATCACGGCGCCAGGCGGCTGATCAAGAGCAAGTCGATGTTGACGGAGGAATGCAACTTCCGCGAGTTCATGGAACAGCACGGGATCGAGATCATCGAGACCGATCTTGGCGAGCGCATCCAGCAGCTGGATGGCGAGGCACCGAGCCACGTCGTCGTGCCCGCGGTGCACAAGCTGCGGACCGACGTGGCAAGGGTGTTCGCGGAAAAGATCGGATCCGGATACGAAGGACGTCCCGTACCTGGCCAAGACGCAGCGCGATGCGACGCGGCCCCTGATCCTGTCCGCCGATGCCGGGATGACCGGCTGTAACTTCGCCGTGGCGGAGACCGGTACGGTTGTGGTGTGCACCAACGAGGGCAATGCGGACCTGTCCGCCAACACGCCGAAGCTGCACATCGTCTCGGCCGGGATCGAGAAGCTCGTGCCCCGGCTCGATGACCTGGCGGTGCTCATCCGCCTGCTCTCGCGCAGCGCGCTCGGCTCGCCGATGACGCAATACACCTCGCACTTCCGCGGGCCGCGGGAGGGCGGCGAGATGCACATCGTGCTGGTGGATAACGGACGCTCCGAGCGGCTCGGCATGGAACAGTTCTGGACGTCGCTGAAGTGCATCCGCTGCGGCGCCTGCATGAACACCTGCCCGGTGTTCCGTCGCTCGGGCGGCTTGAGCTACGGCGCGACCTATGCCGGGCCGATCGGGCTGATCATCGACCCGACATTTAACAAGCACCGTTACAGCACGCTGCCCTTCTCCTCCACGCTGAACGGCAGCTGCACCGCCGTGTGCCCGGTCAAGATCAACATCCACGAGCAGATTGCGGCTTGGCGCAAGGTAATGTCCGAGACGCATGAGCTGCCGGTGCTGAAGAAGGCAATGATGAAGGCGGCCGGGGTGCTGCTGTCGAGCCCGCTTCTGTTCCGCGCGGCGTTGCCGCTGGCCGACAGCGCGTTGCGCCACCTGCCGCGGTTCGTCGTCTACAACCGGCTGAACACCTGGGGCCGAGGCCGCGAAGTGCCGCACGCGCCCAAGCAGACGTTCCATCAGTGGCACAAGGAAAACCGGGGCGCCAAGCCATGAGCGGCCGCGACGACATCCTGGCGGCCGTACGGGCCCATGCACCGAAGCTGGAGCGGCCATTGCCGGACGTGCCGTTGTTCGACACGGCACCACCCGCCGACCTGCCGGCAGCGTTTGCGAAGATGCTGGAACTGATGGGAGGCGAATGGCTGAAGCCGGATGGTCCCGACCCGCTGGCCCCCGTTCGGGCCAGGCTTGCCGATGCAAAGGTGGTCTGCTCCAACGTCCCCGAGATCACTGGCAACAAGGTGCTGGATGCTGGCATGCAGCCCACCGACCTTGCGGATGTCGATTACGGCATCGTCCGCGCCGCCTTTGCTGTTGCCGAGACCGGTTCGGTCTGCCTTACAGACAGGCAGCTTGGCATCAACACGCTCGGCTACCTGCCGCAGCACCTC
>CAXTZG010000194.1:0-3092 GCA_964248625.1 uncultured Acetobacteraceae bacterium | reverse complement strand
GGCCTCGCAGGCGCTGACCGACGCGGCGCCGGCTGCTGCGGCGGCCTTGGCTCCCGCAGCGCTGTCCCAGCCGACACTCGCCCAGGCGGCGCCGGCGACGGCCGAGCCGCGCGGCGATCTGGCAGCCCCGCTCGATCCGCGCTTCAGCTTCGACGCCTTCGTCGTCGGCAAGCCGAACGAGTTCGCCTATGCCTGCGCCCGGCGCGTGGCGGAGCGGCCGTCGAGCCCGGGCTTCAACCCGCTGTTCCTGTATGGCGGCGTCGGCCTCGGCAAGACCCACCTGATGCATGCGATCGGGCTCGAGCTCGCCAGCGCCACGCGCCCGTCCGGACGGGTGTCGGTCGCCTACATGTCGGCCGAGAAGTTCATGTACCGCTTCATCGCTGCGATCCGCTCGCAGCAGACCATGGAGTTCAAGGAGCAGCTGCGCTCCGTCGACGTGCTGATGATCGACGACCTGCAGTTCCTGATCGGCAAGGACAACACGCAGGAGGAGTTCTTCCACACCTTCAACGCGCTGGTCGATGCCGGCAAGCAGATCGTGGTGTCGGCCGACAAGTCGCCGTCCGACCTGTCCGGCCTCGAGGACCGGCTGCGCACCCGTCTCGGCTGCGGCATGGTGGCCGACCTGCACGCCACCACCTTCGAGCTGCGCATCTCGATCCTGGAAGCCAAGGCGCTGGCGTCGGGCGTCGCGGTGCCGCCCAAGGTGCTGGAGTTCCTGGCGCACAAGATCACCACCAACGTGCGCGAGCTCGAAGGCGCGCTCAACCGCATGATCGCGCATGCCAACCTGTTCGGCCGGCCGGTGACGCTGGACGCCACGCAGGAGGTGCTGCACGACATCCTCAAGGCGCATGACCGCCGCGTCACCATCGAGGAGATCCAGCGCAAGGTCTCCGAGCACTGGAACATCCGGCTGACCGACATGTCGTCCGCCCGTCGCGCGCGCGCGGTGGCGCGGCCGCGTCAGGTGGCGATGTATCTGGCCAAGCAGCTCACCAGCCGCTCGCTGCCCGAGATCGGCCGCAAGTTCGGCAACCGCGACCACACCACGGTGATGCATGCCGTCAGCCGCGTGACCGAGCTGATGGAGCGCGACACCGCGTTCGCCGAGGATGTCGAGCTGCTCCGGCGCATGCTGGAAAGCTGATCGCCGGGCCGTTCGTTCCGGCTGCTTTCCCTGACCTGTCGCGGCTGCTAGGTTCGTCCTCCCGCTTTCGACGACCTCCCCGGCGAGACCAGCACTCATGAAGCTCAAGGCCGACCGCGCGACGCTGCTCAAGGCGCTCGCCCACATCCAGAGTGTCGCCGAGAAGCGCAACACCATCCCGATCCTGGCCAACGTGCTGATCGCGGTGCAGGGCGGCCGGCTGACGCTCACGGCCACCGACATGGAGATCGCCATCGTCGAGGAGGTCGCCGCTTCCGGCAGCCGCGACGGCGCCACCACGGCACCCGCCTCGGTGCTGTTCGAGATTGTGCGCAAGCTGCCCGACGGCGCCGAGGTCGAGCTCGACCAGGCGGGCGGCGACGCGCCGCTGGCGCTGCGCGCGGGCCGCTACGCCACCAGCCTGAACGTGCTGGCGGTGGACGACTTCCCGTCCATGACGGCGGGCACCCTGCCGCACCGCTTCCGCATCCGGGCCACCGTGCTGCGCGGCCTGATCGACCGCTCGCGCTTTGCGATCAGCACGGAGGAGACGCGCTACTACCTGAACGGCATCTACCTGCATCCGGCCAAGGGCGACGCGGGCGAGATGCTGCGCGCGGTGGCGACCGACGGGCATCGGCTGGCCCGCGTGGAAACCGAGCTGCCGCCGGGCGCGTCCGGCATGCCGGGCGTGATCGTGCCGCGCAAGACCATCGCCGAGGTGCGCAAGCTGCTCGACGAGGCGGGCGAGGAGGTCGAGATCGCCCTGTCGGACACGCGCATCCAGTTCACCGTCGGCACGGTGATGCTGACCAGCAAGCTGATCGACGGCACCTTCCCGGAATACGAGCGCGTCATTCCGCGCGACAACGACAAGATCCTGCGCGTCGGCAAGAAGGATTTCGCCGATGCGGTGGCGCGCGTGTCCGCGATCAGCCAGGAGCGCTCGCGCCCGGTGAAGCTGTCGCTCGAGCGGCATCTGCTGACCCTGTCCGCGGCGAGCCCGGATCAGGGCACGGCGAAGGAGGAGCTCGATGACGGCCGCGTCAGCTACGAGTCCGGCCCGATCGAGATCGGGTTCCAGGCACGCTACCTCAACGACATCACCGACCAGATCGAGAAGGATGTCGAGTTCGCCTTTTCCGACAGCGCGGCGCCGACGCTCGTGCGCGACGTGGACAGCCCGTCCGCGCTGTATGTGCTGATGCCGATGCGGGTCTAGTCCGAACGCACCGTCATGAGCCGGATCGCGCGCGCCCTGTCCGGGACCTGATCATCCCGCAGACCGACCCGGAGCCATCGCCTGCGGCGTCGCGGCTGGTCAGGCTGGCGCTCACCGACTTCCGCAACTATGCGAGCCTGGTCTGGCGGCCCGCCGGCCGCATCAGCGTGATCGTCGGGCCGAACGGCAGCGGCAAGACCAACCTGATCGAGGCGGTATCGCTGCTGGTGCCGGGCCGCGGCCTGCGCGGCGCCCGCATGGCCGAGCTGGCGCGGCATGGCTGCACGCACTGGGCGGTGGCCGCCCGGCTGCGCACCGGCCAGGACGAGATCGAGATCGGCACCGGCACGGTGGCGGACGCCGCCCAGGCGGGCGCGCCCGGGCGTCGGGTGTTCCGGCTCGACGGACAGTCGGCACGCAACCGCGGCGAGGTGGCCGAGCGCCTGTCCGCGGTCTGGCTGACGCCGCAGATGGACCGGCTGTTCATCGAGGGCGCGTCGGGGCGCAGGCGCTTCCTGGACCGGCTGGTGCTGGCGCTGGAGCCCGGCCACGCGCGCGAGGTGGCGGCGCATGACGAGGCGATGCAGGGCCGCAACCGGCTGCTCGCGACCGGCCGCAGCGATGCGAGCTGGATCGGCGGGATCGAGCTGTCGATGGCGCGTCACGCGGTCGCGGTGGCGGCCGCCCGTCGCGGGCTGATCGCCCGGCTCAACGCCC
>CAXTZG010000193.1:0-3200 GCA_964248625.1 uncultured Acetobacteraceae bacterium | reverse complement strand
CAGGACGAGACGCTGCGGGAGAAGTTCGAGGGCACCCCGGAGAAGGTGATCAACCTGTTCTCCTTTATCGCCGAGGACGTGCGCAACATCCTGGCATCCCTCGGCGTGCGCACGCTCAACGAGATCATCGGCCGCACCGACATGCTGCATCAGGTCAGCCGCGGTGCCGACTATCTCGACGATCTCGACCTCAATCCGCTGCTGGCGCAGGCCGATCCCGGGCCGCATGCGCGGTTCTGCACCCGCGAAGGGCGCAACGAGGTGCCGGAAACGCTTGACGCGCAGATGATCGCCGATGCCAGGCCCTTGTTCGAGCACGGCGAGAAGATGCAGCTGCACTACAATGTGCAGAACACGCACCGCGCCATCGGCACCAAGATCTCCAGCCGCATCGTGCGGCGCTTCGGCCAGGAGAGCCTGGCGCACGGACACCTCACCGTGCGGCTGCGCGGCTCCGCCGGACAGTCGCTCGGCGCCTTCGCGGTGAAGGGGCTGAAGCTCGAGGTGATCGGGGACGCCAACGACTATGTCGGCAAAGGGCTGTCGGGTGCGACCATCGTGGTGCGCCAGCCGCCCTCGTCGCAGCTGGTCAGCAACCACAATGCCATCATCGGCAACACCGTGCTGTATGGCGCCACGGCCGGGGCGCTGTATGCGGCGGGGCAGGCGGGCGAGCGGTTCGCGGTGCGCAACTCGGGCGCCGTCGCGGTGGTGGAAGGCTGTGGCTCCAACGGCTGCGAATATATGACCGGCGGCACGGTGGTGGTGCTGGGTCCCGTTGGCGACAATTTTGGCGCGGGCTTCACCGGCGGCATGGCGTTCGTCTATGACAGCGAGGGCGACTTCGAGGTCCGCGCCAATCCCGACACCCTGACCTGGAGCCGCGTCACCGAGGCGCGCTGGCACGACGAGCTGCTGCGCCTGGTGGAGACGCACGCGCGCGAGACCAGCAGCCGGTTCGCCGCCCTGCTGCTGCATGAATGGACCAAGGCGCTGCCACGGTTCTGGCATGTGGTGCCCAAGGAGTATGCCAAGTATCTGGCCCTGCCCGAGGAGAAGGTGCCCGCGACGATGGCGGGCTGAGGCGCCTCGTCCGGCGCGAGCCAAGGCGCCCGGCGGCCGTCAGGAGCCGTCGCCATGCGAGAGTCTGGTTGCCGGACATGCTGCTGCCGGTCGTCACGCCGGCAAATCCGGCTGCGTGCGGCGTCGCAGGAGTCGTCGGCCGTGGATCCGGGGTGGCCGTGAAACCCGTGCCTGATCGCAGGCATCAAACCGCCAGCCGGAGCACAATCTTCATCGAACGGTCACACGATCCCCGGCGGCGCGACGGGCCGGTCGCGCTAGAAGACGCTCAATCCTGAGAAAGCGTCTCCATGTCCGATGCTGCCCTGAAAACCACGAGCCCGTTCCGAACGTCCCACCAATCGGACAGCCGGCGGCGGGTGTCCAACCTGCCGACGGTCATCCTGTTCGTGTTGCTGCTGACGGGCGGGCTCGGCTACGCGATCTACGGCCTGGTATCCGACATGCACCAGACCCACACCGCGCCGCTGGCGATCGGCACGCTGGTGCTGCTGGGCCTGGCGCTGCTGATCGCGCTCGGCTTCGAGTTCGTGAACGGCTTCCACGACACCGCCAACGCCGTTGCCACGGTGATCTACACCCGCAGCCTGGTGCCATCGGTGGCGGTGATCTGGTCGGGCCTGTTCAACTTCCTCGGCGTGCTGACCTCGACCGGGGCGGTGGCCTATTCGATCATCACCCTGCTGCCGATCGACCTGATCCTGAATTCCGGCAGCACCAGCGGCTACCCGATGATCTTCGCGCTGCTGCTGGCGGCGATCATCTGGAACCTGGCGACCTGGGCGGTGGGCATCCCGAACTCGTCCTCGCACGCGCTGATCGGCTCGATCCTGGGCGTCGGGCTCGCCAACCAGCTGATGACCCCGCGCGGCCAGGCCAGCTCCGGCGTGCAGTGGGACCAGGCGTACAAGGTGCTGGAGGCGCTGCTCTTCAGCCCGGTGCTCGGCTTCGTCGCCGCCGGCGGGCTGCTGTTGCTGGGCAAGGCGCTGATCCGTCGGCCCGAGCTCTGGAAGGCGCCGGACGGCGACCAGCCGCCGCCGCTCTGGATCCGCGGCCTGCTGATCCTGACCTGCACCGGCGTGTCCTTCAGCCACGGCGGCAATGACGGGCAGAAGGGCATGGGGCTGATCATGCTGATCCTGATCGGCGCCGCCCCCACCGCCTTTGCGCTCAACCGCGCCATCCCGGAAAGTGCCACGCCCGCCTTTGTGCAGACCAGCCAGCAGGCGGCGACGATCTTCACTGCCCATGCGCAGGGCGCGCCGACCATCGATCCTGGCCAGTCCCGCAGCGTCGTCGCGACCGCGCTGAAGACCAGGCAGCTCGACGCGCCGCCGGTCTATGCAGCGCTCGCCACGCTGTCGACCGACATCGGCAGCCAGATCCGCAACTATGGCGCGATCAGCCACGTGCCGGCTGAGGCGGTGTCCAACGTCCGCAACGACATGTATCTCGCCGCAGAAGCGGTCCGCACGCTGCCCAAGGCCGGCGCGCACTTCACGGCTGCCGAGACGGCGACGCTCAAGACCTATGCGGGCGACCTCAATCACGGCACCCGCTTCATCCCGATCTGGGTGAAGGTCTCGGTCGCGGTGGCGCTCGGGCTCGGCACCATGGTCGGCTGGAAGCGCATCGTGGTGACGGTCGGCGAGAAGATCGGCAAGACCCACATGACCTACGGCCAGGGCGCTTCGGCCGAGATCGTGGCCGCGGCCACCATCGGGCTGGCGGAGTTCTACGGCCTGCCGGTCTCCACCACTCACATCCTGTCGAGCGGCGTCGCCGGCGCGATGGCCGCCAACGGCTCCGGGCTGCAGGGCAGGACCCTGCGCAACCTGGCTCTGGCCTGGGTGCTGACGCTGCCGGTCGCCATCCTCCTGGCCGGCAGCCTCTACTGGATCCTGCATCTGGTGTTCTGAAGCAGGGTGCTGCCGAGCCGGACGGGGCGAGACCGCCTCCGGCTCGGCCCGCGTCGCCTCGGCAGCGTGCCCGCACCGGCAAGCAGCGCCTCTCGCCTCGCGCGGGGTTCTGCGTGACACTCGGACGGGCCTCCTGTCCGGAACACCATCGATGACTGCCGTGGCGTCTCCTGTCCGTCCGCCTGCAGGGTCTGGGGC
>CAXTZG010000192.1:0-3240 GCA_964248625.1 uncultured Acetobacteraceae bacterium | reverse complement strand
GCCTCCGCCCGGCGCGAGCGCCGCCTGCTGGCGCTCGCGTCGGGCGGCTGCGTCGTGCTGGCGCTGCTGGCGCTGCTGCTGCCCTTCGTGCTGCAGTCCGTCGCCTCGGCCCGGCTGGACCGGCGCATCGCGGCACTGCAGCCGCGCGTGGCGATGGCGCAGGCGCTGCACCGGCGCATCGCCGGCAGTTCCGCCGGCGCCGAGCTGGTCGAGACCGAGCGGCACCGGCTTGGCGACACGCTGGGGGTGATCGCCGCCGTGACCCGTGTCCTGCCCGACGACAGCTACCTGTCCGATCTGACCCTGCGGCAGGGCCAGCTGACCATCAGCGGCCAGTCGGCCGCGGCCGCCAAGCTGATCCCGGTGATCAGCGCCGACCCCGCTTTCTCCGCCCCCGCCTTCGCCGCGCCCGTCACCCGCATCGAGGGCCAGAACACCGACCTGTTCTCGATCCGCGCCGGGGTGGCGCACTGATGGCATCCTCCGGTCGCTCCGCCTCGGGCTCCGGCGCCTGGACCGGCCTCACCTTGCCCACCGGCCGGGCCGGCCGCGCGCTGGCGCTCGGCCTCGCGATCCTGGCGCTGCTGCTGCTGTGGGAGGCCGTGGGCGCCCCGCTGCGCGGATGGTATGACGACCGGGCCGACGCGCTGGCCGGCCGCACGGCGCTGGCGGCCCGCATGCAGATCCTTGCGGCCCAGCTGCCAGCCCTGCGTCGTGCGGCAGCGTCTGGCGCCGCCCGCTCCGGACCGGCCGCGCTGATCGAGGGCACCAGCGACGCGATCGCGGGTGCGGCCCTGCAGGAGCGCGTGCAGCAGATGGCCGCCTCGCTTGGCGCCACCTTGTCCAGCACCGAAAGCCTGCCGGCCAGCCAGGCCGGCGCATATCGACGGGTGGGCGTGCGCATCGCCGTCACCGCGCCGTTCGAGGTGATGGTGCGGCTGATCGCGGCGATCGAGCAGGCATCGCCCACCATGCTGATCGACGATCTGCAGCTGCATGGCTCGCGCATCCAGATGCAGGCAGCAGCTCCGCTCGAGGGTGCCCTCACCGTGCTGGCCTTCCGCCAGGGTGGCCCGGCCGGCAGCGCTGCAGGCGATGCGCTGGCCCCGGACGAGTCCAGCAGCGCCGCGCCATGATCCACACCGAAGCCTGCCCCGGACCCGCTGCTTTCGGCCCGTCGGCCGGCAGGCCGGTCCGAAGCCAGGCCACCCAGACCCGGCCATGACCGGCGGCGTGGCGTTGCGGATGCGATCGGCGGCGTTCAGCCGATCGGACGACGTATGCTCCTCCTATCCCATCGATGGAGCCGGCCCATGATCGACACGGCTCGCCCGACGCTGCGGACGCGGCCATTGCTCGGCCTGCTGGTCGGATGCGCATGCCTGCTTGTCGCCGTGCTCGCTGTTGAATATCACTCATCCGTGAAACGGGAGCTGCGCCTGGCCTCTTCATCGTCATCCGCCGCCATCCGTGGCGTCCCGGCCGATCGCCAGACCGCTCCGGCGCTCGCCTCGCAGCTCCAGCCTGCGGCGGACCACACGGCTGACTGGACACGCACCGCCCTGGCCCGTCCGCTGTTCAGTCTCTCGCGCCGGCCGGTGGCGACGGTCGTGTCCGGTCCGCGGGAGCCGCGGCTGGCCGGGATCGTGCTGGCCCCGTCGGGCGCCAAGGCGATCTTCGCCGGCGACAGCGACGCCCGCGGCATCGTCGCCGGCGTCGGCCAGCAGGCCGGATCGTGGCGGGTGCTGGCGATCGCCGCCGACGGCGTGCGGGTGATCGGCCCGGACGGCCTGCGCACCCTGCATCCGTCGCGCGACGCCGCCCAGCGTGATACCGACGGTGGCCTGGCCAATGCGCCGACCCTGGGGCCGCACCCGTCCATTCTCGACCTCCTGCGCAGCCGTCCGCTGCAGATCGGCCCGTTCAACGGCATCCCGCCCTTGCCGGCCGCTCTGCGCGGATCGCCGCCGGCTCCGCCGCAATGACCATCGGTTCCAGACGTCCTGTGCTGCATCATCCTCGCGCGGCCGTGGCCTTGCTGCCGCCGGCGCTGCTGCTTCTGGCCGTTCCGCTGGTGCTGTCGGTGGCGGGCTGCAACCACCTCGAGCAGCCGGTGATCCGCCCGCTGCCGCCGCTGCAATCGGACCTTGCCGCAGCACCGCCGCGCGTCGATGGCGACATCGGCACCACCGACCGGGTGATGGCGCCGCAGGTGAGCTACGGCCGCGACCGCGAGCCCGCGCTGCGCGGCACCGTCGGCGCGTCCGGCGAGGCCGGATCGGTGACGCTCAACTTCGCCGACACCGACATCCGCGACGCGGTGGCGCAGATTCTCGGCAGCCTGCTGCACGTCACCTACACGATCGATCCCGCGGTGAAGGGCACGGTGACGCTGCATACCGCCGCCCCCCTCGCCAGCAGCCAGCTGCTGCCGACGCTGCAGCTGCTGCTGGCGCAGGTGGGGGCGACGCTGTCGCGGTCCGGCGGGGTCTACCGCGTGGTCGCCGCCGCCTCTGCCGCCGCGCAGGCCGGTCCGGGCGGCGGTCCCGCCGGTTCCGGCGGCGGCCCACCGGTGCTGGCGGAGGGTGAGTCGTTCACGGGCAGCGCCATGGTGCCGCTGCGCTATGCGGGAGCGGAGGATCTGGCCAAGGCGCTGCAGCCGTTCGTGCAGGCGGGCGGGCACATCACGCCGGTGGCGGCCTCCAACGCGCTGCTGGTCACCGGCGACCCGATGGTGCGCACCACGCTGGTGAACCTGATCCAGGCCTTCGACATCGATGCCCTCGCCGGCCAGTCCTATGCGCTGCTGCCGGTCGATTCGGGCGATGCCAAGGATATCGCCACCGCCCTGCAGGAGGCGCTGAAGGGTCGTGGCGGCTCGCTGTCGCAGGTGGTGCGCGTGGTGCCGATGACCCGTGTCGACGCGGTGCTGGTGGTGGCCAACGAGCGCCGCTTCATCGACGACGCGGACCGGCTGTTCCGTTTGATTGAGCAGACCCGCCGCACCAGCGTGCGCTCCTGGCACGTGTACTACCTGCAGAACAGCCACGCCAACGATGCCGCCTACGTGCTGCAGCAGGCCTTCACCCCGGACAACGTGACCGCCCAGCCGACGGCGGCGCCGCAGGCCAGCATTCCGGGGCAGGGGAGCGGCAGCTTTGGTTCCAGCGGCGGGCTCGGCTCGAGCGGTGGTCTTGGCTCCAGTGGCGGTCTTGGCTCGAGTGGTGGTCTCGGTTCCAG
>CAXTZG010000191.1:0-3422 GCA_964248625.1 uncultured Acetobacteraceae bacterium | reverse complement strand
TCCCGTGGGCTGCTGCCGGACCTGCCGGGACAGCTCGCGGCACGGCGACGCACGGTGCAGGAGCTCGGACATCGGCTGCAGCGCGCGCTGCCGCATCTGCTTGGCATCCGGCGCGCGGCCCTGCTCGCGCATCGCTCGCTGCCGGACCTGCGCGGCCAGCTTGCCGGCCGGCAGCGCTCGGTGCAGCAACTCGGACACCGGCTGCAGCTCGGTCTGCCAGCACTGGTGGCGGCACGGCGCAGCGCGCTGGTGGCGGCGGAACGGCACATGCCGTCGCCGCACGGGCTGATCGGCACCAGGCGCGGACAGGTCGCGGTGACGGCAGGCGGGCTGCAGGCCGGCCTGCGGCAGGCGCTGCGCGACTCCGGCGCCGCCCTGGGCGCCCGGCCGCTCGGCGTGGCGCCACTTTCGGCCCTGCTGCGGGAGCGGCGCGCGGTGCTGGACGGGCTGACCGCCCGGCTCGAATCGGTGTCGCCGAACGCGGTGCTGGCGCGCGGCTACGTGCTGGTGCGCGACCAGGCCGGCCATGCGGTGACGCAGGCGGCGTCGCTGCGGCCCGGCGCCAGGCTGGGGCTGGTGTTCGCCGACGGCGAGCGGCACGTCCGGGTGGAGCGCGATGCCAGCAGCCAGGGCGCCCTGGACATCTGACGCGGGCCAGGCGCTACCGGTAGGTCTTTCCGTCATAAACGACGAAGCCGACCGGATCGTGCGTGAAGTGCAGCACCGGCAGGCCGGGATCGTTGGTGCCGGCGGTGGCCTCGTCGGCCGGAATGAACATGCCCTGCATCTCGACCGGCGTGTTCGCCACGAACGGGATCTCGGCGCCGATGCCGCCGTCGGTGACGCGGATCGCCACGAACACCGAGCCGGCATAGCTGAAGCCGTCGCCGTTCAGGCTGGCGAGCCCGTCGATCCAGAGCTGCTGGTGCTCGGCGCCTTCGACCTGCATGCGCTCGCCGAACAGCTTCAAGACGGTGGCCGTCACGTGCCGGAGCGTGCCGCGTCCGGTGCCGTCTGGATTGCGCAGCACGAGCTGCTGCATCGCATGATCGATCAAGGCGTTCTCCCAGCGTCTTCGGCCGAGGCAACGCGGCACCGGCGGCAACGTTTGCAGCCGGATGGCAATCGAGGGTCGGATCATGGCGGCTGGCGCGCAGTGGCGGCGGGAACGAACGGCGACGGCCCGGAGCGTGCTCCTGATCGCGGCTGGCGGCCTGATGCTTGCCGGCTGCGAGGACGTGCCGGCTGCCCCGCCACCAGCACCCGTGGCCGAAGCTCCGGCCAAACCTGCCGCCAGCCCGGCCGGGATCGTGCTGACGCCGCAGCCGGGCGGCTCCGGCGTGGCGCTGACCAACGACCCGTCGGCACCCGCCGACACGCCGCTCTGCGGCATGGCCGCGCGCGAGGCGGACGCGATCGGCCAAACCCTGCTGCCGCGCCAGTACGCGACCGCCGGCATCTGCAGCAGCTTCGCGTGCTACGACCCCGCGACCGCGACCTATCTCGGCGCAGACGGCTACCGCCATGTCTGCCGCTGATCGAACCACGGCCGAAACGGCGTCGCGTCCGATTGATGTGCCGGGCGGCATCGCCCACATCATCGGCGGGACGGATCACAGCCCGATCCAGCACGGAGCGCTTCCATGACCGCCTTGGGACAAGCCGGCCGACTTTTCACGCAGGTGGGCGCCGCGGCCCTGCGCTCCCGGTCGGCACCGCCCGACGCGCGTCTGGACTTCGCCCTGCCGGCCGGCGCGCCGATCGACGCAGCCGACCGGGCCCGGCGGCTGGCGCGCATCCGGCGTCTGGCCTGGCTGCTGGATTCGTCGCTCCGGCTGCCGGGAACGCGGTTCCGCTTCGGCCTGAACAGCCTGATCGGCCTGACGCCCGCCGCCGGCGACGCGGCCATGACCGCGATCTCACTCTATATCGTCTACGAGGCCTACCAGCTCGGGCTGCCGAAGCCGCAGCTGGCCAGGATGCTGGGCAACGTGGCGGTCGAGGCGGCCGCCGGATCGGTGCCGGTGCTGGGCGACCTGTTCGACGCCACCTTCAAGGCGAACCTGCGCAACATCGCGCTGATCGACGCCCACGTGGCGACCCGGCCGGGAGGACGCGCATGACGCGCACGCTGCAGACGGCATCCATGATGCTGCTGATGACCGCCGCGCTGCCGGCGATGGCGCAGACCCAGTCGGTGGGCCAGTCCGGCAACACCCCGATCTCGCCGCGCAACCCGGGCATCGCCACCTCGCAGGCACCGGCCGCCCAGGGCCAGGTGACCCACACGGTGGAAGGGATCGACAACAAGCTGCTGAACCAGGAAAAGGACCGGCCCCGCCTGCCGGGCCAGGCGCCGTCGCCGTCGCAGACGCAGCCGGGCGGCAGCGCCGCCGGCCAGAAGCCGGGAACCCCGCCCTGACCCGGGCGGCGATCAGCGATTGACCGCCCGGAGCGGCTCGGCCATCGCCTGAAGGGCGCATGGCCGGTTTGGGCGTGCCGATCGAGCCCTGGAGAGAGCATGGACAGGGTCAAGCGGCTGCTCGGCACCGCCGCCTTCGATTTCGGCGGCGTCATCGTGTTCTACGTGCTGCTGGCCACGCTGGGGCTGCGCGCAGCGATCATCGGCACCCTGGTCTTCGTGCCGCTGGACGCGTTCCGCCGGCACAGGCTGCGGATCGGCTTTCCTCGCCTCTACATCCTGTCGACCACCCTGGTGCTGGTGTTCGGGCTGATCGACGTCTTCTCCAGACAGCCCTTCATGCTGAAATACGAGGGCGCGGTCACGGAAACCGTCGTCGGCGTGGCGTTCGCGGCGGGATCGCGCGGCCGGTCGATCATCGAGGAGCTGATCCTGCAGCAGCAGCCGGACTACCGGGTGCCCCACATGCGCCGGTATTTCCAGCTGATCACCCGGAGCTGGGCGATCTACTATCTCTGCATGGCCTGGTTCTTCCTGTGGGTGAGCCAGCACTTCACCCTCATCCATGCCGTCGGCATCCGGCAGGTCGCCAGCCTGGCCGGGGCGATGATCATGGCGCTGTTCAGCTTCAGCCCCCTGCCCCATCCGCTGTTTCGGGCGCTGGGCCTGCTGCCGGCGGCCGCCGACGAGGACGCCGACGCCGCCCTGTCGCCGCCCCGCCAGCCCGACTGACCGTGCGGGGTCCGCAACCCGAAGCGGCAGCGGATCAGGCGACGTTGTCGCGTCGGTCGCGTATCTTCACGTAGGCCAGCGCCGCGTGCGCGGCGCAGTACGGCTTGCCGCTCATCGGATCGCCGCCGCAGAAGGTGAAGTCCTTGGTGCCGGGGTCGCCGAGGGGCCAGCAGCAGGTCAGCCCGCGGCGGCGCGGCGTTGCCGACACCGTACGCAGCACCGGCGCGATCACGTCGTCCGCCTCGGCGGCAGGGCGTGCCGCTGGCCG
>CAXTZG010000190.1:0-3448 GCA_964248625.1 uncultured Acetobacteraceae bacterium | reverse complement strand
AATCACCAGCCCAGCGCTCGGCGCGGAGCTGGCCGCGAGACCAGCGCCGGGCGCGGGGCTGACCCCCCCCCTGCCCTGCCCCATTCTTTAGGTTCCTTCCGGCCCTCTGATTTCATCAGGGGGATTGCGCCAGCTTGATGCTTTTCTAGCGGCAGGATTTTTTTACCCAGTTCGGTTCGCCAGCCGAGGATCCACGATGGAAGTCCGCACCGTCCCGATCGAAACGGTCGTCCCCTACGAGGGAAACCCGAGAAAAAACGCCGCAGCGGTCGGCAAGGTGGCGGAAAGCCTGCGCGAGTATGGCTGGCGGCAGCCGTTGGTCGTCGATGCGGAAATGATCCTGATCGCCGGCCATACCCGGCTTGCGGCGGCGAAATCGCTCGGCTGGTCTGAGGTGCCGATCCACGTTGCCGAAGGGCTGTCAGCCGAGCAGGTGCGCGCCTATCGGCTGGCCGACAACCGGACCGGCCAGGATGCGACGTGGGACGACGAGCTGCTCGCGATCGAGATCCGCGAGCTGGACCTCGCGGGGTTCGACCTGACGCTGACCGGCTTCACCGACGACGAGCTGGCAGCGCTGAAGATCGAGGGCCTGGACGAGGCCGATCCGGCCGAGGGCGACGGCGAACCCGACCGAAAGGGCAATCTGGCGGCCCGGTTCGGGGTGCCGCCCTTCAGCGTGCTGTCGGCCCGCGAGGGCTGGTGGCAGGATCGCAAGCGGGCGTGGATCGCCATCGGCATCAAGTCCGAGCTCGGGCGCGGCGGCGATCTGCTGAAGCAGGAGGGTCAGCTGGACCGCTACGAGGCGATCAAGGCGGGCGGCCGTCCCCTCGCCGAGAGCTTTGCCGATCAGGACAAGCTCCAGGCCTTCATGCAAACCGGCCGCAAGGCGAACGCAATCCCCGGCGGATCAAAGATGCCACTCGATCGCGCAGCCCCCGGTGGCTCCAAGATGCCGGCCATGAACTACAGCAAGACCAAGGCGCGAGGCGACGGCCGGGGGCGGCCGGTTCCATGAGCCGCAAGCCTGATGCCTCATCCTTCGGGACGGGGGTTGGCGTGGGCTCATCTGGTGGCATGGTTCAAGCCATGTTCAAGGCGGACGAGCAAGATGCCGAGCCGGGAGCCACCGCAGGCTTTGGCACGCCCAACATGGCGTTTGCTGGCGGCCCGATGCCCGAGGGAACACCTGCTACTCCGACCGGCACCTCGATTTTCGACCCGGTTCTCTGCGAGCTGGCCTATCGTTGGTTCTGCCCGCCCGGTGGCCTGATCCTCGATCCCTTCGCCGGTGGCTCGGTGCGCGGCATCGTTGCTGCCAAGCTGGGTAGGCAATACGTGGGCTGCGATCTGCGCGAGGAGCAGGTTGCCGCCAACCGGCTGCAGTGGGCTGCCATCGCCGGCGACGGAAGCAGCGCCGACCCTGACCCGGTTTGGCATGTGGGCGACAGCCGCGAGATCGAGCGGCACGCCGCTGGCGTCCAGGCCGACATGATCTTCAGCTGTCCGCCCTACGCTGATCTTGAGGTCTACAGCGAGAACCCGGCCGACCTGTCGACCCTGTCCTATGAGGAGTTCCGGCCGGCCTACGCGCAGATCATCGCGGCAGCGTCGCGCATGCTCAAGCCCGACCGCTTCGCATGCTTCGTCGTCGGTGACGTCCGCGACAAGCGCGGGTTCTACTACGGCTTCCCCTGGCACACGGTGCAGGCCTTCGAGGATGCGGGGCTGCGCCTCTACAACGAGGCGGTGCTCGTGACAGCGGTCGGGTCGCTGCCAGTTCGGGCGGGCAAGCAATTCGCGGCTACGCGCAAGCTGGGCAAGACCCATCAGAACGTCTTCGTCTTCGTCAAGGGCGATCCAAAAAAAGCGACCGACGCCGTGGGGCCGGTTGAGTTCGGAGACCTGCCCGAGGGGCAGGCAGGCGATGGCGAAGGCGACGTCGCTGCGGAGTATGGCGAGGTCCTATGACGACACCCGTCGTCCGCGACCATGGCCGCATCGCGGTGGTGCGCGAGGATCTCTATCCCGGCGGCACCAAGGCCCGCTTCTTCCGGCCGATGTTCGACCAGCATGCGGAGATGGTCTACGCGAGCCCGGTCCAGGGCGGCGCGCAGACGGCGCTGGCACATGCGGCAGCAGCTGCAGGGCGCCGCGCCACGATCTTCGTCGCCAAACGGGCGCAGCCGCACGACAGGGCGCTGGAAGCCAAGCGCGTCGGCGCCAAGGTGGTGCAGGTTCGCCCAGGTTACCTGACCGTCGTCCAGGCCCGGGCGCGCGAGTATTGCGCGGCCACCGGCGCGTTCCTGCTGCCCTTCGGGGCTGATCTGCCCGAGGCTGGCGCGATCATCGCAGCAGCCGCAAGAGCAACAGGGCTCGATCCCGAGGAGGTCTGGTGCGCGGCCGGCAGCGGCGTGCTGACCCGGGCGCTGCAGCGGGCCTGGCCCGGCGCGCGGTTCAATGCGGTGCAGATCGGGCGGGCGCTTGAGCGCGAGGACGTTGGCTGCGCCCGGGTGCATGTCTATCCCAAGCCGTTCGACGCAGAAGGGCCGGCCGCCCCGTTCCCGGCCGACCGGCACTATGATGCGAAAGCGTGGGCTCTCTGTGCCGCGAGGCATGGGCCGGGCCGCGTCGTGTTCTGGAACGTGACGGGCCCGGCTCGGCCCTAGTCCTGCAGGTGCGTGAGCTGCGGCAGGCTGTCTGACATGATGTTCTTTCCTCAGTACGGGCCGGGGGTGGCGAACCACCGCAGGCCGTCACCCGCGAGATCGCGGGAATGGATTGCGACGGTCCAGCCGCGCCGGTCACGGATCGTGCAGCTGCGATAGGCCAAGCCGTATCCTTCGGCCCATGCGCGAGCTTCGCGGATCGTGTCGAACGGCTGGCCGGGCCCGTTTCCGGGCTCCGACATGGCCGCGAAGTAGCGGCCGATCATGCCGCCCCCCGTTCGGCGCTGGGGATCGGCCAGGCCGTGCCCTCGGGCGTGATCCCGTAAACCACCGCGCGGCGGCCGTGCTTGCCGTGCTCGGCATCGAGGCGGGCTGCGATGGCGAAGGCCTCGCGGCGATCGTCCGCCGTCTCGCTGAAGCGCTGGCTGGGGCCCTTGTGGAACACGATGGAAAAGGAAACCGCGCGGGCAACCTGCGCGGCGGCATGGATGTCGGCCGCGTGCGGCCGAGCCTTCCGTCCCGGGTAATCGTACGGCATCAGGCGGCCGCCTGGATGTCGCGCGCCTGCAGGGCGGCGATCGCCGCGTCGCGGAAGCGGATCAGGGCCTTCGGGCTGGTGCTGCTGGGCTTGATCTCGATGGCGGCCAGGGCGCCGGCATCACCCATGGCGGCCAGCTCGATCAGGCGGGCCAGCTTGGCGCGATAGGGCTTGTGGGTGGCGGCGCTGAAATCCGGCGGCGTCGGCATCTGACCGGGCTGCAGGCTGGCATAGGCGGCGC
>CAXTZG010000189.1:0-3492 GCA_964248625.1 uncultured Acetobacteraceae bacterium | reverse complement strand
TCTGCCCCTGACCTCATCACTCGGTTTCCAAAGGCGCGCCTTTGGCGGGGTCCAGGGGCAGCGCCCCTGGCCTGTCCCGACTGCGCCCCACCAGCACCCCATCCCGGTCGAACACCACGATCTCGAGCGCCGTTTCCGCACCCCGCAGCACCTCGGCCGCCACCCTCCAGGCGCGTTCGGCGACCGCATCGCCGAGCCCGATCCCCTCCTCCTCGGCGAGTGCGAAGGCATGAGCCACGGTGTTGGCCGACGCGATCCGAGCTGCCAGGTGCCGCCGGCCTCGACGGCGACTCCGGCGAGTGCCGGCAGGTCGGCGGCGCCCCGCCTGGAATGCAGGTCGAGGAAGCCCTGGCTCAGCTTGGTGATCTTGGCGACGCCGCCCGCCACCGTGACGCGCCGCACCGGATGGCGTGCCAGGTATTTCAGCATGCCGCCGGCGAAGTCGCCCATCTCGATCAAGGCCGGCTCGGGCAGTCCGTGCAGGCGCTGGGCCGCGCGTTCGGACACGTTGCCGGTGCTGCCGGCGACATGATCGAGCCCCATCGCGCGCGCCACGTCGATGCCGCGGCGGATGGTGTCGATCCAGGCAGCACACGAGAACGGCACCACGATGCCGGTGGTGCCCAGGATCGACAGGCCGCCGACGATGCCGAGCCGGCCGTTCAGGGTGCGCAGCGCCAGCGCCTCGCCGCCCGGCACCGACAGCGTCACCTCCGCATCGGGCAGGATGCCGCCCGCCGCCTCGGCGAGGGCGGCACGGATCATGGCGCGCGGCATCGGGTTGATCGCGGGCTCGCCCGGCGGCAGCGGCAGCCCGGGCCGGGTGATGGTGCCCACACCCTCGCCGGCGCGGAACAGGATGCCGCTGGCTGGCGGCAGCAGCCGCACGCTGGCGCGGACCAGGGCGCCATGGGTGACGTCGGGATCGTCGCCGGCATCCTTGACGATGCCGGCCTGCGCCCGGCCGTCGGCGCAGCCGGTCTCGGCGAGCGCGAACGCCACGGCCTGACCGCCCGGCAGGGTGATGGTGACGGGATCGGGAAACTCGCCGGTGCGCAACGCCACGAAGGCGGCCTTGGCGGCGGCCGCGGCGCAGCTGCCGGTGGTCCAGCCGCGGCGCAGCGTCCCGCCGCCGGAGGCCGCGTCCCACTCCGTCTGGCCGTTCAACGGTTCCGCACCCTGCGCTGTCATGACCGGCCCTCTATATCACGGCATGGCGGCGCGAGCCGGCCTGCATCCGCCCAGCTGCGGAAAGGAACGCTGCCATGACCACACGCGGGCTGCTCGTCGCGGCACCCCGGTCGGGCGGCGGCAAGACCATCGTCACGCTGGCGCTGCTGGCCGGACTGCGGCGTCGCGGCGTCGAGGTACGCGCCGCGAAGTCGGGTCCGGACTATATCGACCCCGCCTTCCACGCCGTCGCGTGCGGGTCCGACAGCCTGTCGCTCGACAGCTGGGCGATGCCGCCCGCCCTGCTCGACACGACGCTGGCCCAGGCCGCCGGCGAGGCCGAGCTGCTGCTGGTCGAATCCGCGATGGGCCTGTTCGACGGCGTCGATGGCCCGGCCGGACGGCGCGGCCGGGCGGCGGATCTGGCGCAGCGGTTCGGGCTGCCGGTGGTGCTGGTGCTGGACATCTCGGGACAGTCGCAATCGGTCGCGGCGGTGGCGCGCGGCTTTGCGGCGCATGAGCCGGGGGTGCGGGTGGCCGGGGTGATCCTGAACCGGGTGGGCTCGCCGCGGCACGGCGCCGGCGCGGCTGCGGCACTGCGCGAGGCCGGCATCGCCGTGCTCGGCAGCATCCCCCGCGACGCCGCCCTGGCGCTGCCGGAACGCCATCTCGGGCTGGTGCAGGCGCGCGAGCACGGCGCGCTGCCGGCGTTCCTGGACAAGCTCGTCACCATGGCCGAGCGCGATCTCGATCTCCCCGGCATCCTCAAGCTGGCGGCACCGCTGGCCCTGGCGGCGTCCGGTGCCGGGCCGGCGCTGCCGCCGCCCGGCCAGCGCATCGCGGTCGCCGACGATGCCGCCTTCTCGTTCCTCTACCCGCATCTGGCGCAGGGCTGGCGCAGGGCGGGCGCCGAGCTGGTGGGCTTCTCGCCGCTCGCCGACGAGGCGCCGCCGGAGGGGTGCGACTGCTGCTGGCTGCCAGGCGGCTATCCGGAGCTGCATGCCGCCGCGCTTGCCGCCGCGACGCGATTCCGGGCGGGGCTGGCGCGGTTTGCCGCCACGCGGCCGGTGCATGGGGAGTGCGGCGGCTACATGGTGCTGGGCCGGAGCCTGACCGATGCCGCAGGCGCCACCCATGCGATGTGCGGCCTGCTCGATCATGCCACCTCGTTCCAGACGCGCCGCCTGCATCTCGGCTACCGGCAGGTGCGGCTGCTGGATGCGGGCAGCCTCGGACCGGCCGGGTGCCGGCTGCGCGGCCACGAGTTTCATTACGCCACCGTGACCGAGCCGGGGCAGGACGACCCGCTCGCCGAGATCGCCGACGCGACCGGCATCGCCCTCGGGACGGCCGGCGGCCGGCGCGGCAGGGTGTCGGGGTCGTTCTTCCACGTGATCGCGGCTCAGCCGGACGAGGTTGCATGATCGAGCCGTTCGCGGATCTGGCCGCTCTTCGGCGGCTCTGCCTTGCGCCACCGGAGGGCGATGCGAAGGCCGCCGCATCGGCGCTGTCCAGACAGGCCACCCTAACCAAGCCGCCCGGCAGCCTGGGCCGGCTGGAGGAGCTGGCCTGCTGGCTCGCGCGCTGGCAGGGGTGCCTGCTGCCGCGCCTCGACCGGGTGGAGATCCTCGTCTTCGCGGGCAACCATGGCGCGACGGCGCACGGGATCTCGCCCTATCCGGCTGCGGTCACCGCGCAGATGGTGGCGAATTTCGCCGCGGGCGGTGCGGCGATCAACCAGCTGGCCCGGGTGGCGGAGGCGAGCCTCCGGGTGATCCCGGTGGCCGAACTGGCTGCGTGCGGCGACATCAGCCTCGCGCCGGCGATGACGGAGGCGGCCTTCCTCGCCTGCGTCGCAACCGGCTTCACGGCGGTGAAACCAGGCACCGACCTGCTCTGCGTCGGCGAGATGGGGATCGGCAACACGACCGCCGCAGCCGCCCTGTCGGCCGCCCTGTTCGGCGGCGGGGGCAGCGACTGGGCAGGACGCGGCACCGGGCTCGACGATGCCGGGCTCGGCCGCAAGATCCGGACGATCGACGCCGCCCTGGCGCTGCATGCGGCGGCGCGCGACGATCCGCTGGAGGCGGCGCGCCGCGTCGGCGGCCACGAGCTGGCGGCGATTCTGGGCGCGGTGCTGGCCGCCCGGCTGCACCGGGTGCCGGTGCTGCTGGACGGCTTCGTCAGCACCGCCGCGGCAGCGCCGCTGCGCCGGCTGCACCCAGGCGGGCTCGACCATGCGCTGGTGTCGCATCGCTCGGCCGAGGCGGCGCATGCGGCGCTCGCCTCGGCCCTCGGGCAGGTGCCGCTGCTCGATCTCGG
>CAXTZG010000188.1:0-3520 GCA_964248625.1 uncultured Acetobacteraceae bacterium | reverse complement strand
GCGACCATACTAGATCAATACGTTGATCGAGTTGTCAGCCTAGGGCGGAGCCGTCCAACCGGCCTGTCCAGCGGGCGACGCGGCCCGGCGCGACCGCCTCAGCTTGTGAGCCGCTCGCGTCCCATCCGCACGACTCGCGTCTCCTGGCCGAGTGCTGCCAGCACGGCGACGGCGATGGCGACAACGCCGATCACGCCCCCCAGCGCCCAGCGTATGTCGCTGCCGGCCAGGCCCGCGATCCAGACCTGCAAGTTGGCGTTGGGCGAGGCGAGCAGGTTGCCGAGCTGGTAGACCGCGCCCGGAAAGGTGCCCCGGATGACGCTGGGCGAGATCTCGTTCAGGTAGGCCGGGATCACGCCCCAGGCGCCCTGCACGCAGGCCTGGATCAGGAAGCCGCCGAGTGCGAGCGTCGCCACCCCGTTCGAGAACGCCCAGAGCGGGATCACCGGCAGCGCCAGCACGGCGGCGATGCCGATCGCCCAGCGGCGGCCGATCTTCTGGCTGAGGAAGCCGAACAGCAGGCCGCCGGCGATCGCGCCGAGATTGTAGATCACCATCATGGTGACGATGGTGCGATGCGGCAGATGGTGCCAGCCGCTCAGGAACAGCTTCGGGTAGAGGTCCTGCGAGCCGTGCGAAAAGAACAGCATGCAGGTCATCAGCAGCACCGCGTAGACGCTCATGCCGACATGGCGGCGCAGCACGGACAGGACGGGCTCGCGGGCGGCCTCCTGCGGCGCCCAGTCCGGGCTTTCCGGCACGGTGCGGCGGATATACAGCACCAGCAGCGCGGGTGCGGCGCCGGCGATGAACATGCCGCGCCAGCCGATCCAGGGCTCGGCCAGGAACAGCAGCGACGCCAGCAGGTAGCCGCTCGGATAGCCGGTCTGCAGGATGCCGGACACGATGCCGCGCCAGCGCCCGGGGATGCTTTCCATCGCCAGCGACGCGCCGACGCCCCATTCGCCGCCCATGGCGACCCCGTACAGGGCCCGCAGGATCAGGAAGATCGTGAAGGACGGCGCAAAGCCGGACAGCAGCTCGATGCCGGCATAGCACAGCACGTTGATCATCATGGTCGGCCGGCGGCCATACCGGTCGGCAAGCCGGCCGAACAGCACCGCGCCGATCACCCGACAGGCCAGCGTGGCGGTCAGGGCGAACGCGGTCGCGCCGATGGTGACGCCAAAGGACCGGGCGACGGTGTCGAGCACGAAGACCATGATGAAATAGTCGAAGGCGTCGAGCGTCCAGCCGAGATAGCAGGCGGTCACGACGTGGGTGGCGGTGCGTCGATCGGCCGGCGGCGTCGCCATGCCGGCCTTGCTGGTGTCAGATGCCACGACGCCCTCCCCGATGACGCTCCACCATAGGCAGACGGCGGGTTTCGACAATCCGGCTCGACCCGGCGCTTCAGGACGGCGCGATGACGAAGGCGCCGCCGGGGTTGTGCGCGGGATCGCGCCAGAAGCTGGTGCCGGCCAGCCGGCCGACGATCTGCGGCGGCAGGATCGTGCGCCGGTGCGTCCGCGCCACCGTCGGGCGTACCGCATGCAGCCCGGGCGTGTTCAGCGCAGCATCGAAGGCATGACCGCCCGCATACTCGACCCGGTTCGGGTCGTGAATGAAAGGCGGCAGACCCAGCAGATCGTAAAGCAGCGCCAGCACCCGGCCCGGCTCCTGGGCGAGCTCGTCGTAATCCACCAGGATCAGCCGGTGCGCGAGCTCGCCGTAATAGGCATCCTGCAGCGCCTGCCAGGCAGCGCCGAATGCGCCTCCCACGGCCATCAGCTGCTCGACGCGATCGAAGACGGTGCCGGCATGGGCGATCCCGTGCAGCTTCGAGACCAGGTAGGTGTTGCGGCGCAGCAGCCGCTCGAAGCTGTCGATGATCCAGACCGGATCGCGCACGCAGGCAACGACGAAGGCGCCCGGATGCAGGTCGGCCAGCACCCGCATGTGCCCGCACCAGGCACGGTTGGTGTCGAACAGCACCCTGTCGGGCGGCATCTCGCCGTAATAGCCCGCGATGATCCCGGACAGGACTTGTCGACGCCGCCTGTCGTCGAACGCCGTGGCATATTCGCCCTGGCCCATCACCGGCAGCACGCGCTCGCACAGCACCGCGACCGGACTGCTCATCTCGGCATGGATGCGGGGGTTCTGACGCAGCAGGGCTGCCAGCAGGGTTGAGCCCGAGCGCGGCAAACCTGAGATGAAGTGGATCGTTCGAGCCGTCATACCCAGGGACATGCCATGAAAATCAGCGCGCGCAACATCCTCGAGGGCCAGATCGTCGCCCTGACCAAGGGCGCCACCACCGCCCATGTCCGGCTCGAGCTCCCCGGCGGCGTCATCGTGACCGCGTCCATCACCAACGAGGCCGTCGACGAGCTCGGGCTCGCGATCGGCACCAGGGCGAGTGCCGTGATCAAGTCGTCCGACGTCATGATCGCGGTGGAGTAGGATCGTGGGACTTCTGGTGGACGGCGTCTGGCAGGATCGCTGGTACGAGAACCAGGACGGTCGCTTCCAGCGGCAGTCGAGCCTGTTCCGCAACTGGGTCACGCCCGACGGCAGGCCCGGGCCCACCGGCGAGGGCGGGTTTCCGGCCGAGGCCGGCCGCTACCACCTGTTCGTCTCGCTGGCCTGTCCGTGGGCGCATCGCACCCTGATCATGCGCAGCCTCAAGGGGCTGGAGCCGACGATCGGCGTGTCGGCGACCCACTGGCTGATGGGCGAGCAGGGCTGGAGCTTCGAGCCGGCGGCCGGCGTGATCCCGGACCCGGTCCTGGGTGCCGATTTCCTGCATCAGCTCTACGTGCACGCCGAGCCGCATTACACCGGCCGCGTCACCGTACCGGTGCTGTGGGACCGGCAGCGCGCCACCATCGTCTCGAACGAGAGCGCCGACATCCTGCGCATGCTGAACAGCGCGTTCGACAAGGTCGGCGCCACAGCCAGCAACTACGTGCCGGCAACGCTGCAGGCCGAACTGGCGGCGGTGAACGACCGGGTCTATGCGACCGTGAACAACGGCGTCTATCGCGCCGGCTTCGCGACCACCCAGGCTGCCTACGAGGAAGCGGTAGTCGATCTGTTCGAAAGCCTGGACTGGCTTGAGGAGCGGCTGTCGCGCCAGCGCTATCTGATGGGCGCGGATCCAACCGAGGCCGACATCCGCCTCTTCACCACGCTGGTGCGCTTCGATGCCGTTTATCACGGCCACTTCAAATGCAACCTGCGCCGCATCGTCGACTACCCCAACCTGTGGGGCTTCACGCGCGAGATCTATCAGTGGCCAGGCGTTGCCGAGACAGTGAATTTCGACCACATCAAGCGGCACTACTACATGAGCCACAAGACCATCAATCCGACGGGTATCGTGCCGCTGGGACCGGTTCTCGACTTTGACGTACCGGTTGACCGCAGGCCTCTCATGGGAGGCCCACCGTCCGCTTGATTGGGTGGGTTGCGGGGACAGGATTTGAACCTGTGACCTTCAGGTTATGAGCCTGAC
>CAXTZG010000187.1:2563-3545 GCA_964248625.1 uncultured Acetobacteraceae bacterium | reverse complement strand
GAGGACAGCGACGAGGACGGCTCGTCCATCAGCACGATCCGGCTGTCCCAGGAGGTCGCCTTCAGGATCTCCACCATCTGCGTCGCGGCGACTCCGAGCCGCTTCATCGGCAGGGTGGGGTCGAGATCCAGCCCGACGCCTTCCAGCATGGCGGCGGCCTGGGCGATCATCGCCTTGCGTCGCACCAGCCCCAGCGCCCCCGCGGTCTCGTGGCCGATCAGCAGGTTCTGCCACAGGCGCATATCCGGGATCGGCGCCAGCTCCTGCGGGATGATCGACACGCCCATCGCCTGCGCGACCTTCGGATCGAAGCGTCTTACCGCCTGCCCGAACAGCGCGATGCTGCCCCCGTCTGGCGCCAGCTGTCCGGCCAGCAGCTTGAACAGCGTCGACTTTCCGGCTCCGTTCTCGCCCGCCAGCACGTTGACTGTCCCGGCCATGAAGCTGACGGACACGTCGCGCAGCACCGGCACGCCGTCGAAGCCCTTGCCGAGCCCGAGGCAGTTGATCGCCGGCGCATCCGGCCCGGGCGTCGCCGGGCCGTGCGGCGACGATCCGCGTGTTGTCTGGCTTCGCAGACGTGTCGACGCGCCGCTCATCCCGGCCTCCGGTCCAGGATCATCCCGACCGCCTCCGCCCAGCCGCCCTCGTCGTGGCCGGCGACGACGTGGTCGGCCCGGTCCTTCACCGCGTCCGGCGCGTTGCCCATCGCGAAGGACAGCGCCGAGGCACCGAACATCGAGACGTCGTTCGGCATGTCGCCGACGGAGGCGATCGCCTGGCGCTCGATCCCGAGGCGGTTTGCGATCACGCCGACGGCACGGCCCTTGTCGGCATGCGGGTGGGTGACGTCGACGTAGTAGCGCTGCGAGCACTGCACCGCCGCCTGCCCCGCCAGCCGTCCGGCGAGGGCGTCCGCGCAGCGCGCCACGCGCTGGTGGTCGGTCGACGAGCCCATGATCTTGTGGACGCCGTCCAGCAG
>CAXTZG010000187.1:1889-2553 GCA_964248625.1 uncultured Acetobacteraceae bacterium | reverse complement strand
CTCGAAGTCCGGCACGACAATCGGGGTCATCAGGATCGAGCGCCGCTCGGACTCGATGTAGACGGCGTCCGCGTCCTTCACGAACCACCGGTTCTTCGCAAACACCCAGACGTCGAGTTCCCAGGCCTCCAGGGTGGCGACCGACGCCGCGGCCGCCGTTTGATCGAGCGTCAGCTCCAGCAGCGCCTCGTTTGCGGCCGACAGGATGACCCCGCCGTTGAAGCCGGCGCGCGGTGTGTCGATACGCAGCGGCTCGATCAGCACGTCCAGCCCCGCCGGAGCGCGGGCACTGATCAGGGCGAGCGCGATCCCGGCCTGGCGCAGCGCTTCCGCCGCGCGCACCGTCGACGGTGCCAGGCTACGATCCGATCCCACCAACGTGCCGTCCACGTCGGTCACCAGCAAGCGGACCCGGGTGGCCGTCATCCGGCGCACGGCTTCAGCGCCAGGGTGTGCATCGCCTCCACAGTGGAGTCGAAGTCGCGTATGCCGTGATCCGAGCCGAGGCCTCCCGCGACCAGGGCGCCGCAGGTGCCGCCGAAGCGCGCCGCCTGCTCGATGTCCCAGCCACGGTGCAGCGCCGCGATCAGCCCGCCACTGAAGGCGTCGCCGCAGCCGGTGGTGTCGACCACGCGTATGTCGTGCGCGGGCAAGGTGAAGCGGG
>CAXTZG010000187.1:0-1879 GCA_964248625.1 uncultured Acetobacteraceae bacterium | reverse complement strand
CGTCGGACACGAAGCAGCCGTCGCCGCCCATGGTGAGCACGCAGGTGCGCACGCCGAGGTCGTGGAAGTGGCGCGCAGCGTCCGCCGGATCCGAGCGCCCACACAGCGCCGCCGCTTCCTCTATGGAGGGGATGAAGTAGTCGACGTGCTGCATCGCGGGCGCGATCTTTTCCATGAGCGGGGCATCGGCGAAGATGAGGTCGAAGGTGGTGGTGCAGCCGGCCCGCTTCGCCGCCTGCAGCAAGGCGCGCGTCGGCTCTCCGTCCATCCGGCGCAGCATGCCGTTGCCGCCCATGTGCAGGAAGTGCGCGTCGAGCACAGACGGGTAGTCCGCCTCGTCCAGGAACAGCACCTCGGACGAGCCGCGCACGTGCTGGCACGGCCGGTCGCCGTTCGGCCGCACGGTGAGGATCGAGGCCGCGGTGTGCACGCCCGGATGGCGCTGCATGGCGTGGGTGGAGATGCCGAACCCTTCAAGCGTCGACAGCACGAAGCGGCCCTTCTCGTCCTCGCCCACCGCGCCGACCGCGAGCGCGTTCATGCCGAGCTTGGCGCAGTCGACCACGGTGCCGCCGGCCGTGCCGGCGACCGTGAGCCTGATCTCGTCGATGAAGTTGGCGTTGCCGCCCTCGGGGATCGACGTGATGGGCCGTCCTAGCACGTCGATGCAGTAGAGCCCGACGACGCTCACGTCGTAGCCGGGTGCGCGGACTGCCTCAGCCATGGGCGCTCTCCCCGTCCATTTCCATCCTCCTCATCCCCTGGGCCGGTCGATGCGCTAGCGCAGCATCGCGGCGACGTTGCCGCCATCGACGGTGACGATGTTCCCGGTCGTCCGCTCCAGCAGGGCAGAGAACACGAAGGCCCGCGCCACGTCCTCCGCCCGCACCTCCTGGCGCAGGAGGTTGCCGCGCAGGTAGGTGTCCTCGTCGATGCCGCGCGCCGCGGCGCGTTCCTGGATCATCGACGGCGACAACAGGCCGGAGCGGATGCGGTCGGGGTTGACGCCGTTGACGCGTATCTCCTCGCCCCCGTGCTCGAGGGCGTACTGGCGCAGCAGCGCGAGCAGGGCCGCCTTGGAGGTGCCGTAGGCGCCAAACGCGGCACCGGGATTGATCGCCTGCTTGGACACGTTGAACAGCAGCACGCCGCCCCCACCCTGACCATGGCCCTGCGCGCGCATGACGCGCACCGCGGCGCGCGCGACCGTCTGATGGGCGAAGAAGTTGAGCTCGAAGCTGCGCCGCAGCACGTCGTCGCCGATCTCGGCCAGGGTGCCGTGCTCGGCGCTGCCGGCGTTGGACACGACGACGTCGATGCCGCCGAACCGGGCCGCTACCTGGTCGAACGCCGCTTCCACCGCCGCCGGATCGGTAAGGTCGCAGGCAAGCGCCAGGGCAGAGCCGCCGATCGCGGCACAGGTCGCCACCGCCGCGGCGGCATCGAGGTCGAGCACGGCGAGCTCCGCGCCCTCGGCCGCGAACACCGTGGCCGTGGCTGCCCCGATCGCGCCGCCGCCTCCTGTCACCAGCACCACCCGGCGCGCCAGCGGCTTCTCCGGCGTCCGGCTGAGCTTGGCCTGCTCCAGCGACCAGTACTCCATGTCGAAATGATCGGCCTCGGAGATTGACTCGAAGCGGCCGACCGCCTCGGCGTCGAGGACCGCGTCCACCATGGCTTCGGCCACGTCCGCGGAGGTGGCCGCGTCGGCAGCACTCCGGCCGACGCCGACTAGGCCCAGCCCGGGGATCAGGAACACGCGCGGCAGCGGGTCGAGCGCGCGCCGCGTGCCGCCGACACGAGCGTTGTTGCGCGCGAAGTAGTCGTCGTACCAAGCGATGAAGTCGTCGATCGCCCGGCGCGCCCCGGCCTGCCAGGC
>CAXTZG010000186.1:0-3565 GCA_964248625.1 uncultured Acetobacteraceae bacterium | reverse complement strand
GGTGGCGCTGCGAGCGGCGCGACCCAGCTCACCGTCTACTCGGTCTCGGGCCTCGCCGCCGGCATGACGGTGACCGGCACCGGCATCCCGTCCGGAGACACCATCGCGTCGGTGACGGCGGCCTCCGGTGCGGCGCTGCCGTTCATCACCCTGACAACGGCGCTGACCGCAGCGATGCCGGCCTATGAGGTCAGCGCGACGTCGACCAACTATATCGAGGTCAGCCTGGCCACGATCCCGGACGCGGCGGCCAAGAATGGCGAGGCGGACTGGATTGCCACCCAGGCGGCAATCCAGGCAGCCACGGCCGCCGGCGGCCTGGTCCAGACGCCGCCCGCCTGCGTCTTCAGCAACGCCAACTCGGCCGGCACCATGATGGGCACGCTGATCCTGCCGCTGGGGCAGACCGGCGTCGCGCAGGTGTCGATCGGCACCAGCGGCAGCCATGGCACCTCGCTGCTGAACTGGGTCTATGACCTGGGTGCCGGCCGTGCCGGCGTCTCCGATGGCGTGCCGTGGGCGACGCCGGCCAATGGCCTCGGCCGCTACAACCCGTCGAACTATTATTACGGGACGATCGAGGGCCTGAGCCTCATGGGGCCGACCCCGTTTTTCACGGTCGGCCAGGCGCCGAACGTCGCGATGACGGGCTATAGCCATGGCGCGCGCCGGGTGCTCAGCAACACCTACGTGCAGGGCATGCTGATCGGCAGCAGCTACAACGGCGACCATACCCCCTGGTACAACGCCATCTTCGACAGAAACCAGGGCTATGACCTGTATTTCGATTACCAGAACTCGGTGCTGGGCGGCGACAACGAGTGCTTCGAGTGCCAGTTCAGCGGGGCGTTCGCCGGCATCGCCGTGAACTACGGCGCCATCCTGTCGGGCTTTCACATGCACGGCGGCTATATGGGAAATAACTGGGCGAAGATTTACGGCGAACCAGTGCCGGCCGGTGCGACTGCACTTGGGCTGGCGACCGATTATGCGGAGATCAACGGCGTCAATAGTGAGTGGAACGCGGTCCAGTTCTATGACGCCACGGGCGACACGATCACCTATAACGGCGGCATGGTCTCGGCCGTCACCGTGGCATCCTCCAAGGTGCGCGGCCTGACCCGCGTGCAGCTGGATTTCGGCTATTCGTCGCTGGCGGGATATGGCGGGCCGAACCCGACGATCGCAGCGCGATCGGTGCCGTGGACGATCAACGTCGGGCCGCTTACCGGCCTCAAGTTCACCGGCTTCGAGGACTTCAGCCGAGGCGGCGCAAACGGCGATTTCGGGACGTCCGGGCTGATCAATACGCCGTCCGTCGGCAGCCAGTATGGCGGCCTGATCATCGAGGGCGACATCAACGGGCTGGCCGCCGCCATGGAGGCGAGCGGACTGAAGCTGATCAACGATAACGCCGCCAACAACCAGTACAACACCATCCTGCGCAATCCCGGAACCGACCTCGAGGCGCACCTGGTCTATACCGCGGCCGGTTGCGGCACGGCTTCGACCCCGGTCAAGGGACAGCTGGTCGAGTACGACAAGAGCTGCAACGGCAATGCCGCACCCGTGGGCCTGGTCAGCGGTGACGCCTTCGCCGGCGTCGCCCTGACCGACAAGACGGGCAACGGGAACATCCTGGTGCAGACCAGGGGCTTCGCCTACGGCATCTCGTCCAGCGGTGCGATCACGGTCGGCACCTACGTGAAGACGGGGACCGCCGGCGTGGTGCAGGCGGCCTCGGCCGCCGACAGCGCGGTCGCCAAGTCCTACAGCACGGTCGGCACCGGCACGAACAGCATCAACCTCCAGCTCATCCCGCAGGAGTGACGCCGATGCGTGGCAGCAAATCCCTGCTGGCGCTCGCGGTGGCGGTGGCTGTGCTCGGCCCTGGCGGCGGGGCTCGGGCAGGCACGCCCGCCCAGTTCCAGGACGGGCTTTCGATCTTCTCAGGCGGCTCGTGGCTGCCGGTCGTCATCAAGCAGACCATCGTGGGCGGGGTCATCACGACCACGTTCTCGGACGCCTCGACCGCGAGCCTGGATACCGGCGCATCCGCCGCCGCGACCGCGGCCAATCAAGCGCTGATGTTCGGCCAGGTCTCGGCGGTGGCCTATACCGCTTTCACGCCGGCGACGGGTGCGACCGTCGCCATGCCGAGCAACACCGGCCTTGCTCTCATCAAGGGCACCGGAGCGCTGCTGGCGCTCACGGTTCTGCTGCCGCCGAGCCCGATCGATCGCCAGATTGCCCGGATCTCGACGCAGGTCTCGCTGACGACGCTGACCGTCAAGGACTCGGCGGCAAACGCCCTGGTCAACGGCACGATCAGCACGGTCGGGCCGTTCGGGGCGTCCAACGTTTGGCAATACCAGGGCTCGACCTGGCAAAGGATCGAGTGATGCCCATCGTTTCCCGCCTCGATGTCGTCGTCCTAGACCAGGCTCTCGCGGCCAGGTCGCCCACGCTCGACATGCGCGCGCGCAGCCTCATGATGCAGACGCTGCAGAGCATGCTGATTACCATGCTCACCAGCCGGGTCATGGTGCACGGCTTGATCGTCATGCACCTGGCGTGGCTGACCGAGCGTCTGGCTTTGCCCGGTGACGCCTTCGCGATGGACCCCCGCCAGTACGAGTATTTCATCGCCCGCGGCGGCGAGGGCTGGTGGTCCGTGGTGTTCGCGATCGGCGCCTTGCTGGGCGCCTTGGGCCTGGTCACGCGCAGCCGGATCGTGCGCGTCGCCAGCGCGTTCTCGATGGGCACGGTGGAGTTCACCATCGCGCATGGCCTGACGATCTCGCGCGCCGCGCCGACTGCGGGGCCGACCTACGGCACGCTCGCGGTCATCTGTGGGTGGCTGATCCTCGTGCACTGGCTGCCGAACCGCCTGCCGGACTTCAAGGGATGACGCCGGGGCGGCGCCTGCGCGTGCGGGTCGCTGCGTCCAGTCGTCATCGGCCGTTCTGGCTCGCCGTTTTCTTGTCGGTCGAGCTGGTGGCCTGGGGTTGCTACCTGCTGGCGATCCGGCATCGCATGGTGCACCTCTCGTCCTGGCACCTGCTGCGCCAAGTCCCAGACGGTCAGCTCTGGGCGGGCGGCCTGGCGATCCTGGTAGGTCTGCTGGGGGTCTGCGTGGCCTTGCTGAACTACAAGTTTCCGCGGATGGCGATGGATATTGCCAGCGCGTTCCTTTGGGCCTCGTTGTCCTGCCTGTCCAACGACGGCACGCATCCCGGCGTCACATTGTATTTCGCGGCGATTGGCGGAAATGCTTTCGATTTCTGCTGGCTCTTTTACGATCACGTGAGAAACAGATGACGTTCCTGCCGGACGGTGGCATCCCGCCCGGCATCCTTCAGGCGCTGGCAGAAGCGGCCAAGCTGACGAGTTTCCTCGTCGCGCTGGGGGGTGCCTTCGCATGGGTCTATGCGCGCATCGAGCGCAAGTTCGAGCGCGCTCGCGCGGAGAAGGCAAAGAAGGACGAGACCCAGATCGCGCGCGAGCAGGCCGAGCTCGACCGGCTGCAGGAGGAGCGCCAGTTCTGGGACGAGCGCGCGCGGCA
>CAXTZG010000185.1:3279-3570 GCA_964248625.1 uncultured Acetobacteraceae bacterium | reverse complement strand
GGCTGGTGTGCAGCCCGCACGAGGTCTCCGCGCTGCGGGATGCGTTCGGCGCCGGGCCCTGCCTGGTTGTTCCCGGCGTGCGGCCGCAAGGCGCCGAGGCCGGCGACCAGAGGCGGGTGATGACGCCAGCCGCGGCGCGGGCGGCAGGCGCCGACTGGATCGTGGTCGGCCGCCCCGTCACCCGCGCCGCCGATCCCGCGGCCGCGGCCGCCGCCATCGCGGCCGAGCTGGCTGCCGATCCGGCCGGATGAGCGGGCCGCGCGGACGTATCGGCGTCAAGATCTGCGGCAT
>CAXTZG010000185.1:0-3269 GCA_964248625.1 uncultured Acetobacteraceae bacterium | reverse complement strand
GGCATCCGCGACGAGCCGGCGCTTGATGCGGCGGTCGAGGCCGGCGCCGACTGGATCGGCTTCGTGTTCTTTGGCCGCTCGCCGCGGCTGGTCGAGCCCGGGCGGGCGGCGGTTCTGCATCGCCGGCTTGCCGGCGGGGCGATGAGTGTCGGCCTGTTCGTCGAGCCCGATGACGACGAGGTCGCCCGCATCCTCGACGTCGCGGCCCTCGACATCCTGCAGATCTATGCCGATGCGGATCGCGCCCTGTTCCTGCGCCGCCGGTTCGGCCTGCCGGTCTGGCAGGCGTGCGGCGTGCGCCAGCGAACGGAGCTGCCGGATGCCACTCTGCTCGACGGGCTGGTCGTCGAAGCCAGGCCGCCCGCCGGGACCGACCGCCCCGGCGGCAACGGCGCCAGCTTCGACTGGTCGATCGCGCGCGACTGGATCGCCCCGGCGCCCTGGCTGCTCGCCGGCGGCCTGACGCCAAACAACGTCGCCGGCGCCATCGCCGCCAGCGGCGCGCCGTCGGTGGATGTCTCCTCGGGCGTCGAGCGCGCCCCCGGCGCGAAGGATCCGGCGCTGATCCGCCAGTTCGTCGCGGCCGCCCGCGGCGTGGCGGCGGCCTGACGCACGGGGCGACCGTCACCCGTCATGCACCAACGGCGGCAAGGGCAGCACTGATGCAGATCGATCGACCGGTGCCGGCGGTGCATGAGGGTCTGCCGGCTCGCCCGTCCCTGCCGACACGGCTCGCCGCCGCATTCACCCGCCAGCAGGTGCCGCTGTCGATGCTGGCGCTGCTCGTCTGGCTGACGCTGACCGCATTCCGGCTGCCGGGCGACGCCTGCTACGATCTGGCCAACTACCATATCTACGCGCCGTTCGCGCTGCTGCACGGCAAGCTCGGCGCCGACCTGGCGCCCGCCCAGGCGCAGAGCTACCTGCCGCCGCTCAACGACGTGCCGTACTACCTGCTCAGCCGCTCCATCCGCAGCGTCCGCGTGCTGAACGTGATCCTGGTGCTGCCCGAGGTGGCGGCGCTGTCGCTGCTGCTGCTGATCACGCTGCGGCTGACCCGGGCGGCCAGCGTGACCGAACGCTGCATCGCGCTGGTGGCGATCGTGCTCAGCGCCACCGGGGCCGCCACCCATGCGGTGCTCGCCACGGCGATGAGCGACATGGTGTCCTGCGCGCTCATCCTGGGCGCCGTGCTGATGCTGCTCCGCCACGAGGGCGAGCTCGCCGGGGTGCGAGCCGGCCCGGTCCTGCTGGCCGGGCTGCTGGTGGGCGTCGCACTCGGGCTCAAGCTGACCCTGTCCTATGCCGCCGTCGGCATCACGGCCGGCCTGCTGTGCTGGACCGGCCTGCCGGCGCAGGCCCGGCTGCGGCTGGCGGTGCTGGTCTCGATCGGCATCGTCGTCGGCGTCGTCGGCTGCCTCGGCTGGTGGTGGGCCCGGCTCTACGCCTTTTCCGGCAATCCGATGTTCCCGCTCTACAACGACCTGTTCCGCTCGCCGCTGGCGCCGGCGGGCGACTTCGTCGACAGACGGTTCCTGCCGCACTCGATGCTGCAGGCGCTCGCCTACCCGTTCCGCTGGGCCCTGCATCCGGACCCCGTGGTGACCGAAGCGGACCAGCAGATGCGCGACCCGCGGATCGCGATGGCCCTGCTGGCCGCCCTGGCGCTGCTGGTGCTGAGCGTCGTCACGCGCACGCTCGTCTCCGGTGCGGTCCGCTTCGTCGCCGTGCTGTTCCTGGTGGGCTTCGTGCTGTGGGAGCGGCAGTTCTCGATCTTCCGCTACCTGTCGCTGCTTGAGCTGCTCAGCGGGCCGATGCTGGCGATGCTGGCCTCGGTCGTGCTGCGCAGCCCGGCCGGCCGGCAGGCCACGCTGAACGGGGCGATCATCGTGCTGTTCCTGGCCATGTCCTGGACCGTGCAGCCCAGATGGGGCCGGCTCGCGCACAGCGGCGGGCGGCCGCTCGTGGTGTCGATGCCGCAACTGCCGGCAAGGTCGCTGGTGCTGATGCTCGATGCCAGCCCGCTGGCGTTCCTGGCGGCCTACCAGCCGGCCTCGGTGCGGTTCTATGGCACCAGCAACAACCTGACCCAGCCGGGAAGCCCGACCGGCCTCGCCGGCCGGATCCGCGACGGCATCGCAGCCCAGCTTCGCGACGATCCGTCGGATCTGTGGGGGATCGACCGCCCGGACCACCATTTCGGCGACGCGGACACCGTCATGGCGGCGTACGGCCTGCGCCGGGGCGACTGCCGGATCATCACCGCCAACATCGTCTATGAGCCGATCCGGCTGTGCAGGCTCAGCCGCTGAGCGCCTCGCCCTGCGCCTGGCGGTCGCGCCAGAGCTCGAACAGCATGTGCGGCAGCGTCAGCGCCGCCAGGCCCTGGATGGTCAGGCTGAGCAGCCGCAGGTCGGGGGTGCCGGGATAGAACGGCCACAGGACGGCGCCGATCAGCAGCGTCAGGAGCGTGACCGGCAGCGACAGCCGGATCGCGCTCAGGCCGTCCCGCACGCGGGGCGCGCCGGCCCTGTCACGGATCACCGAGGCGGTATGCGCCGGCGCATGCACGCAAACGAAATAGATCGCGAACGCCACCAGCGGCGGCAGCACCAGGAACGACGTCGCCAGCACTGCCGGCACGAGCAGCTCGCGCTCCCGTCCGGCCCGCAGGCGGCGGATCGTCCAGATCGCCGCCGGCAACACCCAGAGCATCGACGCCGTCCAGAGCCAGATCGGCGGCCAGGGCATCGTCGTCTGCGACACGGCGGCAAAGATCAAGGCGGTGGCGGCCGGATGCGTCAGGACCGCCATCGCGATCGGCAGCCCGCCGACCGCGAGGATCTCCAGAGGATCGGAGGAAGCGGTCTCCTCGCGACCGAAATGCCAGACCGACGCCGCCAGAAACGCGGCCAAGGTCGATAGCGGGGTCGCATGCCAAGCCAGCAGCACCAGGGCTGCCAGAGCGAGGTAGGGAACCGAGAAGACGGCGAACCATCCGCGTCCAAGGCGCGGCCGCAGGAGCGAGCGTGCGATCTCGCCGTCCAGCGCGCCGTGCGGCACGCCGAGCACGATGATTGCTGTCAGGGCCGCCAGGGTTTGCGACACCGGCGGCAGCAGGGCAGTCAGGGCGATGCCCGGCCCTGCAAGCAGGACCGGGCGACACCAGACCGGTCGGCGCACCGACGGCAATCCGGGAGCTGCCAAAGAGCCAGCTCCCCGCTGCATGGTGTCAGGCCGCGACGCGTGCGGTCATCGGCGTCGTCGTG
>CAXTZG010000184.1:0-3606 GCA_964248625.1 uncultured Acetobacteraceae bacterium | reverse complement strand
GCCTGGCCCGCGCCGGCGGCCGCGACGTGGCGCCCCGGCCGCCGTCGCCAGGCGAGATCGAAGGCGAGATCGCCGACCTCGACCGGCTCGGCGGCCGCTTCATCGTGCTGGGCACGTCGGACTACCCGCCCCTGCTGGCGCAGCTCGCGGACGCGCCGGCGGTGCTCGGCGTGCTGGGCGACCCGGCGATCCTGCATCGCCGCTCGGTGGCCCTGGTCGGCGCCCGCAACGCTTCCTCGGCCGGGATGCGCATCGCCGAGGCGCTGGCGGCCGAGCTCGGCGGCGCCGGCCTGCCGGTGGTCTCCGGGCTCGCGCGCGGCATCGATGGCGCCGCCCACCAGGGAGCGATGCATGTGGGCCCGACCATCGCCGCAATCGCGGGCGGCCTCGACAGACCCTATCCGGCCGAGCATGCCGGCCTGCAAGCCCGCATCGCCGAGACCGGCTGCGTGGTCGCCGAGGCGCCGCTCGGCACCGCGCCGCAGAGCCGGCACTTCCCCAGGCGCAACCGCATCATCGTCGGGCTGTCGCTTGGCTGCGTGGTGGTGGAGGCGGCGCCGAAATCCGGCAGCCTGATCTCGGCCGGCCTGGCGCTGGATTACGGGCGCGAGCTGTTCGCCGTGCCGGGCTCGCCGCTCGACCCGCGCTGCCGCGGCTCCAACGACCTGCTGCGCCAGCGTCAGGCCCACCTGGTCGAGACTGCCGACGACGTGCTGCGCGAGCTGCCGGAGCTGCCGGGTCAGCTCGGCCGGACCGGCTTCGCCGAACCCGCCGCCAGCTGGGGCGCCGACGCGCCGGAAGCCTGGGAGCAGCTCGGGACGGTGCGTGATTCGTTGCTCAGGCTGCTGAGCCACACACCCACACCGGTTGACGATCTGGTGCGTCGCTGCCAGTTCTCGATCTCCGCCGTGCTGGCAGTCCTGACCGAGCTGGAGCTTGCGGGCCGCGTCGAGTCCCATCCCGGGAACCGCGTCGGCCTGCTGGCCGAACAGCTCCGGTCGGGCTGAGGGCAAGGCCGGGCGCTCAGTTCCGAGCAGCGGACCCCGGAGTATTCATGACCGACGTCGTCGTGGTCGAGTCGCCTGCCAAGGCGAAGACGATCAACAAGTACCTGGGCGACGGCTTCACCGTGCTGGCCTCCTTCGGCCATGTCCGCGACCTGCCGCCCAAGGATGGCAGCGTCCGTCCGGACGAGAACTTCGCGATGGACTGGGAGGCCGACGAGCGCGGCAACCGGCAGATCGCAGCCATCGCCAAGGCGCTGAAGGGCGCCAAGACGCTGTATCTGGCGACCGACCCCGACCGCGAAGGCGAGGCGATCTCCTGGCACGTCCGGGCGATGCTCGAGGAAAAGAAGCTGCTGCGCGGCATCGACGTGCAGCGCGTCACCTTCAACGAGATCACCAAGAACGCGGTCAGGACGGCGATGCAGGCGCCGCGCGACCTCGACATGCCGCTGATCGAGGCCTACCTCGCCAGGCGGGCGCTCGACTACCTGGTCGGCTTCACGCTCTCGCCGGTGCTGTGGCGCAAGCTGCCGGGCTCGCGCTCGGCGGGTCGCGTGCAGTCCGTCGCACTCAGGCTGATCTGCGAGCGCGAAGCCGAGATCGAGATCTTCAGGCCGCGCGAGTACTGGTCGGTCCAGGCGCAGATGACGACGCCGGCCGGCGCCCCCTTCACCGCCCGCCTCACCCATCTCGACGGCAAGAAGCTCGACCAGTTCGACGTCAACGACGAGGCCAGGGCGATGGCCGCGAAAGCGGCGGTCGAGGCCGGGCAGTTCTCGGTGGGCTCGGTGGAGCGGCGCAAGGTCAAGCGCAACCCGCCCGCTCCCTTCACCACCTCGACCCTGCAGCAGGAGGCCAGCCGCAAGCTCGGGCTGGGCGCGCAGGCGACGATGCGCGCCGCCCAGCAGCTGTATGAGGGCATCGAGCTCGGCGGCGAGACCGTGGGGCTGATCACCTACATGCGGACCGACGGCGTGCAGATGGCCAAGGAAGCCATCGACGCGATCCGCGAGCATATCGGCGAGGCGTTCGGCCGCGACTACGTGCCGGGCCTGGCGCGCGAGTATTCAAGCAAGGCCAAGAACGCCCAGGAGGCGCATGAGGCGGTCCGACCCACCGACGTCGCCCGCACGCCCAGGGAGGTCGGCCGTTATCTCGGCGACGAGCAGAAGCGGCTCTACGAGCTGATCTGGAAGCGCGCCGTCGCCAGCCAGATGCAGTCGGCCGAGCTCGACCAGGTGATCGTCGAGATCGCCGAGCCCGGCGCGAAGACCAGGCTGCGCGCCAACGGCTCGATCGTCGCCTTCGACGGCTTCCTCAAGCTCTATGCCGAAGGCCGTGACGACGACGCCAAGGCCGGCAGCGACGACGAGGACAGCCGGATGCTGCCGCCGATGCGCGAGCAGGACCCGCTGGCGCGCGGCCCGGTCGAGGCGGCACAGCACTTCACCCAGCCGCCGCCGCGCTTCTCCGAGGCGAGCCTGGTCAAGAAGATGGAGGAGATCGGCATCGGCCGGCCCTCCACCTATGCCTCGATCCTGAGCGTGCTGCGCGACCGCGACTACGTGCGCATGGAGAACAAGCGCTTCGTGCCGGAGGATCGCGGCAGGCTGGTGACCGCGTTCCTGACCAGCTTCTTCGAGCGCTACGTCGATCCGCAGTTCACCGCCGGGCTGGAAACCCAGCTCGACGAGATCTCCGACGGCCGCGCCGACTGGCGCGCGGTGATGGCGAAGTTCTGGGAAGCCTTCAGCCACGCGGTCGCCCAGACCAAGGACCTCAAAATTTCCGACGTCATCGACGCGCTCGATGCCGACCTGGCGCCGCACTTCTTTCCCGAGCCGCCGGCCGGCGGCGATCCGCGCACCTGCACCGCCTGCGGCACCGGCCGCCTCGGCCTCAAGCTCGGCCGCTACGGCAGCTTCATCGGCTGCTCGAACTATCCGACCTGCCAGTTCACCCGCCGCCTGGTGGTGGACAGCAAGGAAGGCGACGGCGGCGAGACGCTCAAGGACGGCATGCGTGCACTCGGCACCCATCCCGAGACCGGCGAGGAGGTCACGGTCAAGCGCGGCCCCTGGGGGCTCTATGTGCAGCAGGGCGAGCCGGATCCGGCCGACAAGAAGGCCAAGCCGAAGCGCACCACCCTGCCCAAGGGCTTCGAGGGCGACAGCGTGACGCTGGAGCAGGCGGTGGGTCTGCTGTCGCTGCCGCGCCTGGTCGGGGTGCATCCGGAGATGGGCGAGCCGATCGAGGCGGGCATCGGACGCTTCGGCCCGTATGTGAAGATGGGCGCGATTTTCGCCTCGCTCGACAAGGACGACGACATCCTCGAGGTCGGCATGAACCGGGCGATGGACGTGCTCGGCAAGAAGCTGGCCTCGGTGCGCACGCTCGGCAGCCACCCGAAGGACAAGGAGCCGGTGCTGGTGCGCAAGGGCCGGTTCGGGCCCTACGTCCAGCACGGGCAGATCGTGGCCAACCTGCCGCGCGAAAGCAGCATGGACGAGTTCACCCTCGAGGAGGCGGTGCCGCTGCTCGCCGAGAAGGGCAAGCTGCTCAAGCCCCGGGGCAAGAAGGGGGCGGTCAAGGCCAAGCC
>CAXTZG010000183.1:0-3636 GCA_964248625.1 uncultured Acetobacteraceae bacterium | reverse complement strand
AGGGGGCAGGCGGCACTCGAGGCGGCGGACCGCTACGCCGGCAAGGCGCAGGCGTGGTGCACGGATTGATCGGCTGGCTGGCGAGCGTCTCTCGGTCAGGCTAGACGCCTTGGATGCCCTTCAAGCACAACGCGCCGCGCCGCCACCGCATTCCCAGGATGCGGCGGCGGGTGACCAACTGGCCAGCCTATGAGGCGAGCTTGCGGCGGCGGGGCGATCTGACCTTCTGGCTGGACGAGGCTGCGCTGTCAGGCTGGACTGTTCCGCGTCGGACGACGCGCGGCGGCCAGCCGCTCTACACGGACATGGCCATCGAGCTGGTGCTGACGCTGCGACTCGTCTTTCATCTGGCGCTGCATCAGGCCGAAGGTCTTGCACGCTCGGTCCTGCACCTGCTCGGCCTGGATCTGTCCGTGCCGGATCACACGACGCTCAGCCGTCGCGGCCGTGCTTTCGCGGCGCGACAGCCGCGTGCCGCAAAGCATGACGGGCCCGTTCATGTCGTGCTCGACAGCACCGGCCTCCAGGTCTTCGAGCAGGGTGAGTGGGATGCCGAGAAACACGGTCGCACGCCCCGGCAATGGTGCAAGCTGCATCTGGCCGTCGACGCAGAGACCGGCGAGATCATGGCGCATGTTCTGACCGACAGGGATGTGGGCGATATCGGCGCGGTCCCGGGCTTGCTCGCGACGGTGGGGGGACCGGCCGGCAGCGTGATCACCGACGGCGCCTATGACGGCGCGTCCGTTTACAAAGCAGCTTCTCAGCGCCAGCACGATCCGCCGCCGGACGTCGTCATCCCGCCCCGCGGCTCTTCGGTCGTCAGCACAAACGACGCCGGCACGTCGACGGTCCGGGATCGTCATGCCCAGTTCATCGCCGAGAAGGGCCGCATGGCCTGGCAGAAGGCCACTGGGTATGGTCGTCGCAGCCTCATCGAGACCACGATCGGCCGCTACAAGCATATAACAGAAATGCTGAACATTGGCGAGGATATCGCCGGCGGACTTGGTTCAGACAAAGGGTTTGGGCATGAAGACATGAGACCTTCTGCAGTGTACTGCGTTCGTCCAGCGTGATATCTGAGCGGCTATAACGAGGCAAATCGCATGACGCGATATCACCCCCGCCGGACCGGGTTAGGGATTCAGCTTCCCGCGGGTCGGTCTTGCTGCTGGCATTGAGAGCGACATGAAGACGACGTTGCGAAATCCTATCGCCCTCATGCCTGCGCGCGGGCGGCGCGGCGCACCCACGTTGGAGTTCGGCGTGTTGCTGGTCCTGCTGCCGCTCGGCAGCAGGCTGGCGCAGGCGCAGACGCCGCCGGCGACACCGGCCGAGATCGTCAACGTCACGGCACCGGCACCTCTGGGCTATGCCGCGCGGGCGCAGTTCCACAGCGACGATGCCGTCCTCGGCCCGCTTGGCAACCAGCCGATCCTGACGACGCCGACCTCGATCACCGTGCTGCCGCAGGACCTTCTGGTGAACCAGCAGATCCGCACGGTCAACGATGCGCTGCGCGATCTGCCTTCGGTCGAGGTGCTGGACCAGGAGGGACAGGAGGTGTCGAGACCGCAGTCGCGCGGCTTCCAGGGCACCATTGCCGAGAACACCCGGCGCGACGGGCTCAACATCATCGGCACGACGGCGATCGCCACCGAGAATCTCGATACCATCCAGGTGCTGAACGGCCTCGCCGGCGCCCTGTACGGGCCCGAGACCGGTGCCGGGGTGTTCAACTACGTGCTGAAACGTCCGACCGACGCGCCGCTTGATCGACTGATCGGCAGCTACGACAGCAACGGGATGTTCAGCGAGGAGGCCGATCTTGGCGGTCGGGTTGGACCGGACCACCTTCTCGGCTACCGGATCGACATCGTGCATGGCGAAGGCCAGAGCTATGTCTCCGGCAGCTTCGACGACCGCACGCTGGTCAGCGGCGACTTCGACATCCATCTCGATGACCGCACCGTGATCGAGCTCGATGCGAGCTACTACGAGGACACGAGTGATGGCCTGCCCGGTGGGTTCGTTTATGGCAGCGGTCACAACACCTTGCTGCCGGCCGCGGTCGATCCGACCCGCGTCGGATATAGCCAGCCCGGCGCCGGCACCAACCTGATCACTGATACCGGACTGGGCAAGGTCCGCCATCGCTTCAGCGACAATTGGGACCTGGAGGTCGGCGGCCTTTATCAGAGCGCGCTGCGCAACCTGTTCGGCATTACCAACACCCTGACCGACAACAGCGGCGACTACACCACCACCAAAAACTTCAACAACGTTCCACACTACACCATCGGCAGCAACGAGGGCTATCTGCACGGTCACGTCAGTCTGTTTGGTCTCGCCAACGACCTGACGCTCGGCACCAATGGCTTCGTCAACGGCCAGTTCTCGTATCGGAACTCGACGACCACGTCGCTTGGTAAGGCGAGCCTGGCAAATCCGGTGGTGTTCGGGTATCGGCCGGTCCCCTACAATGGTGGCTTCTATGAGTCCGGCACGCTGTTCCAGCAGTCGATCATCGAGGCCGACACGCTGCATCTGTCCAAGACGCTCGCGATCCAGCCGGTCTTCAGCGAGTCCTTCCTGAGCTCGCGCACCTACAACACCAAAGATGCGCAGACCAGCCGCAACAGCGCCAACGGCGCGTTCAGCCCGACCGTTAGCCTGATCTATACTCCGACCGCGCGGCTGACTGCCTACTTCACCTATGCCAGCAGCATCGAGCAGGGCGACGAGGCGCCAACCGGAACCGCCAACGTCAACCAGTTCCTCGGCCCCTATCACGACGAGCTCTACGAAGGGGGCGTGAAATATGCCCTGTCGCCACGACTGCTGCTGACACTCGACGGCTTCGACCAGACCAGGCCGTTCGCCAACACACTGGCGCCGTCCAATATCTTCCAGGTGATCGGCCAGCAGCGCGACGTCGGCGCCGAGCTTTTCGCGCAAGGCGAAGTCACCAACGTGCTGAGCGTGATCGGCGGTGTGACCTATACCGATGCGCGCCTGCGCGACACGGGTTCGGCCGCAACCGAGGGTGGACAGATTGTCGGCGTTCCGGGATGGAAGACCGACGTCTCGCTCGACTACCATCCGAGCTTCACCGCTGGTCTGGCTTTTACCGGTGCCGCGCATTACCAGGGTCCGCGCGCGACGACCACGACCAATATCTCCTTCGCACCATCCTATGTCACATTCGATGTGGGGATACGCGACAGCTTCGCCGTGCTGCATCGCGTCGTAATCGCTCGGCTCGCCGCAATCAATGTCGGCGACGTCAGATACTACTCGTCGATTGGTGTTGGAAACATCTCTGGCGCTGCCGGTGCCAACACCGCCTATCTCGGCACGCCACGCAGCATTCTGGCCAGTTTGGAGATCGATCTATAGGAACGCGTTTGAGAAGGGGATTCCCGACATGGCCATGTAGGCGCTGGTGCGGTGCCGGATGGTCTTGCCTGGCATGCTGCGGACCGCCGGTTGTGTTGCAACGTTTGGTGTTGAGTGTGAGCGGCCTGGCAGGCTGGTTCGGGTGGCGTTGGTGCACGGATCGGTTGACTAGAGAGCGTCTTGTGGTTGGGCTAGACGTCTGCGGATGCCCTTCAAGCACAACGCATCGCGGCG
>CAXTZG010000182.1:0-3637 GCA_964248625.1 uncultured Acetobacteraceae bacterium | reverse complement strand
CCATCTCCCGTTCGCGCTCTTCCTGAATGAGCAGCCGGCCGGTCAGCTCCGCCATGAGCGCGGCGTTGTCGGTCTGCAGCCCTTCCAGCCGCTCGCGTTCCAGGGTCACGTCGACTTGGCTCGCGAAGAAGTAGGCAAGCGCGCCCGTGGCATCGAACACCGGCGCCATGAGCAGCCGGTTCCAGAATGCGGACCCATCCTTGCGATGGTTGCGGATGTCGATCTGGATCGGCCGCACCGCCCGGACGGCATAGCCACTCATGCGGCAGAAGGCGTCGTTGATGAAGACGGACGGGTTGTCCGGGTGCCGGGGGTTGGTGATGATCATCGGCATGCGGGTGGCACGGACCGCCGCCACGAACGGGTCCGACCGATCGTCGTAACCATGGATCTCGGCCAGGAGACGGGCCTCGTCGGCGTTCGCCTTGATCTGGGCAGCGCTCACATCCAGGTCAGTCATGGCTGGCCCCGGACCGAGCGCTGCGCACCGCGCGCAAGCCGACGTGCTGCGGTGCCACCCCAGCACCTTGCCGATCCGACAGGCTATGCCTGCCTTGCTTGGCGAGAAGGCGCAGGCCAGCCCGGATGACCTCGCTCGCGCTCCCGTAAAGCCCGGACGCGACCGCGGAGGCGACAAGTTCGGCGAGTTCAGGGGTAAGGGAGACGGTCAGGGGGTGGCGGGTCGGCACGGTCTCTCACAGGACTGAAGTGTCATACCCTAACCCATAGCTGTCCGAGGTGTTCCCTTGGTTCAAGCACGAGCAGGAGACGACTTGCAGGGTGTACCGCCCGCAGATAATGAGACATCTTTGAGGAGTCTACGCGGCGATCGCGGCGGCTGAAAGCTGATCCTGTCTGACCTGGTCAGGTGAGCGGTATCCGAGGCGCTGGACGAGCCAAGTGGTGTTGTAGGTGTCGCGGAACGCGAGCAGCGCCAGTCTGAGGTCTTCGACGGTGTCGAAGGTGCGGATCCACAGCAGGTTCTCCTTGAGCGTCCGGATGAAGCGTTCGGCGCAGCCGTTGCCCTCGGGCGCGCGGATGAAGGCGGGTGAGCTCTGGATGCCAAGGATGTTGAGTTGCACTGAGATCTGACCCGGAGAGGGTCTAAGTTTTCGCTGAGAAATGACCCGTGTCTGTTTCACCTCCCCCGGCGCAACCGCTGGGATTTCTGGAGTGATTGACATGGAGTTGTTGAGTGTAATCCGCCGGTGGCATTACCGGGACCACCTGCCAATCCGCGAGATCGAGCGGCGGACGAGCCTGTCACGGAACACCATCCGCAAGTATCTGCGATCTGATGCGGTAGAGGTGCGGTTCAAGGTTCCGGAGCGCCCGAGCCGCCTGGACCCGTTTGCTGATAAGCTGTCGCGTTGGTTGGAGGTGGAGGCGGGCAAAGGACGCAAGGAGCGCCGGACCGCGCGGCGGCTCCACGCAGATCTGGTCGTTCTGGGCTACAACGGCTCCTACGCACGGGTTGCTGCCTTTGTCCGGCATTGGCGAGCGGATCAGGTGATTGCGCAGCGCACGACCGGGCGCGGTGTGTTCGTGCCGCTGGCTTTTCCACCCGGCGACGCCTTTCAGTTCGATTGGAGCGAGGACTGGGCCGTGATCGACGGCAAGCGGGTCAAGCTGCAGGCCGCACATACCAAGCTGGCGCACAGCCGGGCCTTTGTGGTCAGAGCCTACAAGCTGCAGACCCACGAGATGCTGTTCGACGCCTTGGCCGAGGCGTTCCGCGTGCTGGGCGGGGTTCCGCGCCGCGGCATCTTCGACAACATGCGAACCGCCGTTGACCGCGTCGGCACCGGCAAGATGCGGCAGGTCAACGCGCGTTTTGCCGCCATGGCCAGCCACTACCTGTTCGAGCCCACATTCTGCAGCCCGGCTTCAGGCTGGGAGAAAGGTCAGGTGGAGAAAAACGTCCAGGATGCCCGGCACCAGATCTGGCAGAACATGCCGAGCTTCTCGGATCTGCCCTCGCTCAACACATGGCTCGAGGCGCGCTGCATCGAGCGCTGGGGCGAGATCGCGCATGGGGTTTGCCGGGCAGCGTCGCCGACGTGCACGTTCAGGAGCGGGCCAGCCTGATGCCGTTGGGGCGAACGTTCGACGGTTTTGTCGAGCACACCAAACGGGTGTCGCCGACCTGTCTGGTTCATCTCGATATCAACCGCTACAGCGTTCCGGCCTCGTTCGCCAACCGGCCGGTCAACCTGCGTGTCTACCCCGACCGACTGGTCGTGGTAGCCGAGGGTCAGGTGGTATGCGAGCACGTCCGCATCGTCGAGCGCGCGCACGACCTCCCCCGTCGCACAATCTACGACTGGCGGCACTACCTGGCGGTGATCCAGCGCAAGCCGGGTGCCCTGCGCAACGGCGCGCCCTTTGCCGAGATGCCGGAGGCGTTCCGTAAGCTGCAGGCTCAGTTACTGCCGCGACCAGGGGGCGACCGGGAGATGGTGGACATCTTGGCCCTCGTGCTGCAGCACGACGAGCAGGCGGTGCTGTGCGCGGTGGAGCTCGCACTCGAGGACGGCGTCGCCACCAAGACCCACGTCCTCAACGTCCTACACCGTCTGACTGACGGCGGCGGCACGGCCACGGTCATCGATGCGCCGCAGGCCCTGGCATTGCGCCAGGAGCCCAGGGCCGACATCGAGCGCTACGACGCACTGCGGGACCAGGAGGTGCGCCATGCGCCATGATCCCGCCAGCGCCGCGCTCGTCGTCATGCTGCGCGGGCTCAAGATGTTCGGCATGGCCCAGGCGGTGGGCGAACTCGCGGAACAGGGTGCACCAGCATTCGAGGCAGCTGTCCCCATCCTGTCCCAGCTGCTCAAGGCTGAAATGGCCGAGCGCGAGGTCCGCTCCATTGCCTACCACACCAAGGCAGCCCGATTTCCAGCTTACAAAGACCTGGCCACTTTTGATTTCGCCGCCAGCGAGGTCAACGAGGCCACGATCCGGCAGCTACACGGGGGCGAGTTCACCAACCGGGCCGACAACGTCGTGCTGATTGGCGGACCCGGCACCGGCAAGACCCATCTGGCCACCGCGTTCGGCGTCCAGGCCATCGAGCACGGCCGCAAGAAGGTCCGGTTCTACTCCACGGTGGACCTGGTCAATCTGCTGGAGCAGGAGAAGACCGCCAACAAAGCCGGGCACCTGGCCGAAACCTTGCTCCGCCTCGACCTCGTGATCCTCGATGAGCTCGGATACCTGCCGTTCAGCTCGTCGGGCGGAGCGTTGCTGTTTCACCTGCTCAGCAAGCTCTACGAGCGCACCAGCGTAGCCATCACCACCAACCTGAGTTTCAGCGAGTGGGGTCAGGTGTTCGGCGACACCAAGATGACCACCGCGCTGCTCGACCGGCTCACCCATCACTGTCACATCCTGGAGACCGGCAACGACAGCTTCAGGTTCAGGAACAGCTCTGCCGAAGGGAGGACCAAGAAGACCAAAACACCCCCTTGACCCACGCCCGCAGCAGGCGGGAAGTAGCGCGAGACGGGTCAGTTCTCGATGAAAACGCCGGGTCAGTTCTCAGCAAAAATCAACACGCCGCGCTCGTAACGCGCGTTCACCAGCTGGAAGAACAAATTGCCGCCGCCTGAGGCGACCGGCAGGTATCCGATCT
>CAXTZG010000181.1:3669-3946 GCA_964248625.1 uncultured Acetobacteraceae bacterium | reverse complement strand
GCAACGCCGAGCGCTACAGCCATGAGCTGTCCGCCAACTGGAAAGTCGTGACGGATGGCTCGATCAGCGGCAGCAATGGTTTCGAGGTCGTCTCCCCGATCCTGAGCGGAGCGGAGGGCATCGCGCAGGTCCAGAAAGTGATGGACGCCCTGACCGCCGCAGGCGCCCAGGTGAATAAGTCCTGTGGCCTGCATGTGCACGTTGGCGCGAGCGATTTCACGCTGACGCAGTTCAAGAACATCGCGAAGAATTACTTGATCTTCGAGGATTTCTTCGA
>CAXTZG010000181.1:0-3659 GCA_964248625.1 uncultured Acetobacteraceae bacterium | reverse complement strand
CCCGCTTCGCGCCGCGCCAATAACAATTTCTACATCAAGTCCGTGCGCGCCCGTTTTGGCGACTACAGCCACGCCGCCGCCCGCAAGGGCGTCGAGGCGATCACCACCTGCACCACAATCGACGCGATCATCGAGTGCCTGAATGGCAGCCGCTACAACAGCGACAGCCGCTATCACAAGCTCAACCTGACCGCGTTCTGGCGTCACCAGACCATCGAGTTCCGCCAGCATGCTGGCACCACCGACGCCGCCAAGGCGATTGCCTGGATCAATCTGCTGCTGGCGTTCGTCGACAGGGCCGCCACCTCGCGCCCGCAGCCGCGCAAGGAAGGCACGTTCTTCGTCAAGCCCGCAGTCGTGTTCTCGCAGGCCTTCGCGATCAAGGATGCCCGCGCCTTCTTCACCGCGCGTCGCATCGAGCTGGCGAAGTTGGAGGCGTAAGCCTCCCGACGCTTCCGAAAAATAAGGTATTTAATACCCGATTGCGCTTGCCATCCGTGGGCCGATAGGGTATTAAATACCTAACACCAACCAGACCCAGGAGCCCGCCGATGTCCGCCTTTATCGTCTCCACCCGCTGCATGAACCGTTGCGTGAGCACGATCTGGGCCGTCGAGCCGCACTTCGATGGCTGCCAGACCCAGACCGAGCTCGGAAACAAGCTCTACGCGATGAACCAGGCCGCCGTCTTCGACCGCTACGCGCACCGCAACGACATCGAGGGGGCGCCGATCTACACGCACAGCGACCGCGACCACCTCATGAGCAGCCCGGCCGCGTCCTTCAAGTCGCTGACCTGCCTGCGTTACCAGTGCTGGGAGGGCGATGTTCCGAACTCGCCGCTCTATCTCGACCTCGAGCGCGTCATGGGCCGCGTCTCCGCGCGGATCGTCGCCGCCATGCCCGCCTATGAGGCGGCGCCATGGGGCTGATGCGCCCCGTCGCGCTTGAGGCGGCTCCCAGGGTATGCAATACCCAGCATCGAAGGGAGCCACCGATGCGATACCTGACCCGAGACGGACTGCAGATCGAAGGCGAAACCGCCCGCGATCTGATCGACCAACTCCGCAACGCCAGCAACACGCCCGGCCCCGACCTCGATCGTTTCCTGGGGATCCTGGCGCGCGGAGCCCGTTTGCAGACCGGATTTTTCGTCCGGACCGACAGCTTCCGCAACGCCCTTGCCGACCTGGTGCGCGCAGGGCTCCTCGAAAGTCTCCAATGATGGCCGACTATTATTTCGCCTATGGCAGCAATCTGAACCGCCGCCAGTTCTCGCGTCGCTGCCCGACCGCGCGCGCGATCGGCCGCGTCACGCTGCCCGACTTCCAGCTGGTGTTCCGTGGCGTCGCCGACATCGTCGACGCGCCCGGCGAGGTGGTGGAAGGCATGGCCTACCGCATCACGCCGCCGGACGAGCGAGCGCTCGACCGATACGAGGGCTTCCCGCACCTCTACACGAAGCGTTCGTTCCCGATGAAGGTCATGCGCCGCGGTCAGGAGAAGATCGTCGACGTGATGTTCTACGTGATGCAGGACGACTACCTTGCGCCGCCTGATGACTTCTACCTATCCACGATCGAGGAGGGCTATCATGACTGGCAGATCCCGAGCACTACCCTCAACAGCGCCGTCGCCCGAGCCTATCGCCCCGCGAAGAAGCAACGTCGCGCTCATCAGGCTCGCGATGGAGCAGGAAAGTCTTTCCTACGCTGACGTGTCCAGGCTTTGCCGCGTCTCGATCCACACGATCAAGGCCTGGCTGAAGCCCGAGACCTCGAAGTCCTCCAACAAGCCGCCCGACATGGCGGTCGAGCTGCTTTACCTGAAGCTGAGTGTCCCGCCGCCGAGCGACCTAGATGTGAGGAGCCACCGATGATCACGCTGACCATCTGCGACGAGCGGCGGGGGCTGATCCCCGACCACATGAAGGGCCTGCGCCGCGGGTTCCGCCACTTCTGGGGCAAGTACGTGGTCGGGTTCGACTCAACCAGGCACTGCCTGCCGTGCCTGCTGGGCCCGCGGTCGAAACTGGTCACCCGCGACATGCCCAGCGACGAGACGCCGATCGCCATGGACGAGGCCAGCCGGTTCGACCTGCTCTACCTATGCGGCGTCTCCCCGGAGTGGGCGACGAACTTCCACATGGTGCTCCGGCCGAGGCCTGGCAGCGTCTGCAGCCTGACCACCTACACCGGAGTCCGCCTAGTGGCCGATGGCGCGCAGCTGGTCGACATCCCGGAGATACCGCGAGGCTTCCGCAAGCTGCCGCAGTCCTTCACGTCGTGCCGAAACTGGCAGCTGGGGTTCTCCGTCTATGGCGACGGCTCGAGCGCCAGGCTCGCGGTGTAGGCGTCCAGGATTTCCGCGCTACGGTCGACGCTCTCGCCTTGAGGCCACGCCAGGTCGAACTCGCGCGCCAACGCCGCCCGCGCCCTGTCCTGGTCGATTTCCTGGCCCTTGTGGACCCTCACGCGCCAGCGGCTCGCGTCGCACTTCACAAGCGCATCGGAGCCAGGGAAGTGGTGCGCCGTCATCGCCTCGACCTGCGCCGGCGTGCAGAACTTCTGGTAGAACCAGGCCTGGTGGTGGAACACGCCCGAGAAGCCTGCCTCGTCCATGAAGACCACGGCCTTCTCGTTGTTCTTCGTCGAATGGGTCCGCGTCTTGTTCCTGTTCTCGAACCGAGCTCGTCCGCGGCCGCTGAAGAAGATCGTCCCGCACGGCCGACACAGCGCGTTCAGCGTGTCCAGCACGTCCGCCTCGGCCTGCAGGCTGTCGACCGAGTTCATCACGCTGTCGGCCAGCACCACGTCGAACCTCCCGTGGCGTCGCAGCCGCTGGCAGAGCGTGGTGATCATCCCGTGCACGAGGGGAGGGGAGATGGCGTCGCCCCGGCGCGCGAACAGCTCCACCCCGATGATGTCGACGCCGGCGGCGCGCAGGCGCTTGACGTAGTCGCCCTGGCCGCAGCCGAAGTCGAGCACCCGGTCCCCCGCCTTCAGGCTCGGCAGCACGTGCTCCTCGTAGAGTTGCGACAGGTTCGCAACCTTGGCTCCGTCGCGCAGCCGGAAGGGCTGGGCGAAGCTCTGCACGTAGGTGGCTCGCGGCAGATGCTCGTAACTGAACACCCCGTACTGGCCGTTCAGCAGCTCGGCCGCCTCGTCGCGATCCTCGTCGCGGATACGGTAGACCCGGCAGGGCTTCATCAGCGTCTTGCAGGCGAGCAGATACTGGGCCGCGTGGATCACCTCGCCGCCCTGCGTCGCCACCACAGCGCCCCAGGTGCCGAAGCGGTTGATCAGCGAGCAGATTTCCGCGCGCACGTTGGCGCCCTGGGCCTGCCCGTTGCCGCGCAGCTGCCTGGCCGGGACGTCCTCGAACCCAAGGTGGTCGCTCGGGCCGACCGAGGCCTCCTCGTCGCCCAGGTCCAGGTCGACGCCGTTGTGCAGCTGGTTGAAGCGGATCTCGTCCGCCTGGGTCAGGCCCTTGGGCAGGTGGAAGACCGGGGCGTGCGTCACGCCCATGCGCCGCAGCGCCAGGGTCCGCTGATGGCCTGCCACGATCAGGTCGCCGTTGAGGATGATCGGCTTGGCCACGCCGACCAGGCGCAGGGATCGCTCGAGGCTGGCCAGCGCCTCCGGCTCGATCCGCCTCGG
>CAXTZG010000180.1:0-3975 GCA_964248625.1 uncultured Acetobacteraceae bacterium | reverse complement strand
CATGGTGAGCGCGCAGGCGACGGCACCGCCATGCCGGTCCAGCACGGTGTAGGCCGTGGAGGCGGGCAGGCGCCCGAGCCGCGCCCCGGAGGCCTCGCCGCCGATCAGGGCCTGCGCTTCCGCGGCGTAGTCGCCGCCATTGACGGCGCCCGGATGGCGGGAGCGCCAGGCCGCCACGGTGGCGTCGGCGACGCCGGCACCGTCGCCGCCGGACCGGATCGCCTGGAACGCGGCCGCGGCGCCGAGCCCGCCATCGGCAGGCGGCGGCAGGAAGGCGACGCGGTCGCGGCCGGCATCGACCAGCAGCGGCGCGGACTGCGCCGGCACCGCGTTGCGGATGTCGCTCTGCGACAGGCCGCCGCCTGCCGCCTCGGCGCCCTCCGCATAGGCCTGCCAGAGCACGCCGGTATACAGGTCGCCGACGCCGGCGATCGCGATGCGGTCGAGCGTCGCGGCGAGATCGGGCTGCAGCAGCTGGTCGCCGGCGGTCACCGGCGCGCCGCCGGGCGCGAAGATCGCGGCCGCCGCCGGGTCGCCCAGCAACGGCCGGCTGACCGCTGCGAGATCGTCGGAAAAGGCGCGCGACACGGTGATGCCCGAGCGGGCCAGTCGCGCCGCCGGCTTGACCAGATCGTCGAAGGAGACGCTGCCGTAGCGCGCCTGCATCAGGAACAGCCCGCGCGCGGTCATCGGCACCGCGGCAGGACGGGCGTTGGCACCGCGCGCCTCCGTGCCGGCGACCGGGGTGAACAGAAAGGCGGCCGGCACCGACCGCTCGCGCGGACGATAAGCGAGGCAGGCGCCGCCGCCGCCGAGCGAGGCGCGCGACGGCAGCGTCACCGCCAGCGCCATGCCGACCGCGGCCGCCGCATCGGCGGCGTTGCCGCCACGCGCCAGCACGTCGCGGCCGACCAGGGCCGCGACCGGCTCGTCGGCCACCACGGAGCCGATGAAGCCGGCGAGGTCCGGCGACGAGGCTGCGCACCGACTGCACGCTGCCGCAGCCGCCAAGCGCCAGCGGGATCGCGAGCGAGGCGCGCAGCAGCAGCCCGCAGACGCCCGGGCCGGAACGTCCGGCGCCCGGGCTCCGCAAGATCAGCCGCGCCGATCGGTCGCCCGAGGCCGGAACAGGGTTCGGCACGCCTTGCTCTCCGTCAAACCAGAAACCGGCACCGAACGCCGGCGAACGGCACCAGTCGTTGCCGACGCCTGCCCATAAACGGCTTCCGGCAGCGCGGCAACCAGGCGCGGCCGGCCGTGCCTCGCCGGTCGGGACAGGCGATGCTACACCGCGTGGCGCCGCCATCCGCCGGAGAACGCCGTGTCCCCGCTGTTCCGCCTCGCCTGTTTCCGCCGCGCCGGTCTTCGCCGTCCGGCAGCCGCTCTGCTGGCAGGCGCCCTGATGCTCGCCCTCGGGCGACCGGCCCAGGCAACGGGTGAGGCGGCGGCTCAGGCCGGCGTCTTCACGCCGGTGCAGCGGGCGGAGATCGTCGCCATCGTGCGCGACGCGCTGAAGACCGACCCCAGCATCCTCGGCGACGCCATCGTGGCGCTGCGCGCATCGGCGCAGCAGCGGGAAGCGGCCGACACCGGTGCCGCGGTGCGCGCCAACCGCGCGGCGCTGTCGGGACAGCCGGGCGATGCGATCCTCGGCAACCCGGCCGGCGACGTGACGGTGGTCGAGTTCTATGACCCGCGCTGCCCGTACTGCCGCAAGGAGCTGCCCGACATCGAGGCGCTGCTGAACAGCGACCGCAAGGTGCGGGTGGTGGAAAAGCTGATCCCGATCCTGGGGCCGAACAGCCTGCTGGACGCGCAGGCGATCCAGGCCGCCGGCGCCCAGGGGAAGTATGCGGTGCTGCAGCGCGCCCTGATGACCGACAGCGGCGCGCCCGGTCCGGACCGCATCCGGAGCGTCGCCACGACGGCCGGCCTCGATGTGGGCCGTCTGCTGCGCGACATGAAGTCGCCGGACGTCAACGCGGTGCTCCAGCGCAACGTGGCGCTGGCGCACACGCTGCAGCTGACCGGAACGCCCAGCTTCGTCATTGGCGACCAGGCGATCCCCGGCGCGATCGAGCTTGCCGACCTGCGTCAGGCGGTGACGGCGGAACGTGCGGCGCGCTGATCGCGGCGAGGCCCGCGTCCGGCCGGCTCAGGCCGCGCGGGTTTCCACGGTTCTGGCCGGCAGCAGCTGGACGAGGGCGTGGACGAGCGCGTCCATCATCGCGTCGGTATGGAACGGACCCGGCGTCAGGCGCAGCCGCTCGGTGCCGCGGGCCACGGTCGGATAGTTGATCGGGGTCGCGTAGATGGCGAACTCGCTCATCAGGCGGCGGCTGATCTCCGAGCACAGCGCCGCGTCGCCCACCGGGACCGGCACGATATGGCTCGCGGTCGGCATCACCGGGATGCCGGCGGCGGCGAGCTTGGCGCGCAGGGTGGCGACGCGCTCGAACAGCCGCGTCCGCCGTTCCGCTTCGGCGCGCACGATCCGCACGCTGGCCAGAGCGGCCGCGACCGTCGCCGGCGGCAGCGAGGTGGTGAAGATGAAGCCGGACGCGCTGGAGCGGAGATAGTCGATCACCGAAGCGTCGCCGGTCACGTAGCCGCCATGGCAGCCGAAGCCCTTGGCGAGCGTGCCCTCGATGAGGTCGACCTGGTCCGACACCCCGTCGCGCTCGGCGATGCCGCCGCCGTGCGGGCCATAGAGCCCGACCGCATGCACCTCGTCGAGATAGGTCATGGCGCCGTAGCGCCGGGCCAGCGCGCAGGTGGCAGCCACGTCGGCGATGTCGCCATCCATGGAGTACACGCTCTCGAACGCCACCAGCTTCGGCGCGTCCGCCGGCGCCGCCGCGAGCTTGGCCTGCAGGTCGGCCAGGTCGTTGTGGCGATAGATCACGCACGACGCCCCCCGCGCGCCCTTGATGCCGGCGATCATGGAGGCGTGGTTCTGCGCGTCGGAGAACACGATCCAGCCGGGCAGGCTGCTGAGGATGGTCTGCAGCGATGCCTGGTTCGACACGTAGCCGGACACGAACAGCAGCCCGGCCTGCTTGCCGTGCAGGCTGGCGAGCTCCGCCTCGAGGGCTGCGTGCAGCGGGTTGGTGCCGGCGATGTTGCGCGTGCCGCCGGCCCCGGCGCCGTGCCGGCGCAGCGCCTGCACGCCGGCCTCGACCACGCGCGGCTCGATGCCCATGCCGAGATAGTCGTTGCCGGACCACACCACGATTTCGCGGTCGCCGGCCCCGTCGGCCAGGCTCGCATCCTGATAGACCGGGAAGGTTTCCGCCTGGCGGGCCAGCGCCGTGAAACGCCGGTAGCGGCCCTGCGACCGGATCGCGTCCAGCGCCGAGCGGCATTCGACCAGGAAGGGGTGTTCTGCCGCCATCGTCGTCGCGTGACCCGTCACCACCGCTCTCATTCTCCAGGCCGCCCGATCTGCGGCCGGACACGATGCCGCTTCTGCAGATCAGCCTCGGCCGCGTCCGGATCAAGTGGCGAAGCGGGCAAAGCGCCCCCGCTGCCACAAGCAGGCCGGCAGGCGGCTACTTCACGTACACCCGAACCTCGGGCTGCGTCACGGACGCGTCGCTCATGGCCGTCATCTCGACCTGGGACGAGGAAGCGCCTGCCGACACGATGGTTTCCGCGACCAGGCGACCGCCGGTATGGCCGGCATCGGCCAGCCTGGCGGCCTGCACCTGCGGCGTGCCCTGCGCCGGCACCACCGTCTGCACGCGGAACAGCGCTTCCGGCTTGCGGGCGAGCGCCATCCGGACGATGTCGGCGAGGCTGGGCTGCCAGCTTTCGGGCGGCGTGCCGAAGCGGACCGCGGCCAGCGGCGCCTCGGGCGGCGCGCCGGGCGCTGCCGGCGGCAGATGCGGCACCGGCCTGGTCGCGGCCCTGGCGTCGAAGGTCCGCTGGTCGACCAGCTTGCAGCCCGGCACGGCCATGAGCGCCAGGAGGGCG
>CAXTZG010000179.1:1926-3998 GCA_964248625.1 uncultured Acetobacteraceae bacterium | reverse complement strand
TCCATCATCCGCGAGCCGATCATCCCGGCTTCGTCCACCACCAGCACGTCGCGCGCTGTCAGCTCTTCGCGTCCCTGCGCCCACGCATGCAGCCGGCTGTGAATGGTGCGACTCTCGATCCCGGATCCGCCCTCAAGCCCCTCTGCAGCGATGCCCGACAGCGCGGCACCCTGCACCCGGTAGCCGGCGGCTTCCCACGCGACCCGCGCCGTCCCCAGCATCGTGCTCTTGCCTGTGCCAGCGAACCCAACCACCACCGCCAGATCGGTATCCCCAGTCACGTGCTTGAACGCCGCCTGCTGCTCGGCGCCGAGCCCGCTCGATCCGGCACCCTCGCCCGTGATCCCCACGCGCAAAGCGATCGCCTTCTCCCGCTCGCTCACCGCATGTCCGGACCGTGCCGCCAGCGCCAGCGCGTCGCGCTCCAGCCGCGCTTCCGTCTCCAGCATCTCCCGCGTGCTGAACCGCTCGACGCCGCGCTCATCCTCACCAACCTTCACCAGCTCCGGCGATGCCTGAACCGCCACCATCACCGCGGCGAACTGCTCCGCCCCGTCGCTATGCCGACTGACAAACCGCGCAAGGTCTCGCTTGCTGAACGTTGAGTGCTGCTGCGTCAGCGCTCGCAGCGCGATCCCAGGCTCTTGGAGCAGGCGCTCCCCGTTCTCACGGGCGATCGCCCGATGCTCGGCAGCACGCTCCGCATCCTCCCCACGCGCCTCCCGCCGCGCTCCAGCCGGACCGATCTTGTGCTGCGGCTCCAGCCCGATCTCCTGCTCGTCATAGGAGCGATGATCGATCCGTGCATCGTGCCCAAGTGTGCACAGCCGCTCATTCGCGAGCTCCGCCCACCGCTCGCGCCAGTCCGTCAGCAGCGAGGTTGCATTCCACTCCCGCACCTTTGGGCCGAACCCGTCCTCGTTTACCGACCGCATCGTTAACATGACGTGCGCGTGCGGCTGGTCCTCACCATCCGCCGTCTTCCCCCAATGCACGTTGAGGTCGGCGATCATGCCACGGGCCACGAACTGCTCCGACACGAAGTCCCGCACCAGAGCGATTGCCTCGGGCTGTGACAGCTCACGCGGCAGAGAGATCTCGATGTCACGGGCCAGCTGCGCGTCCTTCCGGCGTTCCTTGGCTTCAACCTCATTCCACAGCACTGACCGATCCTGAAACCGGGCCGGTGCTCCTTCAGGAAGCAGGACCTCCGAATGCACCACGCCCTGCTTAGCAGTGTAGTCGTGCACGCGACCGGTCAGCACGTCCTCTAGCTCTTCGGCGGCACGATAGGCCGCGGCCGCGATTGCGCTGCGCCCGTCAGAGCGGCTGATGATCTTGGCGCTGAAGTGGTAGATGGCCATTGGCCAGCACCATCGCACGCCTATCAGCGCACGTCACGTAGTGACGTATAAGCGCGCATTTCATAACTGACCTTCGCTGCGCTCACGTCACAGAAATGACGGGTTGATGGCGCCCTCAAGACTTACGCAATGACCAGGGTGCCGCTACGCTGCTCGTGCCGATCGGCAAGTGGAGAAGACCATGGCCCGCAAGCCTCGTGATTACGATGCCGAATTACAAACGCTCATGGAGCGCGCTAAGAAGGTCAAGTCGCAGAAGACCATTCAGCTCGGTGAGATCGCACAGATGGTCGGTGCCGACGCCCTCCCCCTTGAAGCCTTTGCCGGCGCCCTGATGGCTGCCCTCGAGCAAAGCAGGAAGCAGCCGGAAGCCATCGCGAGGTGGACCGAACGCGGCGAGACGCTGTTTCAAGCAGGAGGCAAGCGGGGGAAGAAGCCGAAGCCCGGCAACGCTGCTCCAGGAAGCGCAGGCGACGGCAGCGCAGCTTAAGCGCCTGGCGATCATGCAGACCCGGCTTGAGCGCGCGAGAACCCGCGATGATACCCGCCAGTGGGTGCAGGATCGACACACCCGTACCAGACAGCTGATCGAGCTCGGTGGCCTCGTGCAGAAAGCCGGACTGGTCGAACTGCTCCAGGATGATCGGGCAACCCTGCTCGGCGCCCTGCTGAGCCTGGCCGATCAGCTCCATGCCCATGGACAGGCGG
>CAXTZG010000179.1:0-1916 GCA_964248625.1 uncultured Acetobacteraceae bacterium | reverse complement strand
ATGAGGAAGAGGATCCGGACTATCTCAAGGTGCGTTGGCGACGACGCGGGTTGCGGATCTTCGACATGGACAAGCAGGTGGAGACGCCTTCCTGATGATCAACAGGCGCTCTAGGGATGCGGTGACATGAACCGTCTAGCTCGGTGCAGTCGACTGCCCCAGGTCGTGGACCACGTGGGGCGTGGCAACCGTCCGCCGGCCCTGCTCGTATCGCTGGTGACTGGTTTGCTCAACGCCTTTCTCATCGGAGCCATCACATCATGCCGCTTGATTCCACCGGGAGCTTTCCTGGCCGGCCGGATCGTCAGCCGAGCCACAACGTGCTGGGCGGGACACTCCAGGCCTGCTCGACCGAGCCGCTCACCGGGTTCTTTCGGGATGGGTGCTGCAACACCGGATCGCAGGACCACGGCAGCCACACCGTCTGCGCGGTGGTGACGGCCGAGTTCCTGCGCTTCAGCCAGGAGCGCGGCAACGACCTCTCTACACCTCGGCCCGAGCACGGTTTTCTTGGGCTCAAACCTGGCGACAGCTGGTGCCTCTGCGCGCCACGGTGGCAGGAGGCACTCGAGGCTGGCTGCGCGCCTATGGTAGCGCTTGAGGCGACCCACGCCGACGCGTTGGACCATTGCGCGATAGAGGACCTAAAACGTCACGCTGCCCAACGTTGAAGGTCGGTGATGTTTTGGAACCATCAGGTCGACCGTCAGCGTCAGAGCGCACACCGGGCCGCGAATCGGCTTCCAAACCTTGGACGCCGATTAGAGATCAAATGCCTTGCCGATCCACACCCTTCAGGATGGCGATGATGTCTTCATCGCTGATGCTTCCACCGTCGCCATGTCGATGGCCCGCTTCAGGGCGCGCATGCTCTTGTCGGCTTCCTCGCTCACGTCACGGCCTTCCAGCTCTTTTACCAAACAGGTTGCGTGCTTCCGGTGCCTGCGACAGCTGGCGGTCAGGCTAGCAGCCGGGCCTGTTGCCCTTGTTTTGCAATCAGCGCGACAGCCTTCTTGTCGAAGGAGACGAAGACCTCGCCATCAAGCCAGCGCCCCTCATAGGCGATCAAACCATCGGCAAAGTCGCCGCCCGCCTCGAAGATGGCCAAGCCAGCATCCACGGCCGGGCGATTGACAGTGACGTTGGCGGCGCCGAGCAGAGCGCGGATTGCAGCCGAAATGTCGGGCTGTTCGAAGCGGTAGACACGGCGCAACACCCACACGAACTCACACAGACAGGGAAGCGGAACGGCGATGAGTTCGGCATCCCTGAGAAGATCGGCGGCCGCATCACCCTGTTGCTCATCGTCACGTACTGCGGCACGGACCAGGATGTTGGTGTCGACGGTGACCTTCATTCTTGCCCGGTCCAGCCGGACGATGCGGCCTCATCGATCTCTTCGAGGCTTGCCACCTTCGAGCTCTTGCCAGCGAGCAAACCGACAAAGCCGTCGATCGTTCCCGTGGATCTGGCTGCCTTGAGCGACACCCTCCCGTCCGGCAGCTTGTCCAGTTCGATCTTGTCGCCCGGCAGAATGCCAAGATGATGCAGCACGTCCTTTCGGAACGTGACCTGGCCCCGCGTCGTGACGGTCAACGTCGTCATGGCTCAGCTCTCCTTTTCAGAAGAGAATAATGCAAAAAAGCCTTACTTGCGAGGGAATAGTCAGCAGAACCGCCTCGTATGGGTGGCAGCTGAGGAACCCGCAGACCTGAAACAGGCAGCCTCCAGCAGCACGACGGCGCCGACCGAGACGCTGTCGGGGCTGGTGGAACGCGTTACGTACCACAACGCCGAGAACGGCTTCTGCGTGCTGCGGGTCAAGGCGCGGGGGCAGCGCGACCTGGTGGTGGTGGTCGGCCATGCCGCCGTCATCAACGCCGGCGAGTTCATCAGCGCCACCGGCTGGTGGATCA
>CAXTZG010000178.1:0-4100 GCA_964248625.1 uncultured Acetobacteraceae bacterium | reverse complement strand
CGCCAGCCCCGGGGCGGCGGCGGCGGCCGACAGCAGGCGGCGCTCCACCTCAAGCCGCGCGGCCTGATGCTCCGAGGCCGCGATCAGCCCGTCTCGGCGATCGCGCTCGAGCTCGCGCAGCTGAGCCCGGTGCAGCGCCAGCGCCGGCTCGCGCCGGTCGTGCAGCCGCGGCGTGCCGCGCAGCGCGGCTGCCGCCGGCAGCAGCGCCAGCAGCATCAGCAGCGCGGCCTCGATCCAGAAGATCGCCTGCATCAGCGCACCAGTTCGGCCAGCCTCGCGCGCTCCTCGGGCGCCAGCGGCTCCGGCGCGGACGGGCGGCGGCGCAGCCCGAGCCAGGCCGCCAGTCCGCCGACGCCCACCGCCAGCAGCGGCATGAGCCAGAGCAGCAGCGTGGCCGGGCGCAGGCGCGGCTGCAGGCGGATGAAGTCGCCGTAGCGGACCACCATCCAGTCGATGATCTGCCGGTCGCTGTCGCCGGCGGCGACGTGGGCGCGCACCAGGTGGCGCAGGTCGCGGGCGAGGTCGGCGCCGCTATCCTCGATGCTCTCGTTCTGGCAGACGAGGCAGCGGAGCTGGGCGCCGATCGCCTCGGCGCGCGCTTCCTGGCGCGGATCGCGCAGCATCTCGGACGGATCGCTCACCGCCAGCGCCGGCAGCGTCGCCCCGGCGAGCAGCACGGCCACGATCAGCCAGCACCTCACCGTCGCAGGCTCGCCGCCAGCGGCAGCAGCTCGCCCGCAACGATCTCCGGCGTCAGCGGGCCGGCGACATGCCAGGCGATGATGCCGCCCGGCCGGATCAGAAAGCTTTCGGGCACTCCCGACACGCCCCAGTCGATCGCCGACAGGCCGTCGCGGTCGGCGGCGAGGCGCATGTAGGAGGAGCCGGTGCGCGCAACAAAGCCGGCGGCATCCTCCGGCCGGTCCTTGTAGGCGATGCCCCAGACCGGCAGCCGGCCCTGCAAGGCCGCCAGCACCGGCGCCTCGATCACGCAGGGGATGCACCAGGAGGCAAAGAAGTTGACCAGCAGCGGCGCCGTGGCGTCACGCAGCTCGGCGGCCGAGAACCCGTGCCCGGGCGCCTGGTCGGGCAGCGCGAATGCCGGCACCTGCCGGTTCAGCGCCGGGGCATGGATGTCGTGCGGATCGAACGAGCCCCGGCGCATGCCGGCCAGCATGGTCCAGAACCCGACGCCCGCCGCGGCGGCGACGGCCAGCGGTGCCGCCGTCAGGATGCGCCGCCGCGACGCATCGGGCGTGGCGGCACTCATTCCGCCGGCACCGCGACCCGCACGCGGGCGCGCCGGGGCGCGCCGACCCGAACGCGCCGGTCGCTCAGCGACACGCCGCCGCCGAGCGCCATCACCAGCCCGCCCAGCCATATCCAGGGCGCCAGCGGATTGTAGTGCAGCCGCAGCACGGCCGTCCGGTCGGCCCCCTGCCCATGCTCGTCGCCCAGCACGGCATACAGGTCGGACACCAGGTTGGTGTGGATCGCGACCTCGGTCGTCGTCTGGTTCTGCCCGTCGAAGTCGCGCCGCGACGGGTGCAGGGTGACGACCGGCCGGCCGCCTTGGGTGACGAGGATGGTGGCGATGCGGGCGTGGTAGTTCGGGCCGGGCGCGTCGGCCACGCCCTGCAGCGTCCAGCGGTAGCCGGCCAGCGCGACGCCGTCGCCGGGATGGATGGAGACGATGGCGTGGCTTGCCTGGCTCATGCCGGCGAGCCCGATCACGGTGATGCCGACGCCGGCATGCGCCAGGGCGGCGCCGAACACCGCGCGCGGCAGGTGGCGGGCCCGCTCCAGGCCGTCGCGCAGGGACAGGCGCCGCAGCTGCAGCCGGTGCGCGAGCTCAGCCAGACTGGCCGCGATCACCCACACGCCGAGCGCCAGCGCCAGCGCCGGCAGCAGGCCGCGCAGCCCGAAGCGTGCCGCGAGCCCGACGGCGCCGGCGAGCAGGGCCGCCCACCACAGCCGGCCGATCACCGGCGCCAGCCGCGCCCGCTTCCAGGGCAGCAGCGGCCCGATCGCCATCATCGCCAGCAGCGGCAGCGCCATGGGGGCTGCGGTGGCGTCGAAGAACGGCTTGCCGACGCTGATCGCCTGCCCCGCCAGCAGGCTCATGAACGGCGGATACATCGTGCCGGTGAGCACCACCGCGCAGATCGCGCACAGGCCGATATTGTTCAGCACCAACGCGCCCTCGCGCGACAGCGGCGCGAAGATGCCGCCCGCGGACAGCCTGGGCGCGCGGACCGCGAACAGCAGCAGCGCGCCGCCGATCACCAGCCCGAGCAGGCCCAGGATGAACACCCCGCGCGTCGGGTCGTTGGCGAATGCGTGCACCGAGTTGAGGATGCCCGAGCGCACCAGAAAGGTGCCGGACAGCGACAGCGAGAAGGTGCCGATCGCCAGCAGCACGGTCCAGACCTTCAGCGCCTCGCGCTTCTCGACCACGATCGCCGAGTGCACCAGGGCGGTGCCGGTCAGCCAGGGCAGCAGCGAGGCGTTCTCGACCGGGTCCCAGAACCAGTAGCCGCCCCAGCCCAGCACGTAGTACGACCACCAGGAGCCCAGCGCGATGCCGCAGGTCAGGAAGCACCAGGCGGCGACCGCCCAGGGCCTGACCCACCGGCCCCAGGCGGCGTCGATGCGGCCTTCCAGCAGGGCGGCGACGGCAAACGCGAACGGCACCGCGAAGCCGACATAGCCGGCGTAGAGGATGGGCGGATGGAAGGCGAGGCCGGGATCCTGCAGCAGCGGGTTCATGCCGTGCCCGTCCACCGGCGCCGGCCACACCCGGTCGAACGGGTTGGAGGTCAGCAGGCAGAACAGCTCGAAGCCGGCCGCGGTGCCGCCGAGCACCCCCAGCACGCGCGCGCGCAGCGAGGTCGGGAGCCGGCGTCCGAACCAGGCGACAGCCGCGCCGCACGCGCCCAGGATCAGCGACCAGAGCAGGATCGAGCCCTCGTGGTTCCCCCAGATGCCGGTGATCTTGTAGAGCAGCGGCTTGGAGATCGCGCTGTTCTCGGCGATGTTCTGCACCGAGAAGTCGTCGCCGATCGCCGCCGTCGCGAGGCAGGCGAACGACAGCAGCAGGCAGCCGAACTGGCCGCAGGCGAGGCCAGGTGCCGTGGCCATCAGCCGCGCCCGGCCGCGCCAGGCGCCCAGCAGCGGCAGCGCCATCTGGCAGAGCGCCAGGCAGCAGGCCAGCGCCAGCGCGAACCGGCCGAGTTCCGGTCCGAGCAGCCCTCCCAGGATCCGTGTGAGGCCGAGGCTCGTCATCGCGGTCTCAGCTGCCCCGGGTGGACGAGGCCACGGTCATGGCATTCCAGCTCGACGCCGGCGGCGGCGGCCCGAAGCGCGGGTCCCAACGGCCGGACTTGCGGAGGGCAGTGGCGACGTCGCGCGGCATGTAGGTCTCGTCGTGCTTGGCCAGCACCTCGGCGGCGCGGAAGCTGCGGTCGGACTGCATCTCGCCCAGCGCCACCACGCTCTGACCCTCGCGGAACAGGTCCGGCAGGATGCCGACATAGCGCACCGGCACCGCGCTCTGGCCGTCGGTCACCGAGAACGTCACCGACGGCTCCTGCCCGGGCGCGCGGTGCTGGCGCAGCGAGCCCGCCACCACCATGCCGCCGAGACGCACCGTGCGCCCCGGCGCCGGGGGTGCTGCCAGGAGCTGCGACGGCGCCATGAAGAACACGATGTTGGCCGAGAAGGCCTGCAACGTCAGCCCGGCTGCGCTGCCGAAACCCACCAGGCAGCCGCCGACCAGCCACAGGCGCCGCGATCGGCGGGTCATGGCCGGTCCCGCGTCTCGACCGCGGCCAGGCGGCGCCCGGCGCGCCGGAGCCGCAAGGCGGCCGACACCGACAGGAACAGCCCCACGGCCACGGTAAGCGCATAGGCGGCAGCGACGAACGGCAGATGGGTCATCGCGGTTCCGCCATCCGGCTGCCGCGGGCGAGCAGCAGGCTGCGCGCGCGCGTCTCCATCACCGCCGCCCGCGTGCGCGCCAGCACGATGGCGGCGAAGCCGAAGGAGAAGCCGAGCGTGCAGACCAGCAGCGGCCACAGCATCGACAGCGACATGGTCGG
>CAXTZG010000177.1:0-4113 GCA_964248625.1 uncultured Acetobacteraceae bacterium | reverse complement strand
ACCGCTACCCGATCATCGCCGACTGGCTGCCGGTGGCGGACTTCTCGCTGATCAACACCGAGAAGGGTGCGGGCCAGGTCAGGGCAATCTCGCGGCTGCTGTTCTTCGACCAGTTCACCCGGCTGACCAACCTGCTGCGCGAGCGCAGCGACGGGCTGCTGCGCTCGGTCGGCCGGCAGGACGATCTGGCGCATCTCAACCTGGAGATCGAGAACCGGCTGCGGGTGGTGGTGGTGTGCTCGGCTGCCGGCGGCACCGGCTCGGGCAGCTTCATCGACCTGGGGCTGGCGCTGCGCTCGCTGATCCACCCCGCCCCCACCGTCGAGCTCGTGCTGCTGCTGCCGGGCGGCTATCACGAGCACCAGCGCCAACGCGTGAATGCCAACGGCTACGCTGCCCTGATGGAGCTCGAGCACGCGATGCGGCCGAACCCGCAGCCGCCCTTCGTCGAGCAGTGGGCCGAGCACCAGGGACCGGCCGCCAACATCGCGCCCTATGACGACGTCTACCTGCTCGACACCCGCAACGTGCTCGATGACGGCCTCGACAGCGTCGAGGACCTCTACGACATGGCGGCCGACATCCTGTTCGAGGATTTTGGCACCAGCGAGTTCGCGGCCGCCAAGCGGTCGATCGCGGTCAACCAGGCCCAGCACAAGCTCGACAACTACGAGCCGCCGCTGCCGGCCCATCTCGGCCGCCAGTCGCTGCGCTACAGCCAGCTCTATTCGAGCTTCGGCCAGGCGACGATCGACACCAAGAGCCGCGTCGCCGTCGACACCGCCGTCGCCGAAACCAGCAAGGCGATGCTCAAGGCATATTTCAACGTCGCCCTCGAGGATTCCGGACGGCTGCCGACGCCGGCCGAGCGCGACGACTTCCTCGACCGCGAGTTCTTTCTGCAGCCGGCCGCGTTCCAGCACGTGCTGCCGGGTGCCGCCGACACCGCGACGATCAACGAGCCCTACCTGATCGACAAGCTTCTCGAGGACGAGACCGGGCAGTCGGTGCTGGCCGCGATCGACCGCGACCTGCTCGCGACCTTCCAGTCGGAGGGCTTCCAGACCGCCAACCCGCAGAACCTGCCGACGCTGGTGCTGCGCGAGTTCGAGCAGCGGCACGGCGACGTGCTGGGCAGCATCCGCCACAAGACCGGATCGGGGCTCGCCTCCGACCGCATCCTGGCGACGCGCCAGCGCCTGTCGGCCGAGCGGCGCGGGACGGGCCCGGGCGGCCTGCGCGCGGTGCTCTACGACTATCTCGACCAGCGCGACCGCGGCGGCCTCGACTACACGATCCGGCTGGTGGAGGACTGCAAGCTCCGCATGGAGACCGAGGTCGCTCGGCTCGACGAGATCGAGGCGCGCTACGCCTCGCGGGCGGGCGACACGCAGCACCGCTTCGAGCAGTCGCTCGACAACCTGCGCGAGGCCACCGGCCGCCGCTTCCCGTTCGGGCCTGACCGCAAGGCGGCGGAGCGCTACCTGGAGCATCTGCGCACCGAGACCTCGTACTACCTGGCCATGCAGCTGCGCCGCCAGGCGGCGGTGGAAGCCAAGTCGTTCCTGCGCGAGATGTCGGACGCACTCGGCACGCGGCGCGGCCAGGACGGCGACGGCAACACGCTCTGGGACGGGGCGGTCGCCGAGCTGGTGCAGGGCCGCGTGCTGGTGCGCCAGACGGTCGCCGAGTTCGACATCGAGATCGGGCTGCTGCGCGAGGCGGTGGCACGGCGCGATGCCGGCACCTTCGTGGTGCTGCCGGAGGCCGACGCCGAGGCGCATGCCATGCTCGACAGCGACGCGGGCGAGATCGCGCGCTGGGCGCAGGAGATGTTTCGCGACGAGGGCGGCTCGCGTACCCTGTTCCCGATCCTGCGCGACGACATGCAGCGCAGCGTGCTGCTGAACCGGCTGCGCGGCTTCGCCCGGCTGCAGCTGGCGCCGCGCGCACTGAAGCTGCGCTCGGCGCAGTCGATCCTGCTCGACATGAGCGCACGCGAGCGCATCGCGCTGTTCGGACGCGCGATGGTGCGGGCGATGCCGTGGCTGGATGCCTCGTTCGACCATCTCGGCGCCGGCTTCGCCATGGGCCCGCGCTACACGCTGCTGATCGCAGTCGACGACAAGGAGGAGTTCGAGCGCAACTTCCGGAGCGAGATCGAGCAGGTGGTGCCGACCGGACGCCTCGGCATCGGGCCGCCGCAATATCTCAACTCAGGGCTTCGCGACCGCATCCTGATCTATTGCGAGCTCAGCGGCATCCCGCTCGACAGCATCGATCCGCTGCGCACCGAATGGCGCATCAGCTATCAGCTCGAGCAGAAGCGCCCGCTGCCGCTGCACACCCATCGCTCGCCCGAGCGCTTCCCCGATCCGGTGGTGCCGACCACGCGCGAGATCGAGGAGATGCGTCGCAACATGGGTCTGTTCATCCGGGGCGTCGCCTACGGCATCCTGGTGCGCGGCGCCCGGCCCGGACAGCCCTACCAGATCGACCTCGGCGGCGGCGACTGGGGCGATGCGGGCACCGAGCGCGTCATTCGCAACAGCGGCTTCTCCCGGCACCGCGACAAGGTGCAGGGCCGGATCGAGGCGTTCGAGCGCGAACTGGCGCCGGTCCAGCTGCTGGCCGCCGCCGCCCTGATCGCCTGGACCGGCGAGCGGGTCTATGCGGCGCGGATGGCGCGGATCGGGCCGACCCAGACCGACCGCATCCCGGGGCTGGTGCAGACGCTGGCGCTGGAGCTGTCGCGCCAGCTGCGCGAGCGCGTCTCGCACATGGCACACGCCCCCGCGGAGGCGGACGCGCTGTTTGCGATGCTGAAGCGCGCCATCCCGGCCTGGACCGAGGCGCTGCCCGGCAGCGACGCCGATGCCGATCCGCACGACGCCAACCGCAACCCGAACGACCTGCCGGAAGCGCGTGCCGCCGACAAGCGGCGCATCGTGCCTGCGCGCTTCACGCCCGACGCGCTGAAGGGCTTGGAACGCGCGCAGCCGGCATCCGTAGCCCCGCTCGCGGCGTCCGGGCTGCCGAGCTGGCACCTGTCGATCGGCAAGCAGCTGTCCGGGCCGTTCGTGCTGTCGCAGCTGCGGCTGCTGGCGGCGCAGGGTACGCTGAAGGAGGGCACCAACGTCCGCAGGCTGGGCAGCCCGCTCTGGCAGCGGGTGCGCGACGTCCCGGAGCTGCTGGCGCTGCTGGACGGGGCGCTGCCGGACGACGAGGACGCGCTGCCGGATGACGAGTGAGGCCGCTGCGGTGCCACGGCATTGAGACGCGCCCGCTGCCTGATGCCGCTGCTCGCCATGCTGCTGCTCCGGCCGGCGCCGGGGCTGGCGCAGGACGACGCCGTGCCGACGGACGCGGTGGCGCTCCTGCAGCAGGCGCAGCACCTCCTGCAGCCGCGCCTGCAGGAGGTGCTGGAACATGCGCCGGCGGACCGGCCGGCGGCGTGGCGCGATGACGCGTCGGGCCTCGGCGGCGAGATCGTCGCAGCACGCCCGAGCTTCGACGGCAGGCCCTGCCGGGCGATGCGCTACACGGTGCTGAGCGGTGCCCGGCAGCTGGTGGTGGCGGGCGAGCGCTGCCGCGAACCGGACGGCCTATGGGTCGCGGGCCCTGTCGCCGACAGGATCTCGGTCGCACCGCTGGCGAGTGCGCTGGTTCGCGATCTCGAGGCGGCCTTGCACCGGCTGGCCTACTACCGGGGTGCCGTCGACGGCGTGGCCAGCGCCGGCTTCACGGCCGCCTTGCTGGCCTTCGAGCATGACGAGCAGGCACCGCCCGAAGCCGAACCGACTCCGGCCCTGCTCGACCTGGCCGATGCCGCGATCGGCCGCATCCCGACCGGCGGCATCTGCCCGGCCGAGCGGCCGATGGCCGACGGCACGTCGCTAGCGTGCGGCAGCATCCGCTAGGTGGCCGGTCCACGCCCCTGCCCCGCCTGCGGCGAGACGCTCCCGGGCGTTCCGCGCTTCTGCCCGTTCTGCGGCTCGGCACAGCGCGCGGAGTCGGAGCCGGCCACCACGGCCGCACCGCCGCCGCTGCCGCAGCCCGTCCCGACGCCGCCGTCCGAGCCGCCGCGGCAAGCGGCCGCCGCCCCGCCCGGCG
>CAXTZG010000176.1:270-4179 GCA_964248625.1 uncultured Acetobacteraceae bacterium | reverse complement strand
CGGTTCACGGCCCCTGCAGGTTGGCGAGCATGTTGACCCGCTTCATGGTGAGCCAGGCCTCAGCACCCGCAGCGCTCCATGAGGGATAGGCGGCCACAACAAATGCTCCCCAGGCGTCACGATAGGCCTCCCAAGTATACTGGGCCTCTTCGACGCCTTCCCGGGTCACGGTGCCATCTCTCAAGTAGCCTGCTTCGCGTTGGATCCGGCTCAGCACGGTCTGCATCCGAGCTTGGGCAGCTGCGAGATCGGCTGGTCCCAGATGCGGAGGCTGACCGGTTCGCAACCGGTCCAGCATGGCGATGAAATCACGCTCCTGCAGATCCCTCTCGTCGATCTCGAAGGCGGCCCGTAGCGTGCCAGTTAGGTCGACTTCATGACTGCTGCGTGCTTGGCTCCAAACCGCCTGGGCCTGCAGCAGCTGAATGAAGGCTGGTTGTGCCGCCGCAGGAAGGGAGGCCGCGAAGTGTGCGATGGCATTGGCCTCGCCCTGTTGTTTCAGACGGTAGTCATGAGCGGCGCAGTAACCGCCCGTCAGGCCACTGCTGGCCTCGTCACAGAAACCAAACTGGTCCGTGTGCCCGTGCTCGTGATGTCCAAGCACATACCCAAGTAGATGGAATACGCGACCATCGCGTTCGGCTTGCGCAGAAGAGGACGTGCAGGCGAGATGGATGGCGTAGGGGACATTCCGGACTGCACCAATGCCGTTGGCGTAGATCACCATTAACATGTGGCTGCCGGAAAAGCCGACTAGTTGCGCCTCGGTTTCCTGACCCTGTTGAATGAAGGCGCAAAGGCGAGCCTTCACTGGATCGTTGGGTTGGCCGATCCCGTAATAGAGCGCTTCAGCATCGCAGCCGACAAGTGCCTGCCGCTGGGCCGGCGTTGGGAGGTCAGATGCTAACGGGGTAGCCTTTGTAGTCTGTGCACACTGATCATCGATGGATATCTTGCTGCTATCGTATTGGGCCTGGGCTGATACCGGGACTGCCGTCAGAACAAGTCCAAGGATGATCAGGCTATGCTTGAGCCGATGACTGAGGAAGAAGATGGTCATCCTGGCGATCCTCAGCGTCGTGCCGCGTTGATCGCGGCGACATTAGCGGCATTCAGGCCCACGAGAGCCAGCGCATCGCTTTCATCTGCGCGGTCCCGGGCATCCTCACGGATGGCGTAGAGGAAGGCGCACTGCTTCGGACTGAAGCCCGCCTGTCCGCATGCCTGACCGAAGGCAGCAGCCTTCTTCTGATGACGCTGCTTGTTGCAGCCCGTGAGGCTGACCAACAGCGCAGCCGCCGTGATCACCAGCATGATCCTGGAGCAACGTTGGATCATGAGGAAGGCGTCTTCACTGGCTCGTCCGCATCGAAGACACGTAGGCCACGCCGTCGCCAGCGTACCTTGAGACGACCCGGTTCTTCCTCCGCATGCCCGTGCTCCTGGAGCTGATCGGCCAGGCTCAGTAGGGCACCAAGCATCGTCGCCCGATCGTCGTCGAGAAGCTCGAAGAGCCCCGCCTTCTGCACCAGCCCCCCGAGCTCGATCAGCTGCCGTGTCCGGGCGCGTCGGTCCTGTATCCACTGCCGGCTGTCGTCGCGCGTGCGTGCTCGTTCCAGCCGGGTCTGCATGATCGTCAGCCGCCTAAGCTGGGCTGCCGTTGCCTGTGCTTCCTGCAGCAGCGTTGCCGGGCTTCGGCTTCTTCCCCCGCTTGCCTCCTGCCTGAAAGAACACCTCGCCCCGTTCGGTCCACCTCGCGATGGCCTCGGGCTGCTTCTTGCTTTGCTCCAGAGCAGCAATCAGTGCTCCAGCGAAAGCCTCAAGTGGCAGGGCGTCGGCTCCGACAAACTGGGCGATTTCCCCGAGCTGGATGGTCTTGGCCGATTTGACCTTCTTGGTCCGTTCTATGAGCGCCTGTAGCTCGGCATCGTAGTCTTTCGGCTTGCGCGCCATTATCGCTCTCCTAGCCAGCATTCGGCTGTGACAGCGTAGCGGTAGCCCGGCCTTCCTGTCACCTGGCACCGAAGCAGCGCGTCAGTTCCGCTGACGGAGCGAAGCGTAGGCAGATCAGGAAATGCGCGCTTATACGTCACTGCGTGACGTGCGCTGCGAGGCGTGCAATGGTGCTGGCCAATGGCCATTTACCACTTCAGCGCCAAGATCATCAGCCGCTCCAGTGGGCGCAGCGCGGTCGCGGCCGCCGCCTACCGGGCCGCCGAGGAGCTCGAGGACCAGCTGACAGGACGTGTGCACGACTACACCGCCAAGCAAGGCGTGGTGCATTCGCAGATCCTACTACCCGATGGCGTACCGGCCCGGCTGCTCGACCGCTCCACCTTGTGGAACGAGGTCGAGGCTACCGAGAAGCGAAAGGATGCGCAGGTCGCCCGTGACGTGGAGATTGCCCTACCGCGTGAGCTGAGCCGTGCGGAGGCGATTGCTCTGGTCAGGGACTTCGTATCGGAGCAGTTCGTCGCCCGGGGAATGATCGCCGACCTGAACGTGCATTGGGGCCGGACAGCCGATGGCGAGGACCAGCCGCATGCGCACGTCATGCTCACGATGCGGTCGGTGGACAAGGACGGGTTCGGGCCCAAGGTCCGGGACTGGAACGCGACGGCGCTGCTGACAAGCTGGCGCGAGCGCTGGGCGGAGATGGCGAACGAGCGGCTCTGCCTGCTGGGGCACGATGTCCGGATCGATCATCGCGCCTATGCCGAGCAGGGGATCGATCTGCAGCCGCAGCACAAGATCGGGCCGGCCGGGGCACGTCGGGAGGATCGTGGCGAGGATGCGGAGCGCGCGGCCGAGCATCGGGCCATCGCGCTCGAGAACGGCGCTCGTCTGCTGGCGGAGCCGGCGATCGCGCTGCGGGCGCTGACGCAGCAGCAATCCACCTTCACGCAGCGCGACCTGGTGCGGTTCATCAACCGGCACAGTGACGGTGCGGAGCAGTTCGGCGCGGTGATGGCCCAGGTGCAGGCCTCGCCGGAGTTGGTGCAGGTCGGAAAGGATGGGCGCGGGCAGGACCGTTTCAGCACGCGCGAGATGCTTGAGGCGGAAGCGCGCCTCGAGCGTGACGCCCTGGCGCTGGCGCGTCAGGACGGATTTGGGGTGGGCGCGCGCGAGCAGGCGGCGGCGCTGCGGATTGCCGGCGGTGAACGGGGGCCGAACTGGCTGGGTGTCGAGCAGCGGGCGGCATTTGCGCACGTCACCGGCGGCGCCGATCTGGCGGTGATGGTGGGGTTTGCCGGCACCGGCAAGAGCACGATGCTGGGAGCAGCACGGACGGCGTGGGAGGCCGCGGGCTACCAGGTGCACGGCGCGGCTTTGTCGGGCATCGCGGCGGAAGGTCTGGAAGGTGGATCGGGGATCGAGAGCCGCACCCTGCACAGTCGGCTGCATGCCTGGGCGCAGGGGCACGAGGGGCTGACGTCGCGCGACGTGCTGGTGGTGGACGAAGCCGGGATGATCGGCTCGCGGATGATGGACCAGGTGGTGTCGCGGGTGCGGGCGGCGGGGGCCAAGCTGGTGCTGGTCGGGGATCCCGAACAGCTGCAGGCGATCGAGGCAGGCGCGGCGTTCCGAGCGATTGCCGAGCGGGTCGGCTCGGTGGAGATCACCGAGGTGCGGCGACAGCGTGCCGAGTGGCAGCGGGCGGCGACGCGGGAGCTGGCGACGAAGGCCACGGCGGAGGCGCTCGAGCGCTATGCGGCGGCGGGCATGGTGCATGTTTCTGGGACGCTGGCCGAAGCTAAGGCGGCCCTGGTCGCGGGCTGGGATCTGCAACGGCAGCAGCGGCCGGATGAAAGCCGGGTGATGCTGGCGTCGAAGCGGGTCGATGTGGCTGACCTGAACGTGCTGGCGCGCGAGCGGCTGCGGCAGGCGGGGGCACTGGGGCCGGACCAG
>CAXTZG010000176.1:0-260 GCA_964248625.1 uncultured Acetobacteraceae bacterium | reverse complement strand
ACGGGGCGAGCGCGCGTTTGCCGATGGGGACCGGGTGATGTTCCTGCGCAACGAGCGCGGCCTTGGCGTGAAGAACGGCACGCTCGGGACAGTGCTGGCGGTGGATGCCGGCGGCGAGCGGCTGACGGTGCGGCTCGATGGCGGCGGCCGGGCCAGCGGCGGTCGGGCGGTGACGCTCTCGCTGCAGGAGTACGCGCACATCGATCACGGCTACGCGGCGACGGTGCACAAGGCGCAGGGCGTGACGGTGGACCGGGCGC
>CAXTZG010000175.1:474-4195 GCA_964248625.1 uncultured Acetobacteraceae bacterium | reverse complement strand
GACCGTCGGCCACCTCAGCTATAAGCCAATTTCCACCACGTTGACGGACGCGACCGGTGATCGGCGCCACGACGCTGAACCCAGCACTGCTCACGGCGGCCGAACGCATCCAGTACGAGGGCTACTTGCGGCGAGAGGACACCAACACCGCGGTGCTGGAGCAGGTGCGGGCCGGCATGACCATCAAGGAGATCGTCCGGCGCACCGGGCACAGCCGCGGCCTGATCAGGCAGATCCTGCGCGGACAGCGCACCGACATGTTCCGCACCCGGGAGAGCTCGCTCGAGCTCCACTTCCCGTGGCTGGATGCGCAGTGGGCGGCGGGAGCGCGCAACGCCACCGCGCTATGGCGGCAGCTGAAGCTGCAGGGGTTCCGGGGCTCAAGACGCGTGGTTGGCGAGTGGGCCACGCGGCGACGCCATGCCGACAGGATCGAGCTCGATCGGCTGCAGCGGGTTCCGTCCGCCCGCACCCTGGCACGCCTGCTGACGACTGCCCGCGACAGCCTCAGCCGAGCGCAAACGGTCACGATCGCCGCCATAGAGACTGGCGTGCCAGCACTGGTGGAGGCACGCGAGATCATCGCAGCCTTCCACGTCATGATCCGCAAGCGCGCCCACGGTAGCCTCAATCCATGGATCGTCCGAGCCAGGAGCAGCCTGGTGAGCTCGTTTGCGAACGGCATCAGCAGGGATCATGGCGCCGTCCTGTCCGCCATCACCTCGCCCTGGTCCAGCGGTCAGGTCGAAGGCCAGATCACCCGGCTGAAGCTGGTGAAGCGGCAGATGTATGGCCACGCCAAGCTCGATCTGCTCGAAGCCCGTCTCGTCCGCAACGTCTGATCAGCATCACCAAAAGTGCGTCAGAGCCAGTATTCAATGCCGATCTACACGTTCAGGCAGCAACGCTGCCAAGCCAACGATCGGCCTTCCTGGGGCCGTCTCAATCGCAAGAAATATATGAAGAGGAGGCTACCCCTTGCTCTTGCAGGGGGCAGTCCCAAACCCAGGCCAAGAAATATGCGGTCTTCGCTGGGCTGCAGCCTGTTGCCGCCTGAACCCAGGCCCGGGATTATAGAATCCAACTTTTTAGGACAATACGATGGCGCGCGCCGTAGCCAAGTCGAAACCCACGACCGCAACGAAGCCATCGTCCAACAGCTCTCCGAAGAAGCGGCTTGGTCGGCCTCCTGGCTCCAAGAACAAGGTGACTGCTGGAACCGCACGCCAGCTCCCGACTGCCTCCGTCTCGAAGCGGACCCCAGCTCCGGCCGCATCGAAGATGAGCAAGGCCGACCTCGAGGCGCAGGTCGTAAAGCTGGGGCAAGCGCTGGCTCGGTCTCGCAACCAAGTTGCCAAGCTGAAGCAGATCGCCTCCGATCTGGGTGAGAGAGTCGAGCGAGCCGAGCAAGCTGAACTCGACAGGCTCGATGCAAGCTCGCAGGCGTCTGCTGCGGGGATTTTGAAGGAGAAGCCCGTGAAGCAGAAGCCGGTGGCCACACGCGGTCGCCGGAAGAAGGGCACTCCCCCGCTAATCAGCCTCTACATACCATCAACCCCAGAGTCCTCGCTCTGGCCTCCCTCACCCGCCGCAGATCCTCCTGAGCCGCTTCCTGCTGCTTATTCGCTACCGCCATCACTACAGCAGTAATCATTTGAGGCTCAGAGTCTGTCCGCAGCGCAGACTCCCGCACCAGCAGCCGATACCGTGACGCCATCTGTCGCCAGATCCGCCCACCCGTCGCTGTGATCACAAGCAGCCGGTGCCGCACGCGCTGGAGCACCCCGGCCCGCTCGAGCTGCACCAAGCTATCGACCAACCGCTGCTTAGACTGGCGCGCGAGCTTGGCTAGCCGGGTTAGGGCAGCGGGTGCTGTCATGTCCTCGCCATACCGCCGGCCAGCCGAGAACAGCAGCGCGTCGGCCACGGCCAGCGCGTAGGTGTCGATCTGCCGGGCGCGCAGCAGGATCCGGAGCCGGCGCATGGCAGCGCCCGCGTCGAAGGTGTGCATCGGTCGTCTCCGAGCCGAGCCGCTACGATGAGGGCACACGCTCCCAATCGCTACCTAGGTTGCGTTTTGGGAGAGACGGATGCAGGGTGTGGATGCCTTGCCGGGCACATCCACCCGTATCTGTTCGTGCGCCGTTCCCTCACAGGAGCGGCGTTCGGCGTTCTAGGTCATGGGAATCCCCACCGCCGACCATTCGGCGTGGAAGAAGGCTGCCAACTATTCTCACGGAATGCAAATACTATGCATTTCTGAGTAAGTAATGACTGTTGCTCCGAATGGTTGTTGCAGCAATCAATGCAAGTGTTGCTACAGAAGAACTTGCAACAAGCGATTTATGGCAGCATTCCAAATCACAAGGTTGTAATCAATCACGCAACTATGCGATGAACCAAACCTGTAACCAGCGCAGGCGATGAACCACAATGCGAACCATAGTCCTGGCCAGCCGTAAGGGAGGGGCAGGTAAGACGACCCTGTCCTGTCATCTGGCAGTCGAAGCTGAGCGTGCTGGGGCAGGCCCGGTCGCGGTGATCGACACTGACGAAATGGCAGGTCTGTCGAAGTGGTGGGATGCCCGCATGGCGACGACACCACTGCTGGTTCGCGCCGAACCTGACCTTGCCAGCGCACTGAAGGTGCTGCGTGGGGCCGGCGTGAAGCTGGTGATCATAGACACACCGCCCGCCCTCAACGGTGCGGTTGCCACCACGATCGCCCAGGCCGATCTGGTGCTGATCCCGGTCCAACCGAGCCCCGACGATCTGCGGGCGGTCGGTGTGACTGTGGACATGGTGAACCAGACCAAGAAGCCGCTGGCCTTCATTATCAACCGGGTGAAGCCGCGCGTCCGCCTGACGGGCGAAGCAGCGATCGCGCTCTCGCAGCATGGGGTCGTGGCGCCGCACTTCGTCTGGGACCGGACCGACTACGCCGCCGCCAAGGTGGACGGGCTGACTGCGCCGGAGGTGGACAAGGAAGGCAAGTCTGCCAAGGAGATCGCTGACCTTTGGACCTACGTCGCCAGCCGCCTGGAGCTTGCCAATGTCTAAGCAGCCGCTGTCTTCGCTCAGTTCGCTGATACCCGTGAAGGGCGAAGCCGCAAAGATCGAGACGCTGCCCGATATTCAGCCGGGCCCGGATGCTCCGCGGCTGCCGCCGAAGCCGGCAAAAGAGGAGCGCTTTGGCTTGACGATCCGCGTCAAAGCTTCAGCCAGCGTGCGACTGGACGCCATGCGTTATCGTGAGGGACAGACCAAGCAGGAGTTGCTGGATCGAGCTATCGACGAGATGCTCACGCGGTATGGCTATTAACTTTGGTTAGTTCTATCGGTCGTCGCAACCAAACTTGTAACCATGTGATGAACCACTGTTTGAACCAATAAGTGTTCCTTGCGGCCATGCAGGGTAGGGCAGGGCGATTATGCCCACCCTAGCCCGCATCGCCGCCCCAACCCTCTGGCTCGACTTCGCATGCTTCCGCTGCCCCCGAGCCGGCCGCTACCGGTCCGCGACCCTGCTGGCGCGCTTCGGCCCCGACATCGAAATGCACGCCGTGATCGACGGGCTGGCGGTGGACTGCCCACGGGCGGGAGCAACGCAGATATACGAGCTGTGCTAGGTGCGGTGTCCAACGCTCTCGCCGGTGGTTTAGGGGGTTTCTACGTACGATAAGCGCCAATATCGCACCCTATCAAGTTAGATGGCGGGTAG
>CAXTZG010000175.1:0-464 GCA_964248625.1 uncultured Acetobacteraceae bacterium | reverse complement strand
TGATGGTGCGACGGCTATGTCAAAGCACAGGATGATCTTGGACGGACTCTAACATTGGCACGATTGGGAGAGCACGTACTGGCTGCGTTGGCTTGGCGGGATTAGGCACCTGCAGCATGACGTGCGGCGGTCAAGATGCCACCGTGCACCGGCATTACCCCCACGGCTGCATCGTTGAACCAAGCGAAGCGGCATAGTGGGCCTTTTTACGTCCGATAATACCCAATATCGCACCCTATCAAATTAGACGGTGGGTAGTCCTTCCAGAGGGGCTGGATCGGGGGCATGGTCGCGTCCAGGGACCTCCGGGTGCGGGCCCATGAACAGCGGCAGGGACTGATGCAAGAGGTGCAGCTCCTCGTAGACGAACCAGGGCTGCTGGCGGAGCACAGAGCAGGAACGAGCGAGCCGGCGAGCTCCCGCCAAGCGGCTGCCGATCTGCCGACAACCAGGGGGCAGGCGGC
>CAXTZG010000174.1:1946-4250 GCA_964248625.1 uncultured Acetobacteraceae bacterium | reverse complement strand
TCAGGCCATCGCCGGCAAACACCGCAAGCATCTCGTCGCAATCGACCGGCAGCGCGAAGTCGTAATCTACATCCGCGTCCCAGGACCGGATCACGTTGCCGATGTGCACGTGCTTGCCTTCAAAATCCGACGCGGCGTCGAAGCCCATCCTGACATCCGCGCCCTGCTCGGCCGATGCCCGCAGAGTCGCCAGGGTGCGCGGATCGATCGAGCCGTTGTCGAAGATCGTCAGGTTGCTCCATCCGAACAGCGCCGAGTAATGCCTGACCCAGCGTTCGAGCATCGCGCCCTCGTCGCGCTGCATCATGACCACGCGCACCTCGGGCGGTGATCCAGGCGGCCGGGCGATGCCCATCACGGCTGGCCCTGACCTTCGCGCAGCTGCATCTGCAGCGGGGTCGGCCGGGTGCTGTCCGCCAGCTCGCGCCGGAGGTTGGCCAGGATCGCCGGGTGCAACACCGCGAAGGGCGCTACCAGCGACGCCAGCAGCTCGATCGTCCGGATCTCCTGCCAAAGGCAACCGATCCAGAGGATGATGGGGTCGCGCTCGTCTTCATCGCCTTGCACGCGCTTGACCTGAGCGAAGAACGTTTGCAGGGGATTGTCCCAGCCGACGTCAACGGTTATGCCGTTGTCGAGCGGGGGCACGCGATACCGGCTCATTTGAGCGTTTCCGATTGCACGTTTCGATCCTTTTCAGACGCCCGCTGCCGGCCCTCGGGCTCGGTGGCGGGCGATTTTTTTTGGCCATCGTACTGGCGAAAACGCTCGGGCGCCGTTCGCACCGCTTCCTGCATGCGTCGCAGCTTGAGGCCAGCCTCGGGATGCTGCCTGAACATTCTGGCAATCTCCGCGTCGCCCAGCCGCGCAAGGCGCATGTCGCCGCCGATCTCGCTGACCTGCGCGCAGGCGACGCAGATGGCCAGGTCCCCCGGCTTCGGCTTGCGGCCTTCCGGGCTGGTCGACTTGTTGTTCGGTGCGCCGCACCAAGGGCAGGTGGCTCCCAGATGCTCTGTGGTCCTCGCAGGCATCAGCTGACCTCGTCTGCGGACGTTCCTGGCGGCCCGTGCTTCAGGGCTCGATCGTTCCAGCCAATGCGCCAGCACAGCCCTGCCACCGTGAACATCGGGTGCGGGCTTTCGTGGAACCCCTTCCCGCTGGCGTGAGCGTTCCAGCCGGCCTCGAGGAGGGCAGGATCCGGCTTCACCTGCTCGTGAATGATGCCTGCGTAAATGGCCTCGTCCTCGGCCGACATGCGCGGGTCGGACTCCAAGGGCTGGACGGGCGTTGCTCGGTCACTCATCGCGCGGTCCAGACCTCTCCACGATTATCGCGTCGATCGCCCCGATCTCGGCGTGCACCGCGACCACCACTCCCAGCATGGCCTCGATCCTGGCGGCGCGTGCTTTTGCGAACGAAACTGCAGCCTGGTGCTGCAATTCGGCCTCGTCCCAAGTCGAGCAGCGTTCGCAGTAGCTGTCATCGCCTTCGGACAGGATCATCGTCTCAAACACGACCGGCGGGCCCTCAAACGACCAGTTGTGATCGAGACCGAGGAAAACTGTCGAGACCCATTGCGAGCCGACCTGCTCGCCGCCGACGCGTCTGCTCTTGATGTCCTGGAACATCGCAACCCACCCCGCGATTCCACACGGCACCACATGACGGTCGATCAGCTTGTAATGCGTTGGACGGTCGTGATCGTTCATGGCGGCGCCAGCAGCGCGCTGGCCCGCTCGGCCTCGGCGCGATCGAGCAGCCGGTTGCACAGCTCGATCGGCAGAGTGGCGTCGGCGTGAAGCTCCGTCCCCTCGCACGCGCCGCCCGGGTTGATGCCTCGGGCGTGCGTCTCTGCAAGGGCCTCAGTAAAGCTGCCGGCCGCGATCACGATGATGCCCAGAAACTGCGTCCCCTTGGCGCGCTTCGGGTCTGCGAAACTGAACCAGAACAGGCCTGGCGGCTTAAAGAGACCCCGAGTGAGAACATCCGAGTGGCCCCCACACCAGGCTCGCCAGGCTCGGCTCCCGGCTGGCATCGGGCAGGCGGCGTCCGACAGGCCCTGGCGCGCGGCTCGCGCTCCGAGGATGCCGATGGCCCATCCGCTTGCCTCGTGCCCGCTCATGGGAAAAGCATCCGCTGGCCCTCGGCGACGTCGCCGGCCGACAGGAAACGGAAACACAGGCGATCCGGCAGCCGTTCGTCGCGCAGGTCGAACGCCCAAACCTCGCCGCCCGGGTTCAGCCCGAGATGATCCGCCACCTCGAAAGCCGTTGCCGAATTGACGGCTTCCACCACGACCGAGCC
>CAXTZG010000174.1:0-1846 GCA_964248625.1 uncultured Acetobacteraceae bacterium | reverse complement strand
CCCGCCCATCGGTGAGCCTGCCAGCTGCTGTATAGACACATCCCCAGCGTGACGCAGGCCGTGGCCACCTGCAGCCTCATGTTGCGCCGTACTCCCCGCCGACTCTTGTCGAGCGCGGCCCGCTGCCTGTCGAGCGACGCATAGTGCCCCTCGATCGTCGCATAATGCTCCTCGACCTCGGCCGCAGTAATCAGGGGTCTAGGGTCATATGTGATCAGCGCTTGCCCTGGTGGGGTCGGCATGGCGTGACGTGCTCCGCTGTAGCGACGGGGCCTGAAGATATACCCCACGCAAAAATCCAGGCCCCGCGCTCAGACAATCATGCGGGGATTATCCCGTCCGAACAAGACGGCACTGCGCCTATATAGTTAGCAGCACGTAACGCTGTCACCAAGGCTCGTCGGCTACACGATCGAGGAACGTCCAGCCGGTGTCGTCATCCCAGACGGCTCGGAAGAAGGCCCTGAGCGCGTCGCCGACCGAGGCCGAGACCTCGCCTGGCACCGCGACAACGCACAGCTTCTCACGGCCCTGGGCGTAGACCAGCCAAGGCGCAGTCGCATCATCGAGCGGGCGCTGGACCTTGACGACATGGACGCTCAACGGCCGGTCTGCAGGAACGGGATCGGGGCGCCAGCATAGACCGACGTCGGCAGCGTGCCGTTCCAGCGCTGCGCGCGGGTGTAGTCGACCAGGGCCGGACTGGCGGACACGGCCGAGGCCAGCAGCTGGGCCGCCCGTGCCTGGGCCTCGCCGTTCTTCGTGGTGGCGTAGGACGTGGCGTCGGCCTGCAGTTTGGTCGACTCTGCCAGGCCGCGCGCCTGCTCGATCGCCTGGTTGGCCTGGCCGGCGGCGACGATCTTCGCGGTGTCGGCCTCGATCTGGGCCTTGTGCTGCAGGCCCTGCGCCTGCTCGACCTGCGTCTTGACGACCGAGGCCTGCGCCTGGGCCTCGCGGAAGCTCTGGGCATAGTCCAGATTGGTCAGCTGCACGTCGGTGACGTCCAGGTGGTAGAGCGTACGCGCCCGTTCCTTCACCGTCCGGTCGACCTGGGTCACCAGCAGCCCGCGATTGCTGGCGACATCGTTCACGTTGACGGTGCCGGCGGCGATCTTCCACTCGTTGACGACCATCGACAGCAGGTTCTGCTCGTATCCCTGCTGGTGGGCATAGATGAAGCCGACCTCGTCCACGGGGATCTGGAACTGCACCGTCAGGCGGGCGTCGATCTCCTGGTTGTCGATCGTGTAGGTGTTCAGCTCGGGCGTGGTGAACTGCTGGGTATCGACCGGGAAGTAGTGCACCGACGTGATCCAAGGCCACTTCAGGTGGAAGCCCGGCTCGGCCGTCCCGGCGTAGGCGCCGGCGTTCGTGATGACGGCTCGCTGGTTTGGGTTCACCGTGTATCCGGTGCTAAGGATGGCGCCCAGGACGATGACGCCCCCGACCCCCATGCCGACCAACTTCGGGTTCAGATCCAAGCGACGTCTCCACCAACGGTTGCCGGAACTTATCCAGCAACGGGGATTTCCCCGCAAGCGTCTGGACGAAACGCAGTAAAGCTGTGATGTTCTAACGCTGTAACGCTTGGAGCAGAGCCATGAACGAGAAGGTTAAACGAGACGGCGTGCGGAGGTCGGCGCGCACAGCGGTGGTCCGTTCCTGCGCGCGCTCTGACCGCGCTGCTCGTGTCGGTGTTCTGCGTGTTCGCGCTCGTCGCAGTCCTGCAGCGTGCTGGCTATTACGGCTGACCAGCTCGAGCAGGCTCGACCCCCGACGCCCGGTCTACAGAACCGGGCGTTGTCTATTTAATAACGCTTTACATCGTCACGTAACGCAGTAACGT
>CAXTZG010000173.1:2440-4390 GCA_964248625.1 uncultured Acetobacteraceae bacterium | reverse complement strand
TGCGCCTGCCACGCCGGCATGGCCTCGTTCGACGAGGCCGGCGTCTCGAACCGGACGTGAGCGGCGATCCTGGCCGGTCCTGGGGGGTCGGTGCCGATCTGGCGGCCGGGTTCGGACTGCTGACCCGGCTGCCGGTCGGCTGGCTGGTGCGATCCGGCACGCCGTATCGGCCGGGGCGGGCGGTCTGGACCTATCCGCTCGCGGGCCTGCTGGTGGGCGGTGCCGCGGCCGCGATCCGGGCCGCCGGCGAGAAGGCCGGGCTGCCGCCGCTGCTGGGTGCCGCCTGGGCGATCGCGGGGGCGATCCTGCTCACCGGCGCGCTGCACGAGGATGGCCTGGCCGACACGGCGGACGGCTTCGGCGGCGGACGCACGATCGTGCGACGGCTCGAGATCATGCGCGACAGCCGGATCGGCAGCTATGGCGCGCTGGCGCTGATCCTGTCGCTGGTCGTTCGCGTCTCGGCCGTCTCGGCGCTGGCACCCGGCCGGGCGACGGCCATCCTGCTCGCGACCGGCCTGCTGTCGCGCGCCGCGATGCTGCCGGTGCTGGGACTGCTGCCGCCGGCGCGGCCGGACGGACTCGGGCACCGGGTGGGCCGGGTGCCACCCGTTGCGGCCGGCCTCGGCCTCCTGATCGCGGTTGTGCTCGCCCTGGCGCTGCTGCCGGTCCTGCGGGCGCTGGCGTCGATCGCGGCTGCCGGGATCGTGGCGCTGGCGGCGGCGGCGCTGGCGCGGCGCAGGATCGGCGGCCAGACCGGCGACGTGCTGGGCGCCACGTGCTGCGCCGCCGAATGCGTGCTGCTGACGCTGCTTGCCGGCTGACCGACCCTGTATGCCGGCAAGGCCGGATGCCGGAATGCGGCTCGATGGCAGTCAGTCGTCGGCCGGGCCCGTCTCCAGGGCGTGGATCTGCAACACCCCCATCGGGGGGGGCGTGGCCAGCAGGTCGGGCGCCTCGCCGCGCAGCATCGGGCCCAGCAGCCGCAATGGGCCGCCATGCGAGACCACCAGGCACGACCGGCCATCGGCGAGCAGCTCCGCCCGAACGGCGAGGATCCGCTCGATCAGCGCGATACCGGTCTCGCCCCCCGGCGGCGCGAAGCCGTGCGGATCACGCGCCCAGCGATCCAGCGCTTCGCGCGGCACATGGTCCCAGTCGAGCCCCTCCCACTCACCGAAATCCAGCTCGACCAGGCGCGGATCGCGCTCGACCGGGATGCCCAGCAGCCGCCCCAGCGCCCCGGCCGGCAGCAGGCAGCGACGGAGCGGGCTGGTCCGGATCAGCACCGGCGCCAGCAGGCGCAGACTCGCGGCCAGGGACGGCAGGCACGCCTGCCAGCCATCAGCGAGCGGCAGGTCGGCGCGCCCGTAGCATCGGCCTGGCACCGAGCGGACCGGCGGATGCCGCAGCAGCCCGACGCCCACCGTCACGGCCGGCGAATGGCCGGCTCAGTCCTCGTAATGCGCGGCCACCAGCCGGTCGAGCAGGCGCACGCCGAACGCGGTGGCACCCTTCGGCACGCCCGGCGCATCCTTGGACGCCCAGGCGACGCCGGCAATGTCCAGATGCGCCCACGGCACGTCGCCCACGAAGCGCTTGAGGAACTGGGCGGCGGTGATCGAGCCGCCGGGACGGCCGCCGATATTCTTCATGTCGGCGATCTCGGACCGCAGCGCCTTGTCGTAGGCCTCGCTCATCGGCATGCGCCACAGCTTTTCCCCCACCGACTGCCCGGCCTCGGTCAGGCGCTGCGACAGCTGGTCGTCGTTGCTGAACAGGCCGGCATGCTCGTGGCCGAGTGCGACGATGATCGCGCCGGTCAGGGTGGCCAGGTTGATCAGCGCCCGCGGCTTGAAGCGGTCCTGGGCGTACCAGAGCACGTCGGCCAGCACGAGCCGGCCTTCGGCGTCGGTGTTCAGCACCTCGATGGTCTGGCCGGACGCGCTC
>CAXTZG010000173.1:0-2430 GCA_964248625.1 uncultured Acetobacteraceae bacterium | reverse complement strand
GCTCTTCACCACGTCGCCCGGACGCTGGGCGCGGCCGGACAGCATGTTCTCGACCAGGCCCACCAGCCCGACCGCGTTCACCTTCGCGCGGCGTCCGGCGAGGGCCGCCATGAGGCCGACCACCGTGCCGGCGCCGGCCATGTCCCACTTCATGTCCTCCATGCCGCCGGCCGGCTTGATGGAGATGCCGCCGCTGTCGAAGGTGACGCCCTTGCCGACAAAGGCGACCGGCGCCGCGTCGCTGCCCGGAGCGCCGCGCCACTGCATCACCGCCATGCGCGCCGGCGCGTCGCTGCCCATGGCCACGCCGAGCAGCGCGCCGAAGCCGAGCTCGGCCATCTGCTCAGGCGTGAAAACCTCGATCTCCAGGCCGAGCGAGGACAGCTCGGCGATGCGATCCGCAAAGACCGGCGGGGTCAGGGTGTTGGCCGGCTCGCTGACCAGGTCCCGGGCAATGAAGGCGCCGTGCGCGACCGCCTGCAGCGGCAGCCAGGCTGTTTGCGCGGCATCGGCGCCGGCACCCAGCAGCGTCAGGCGATCGAGCCTGGGCAGCTCGTCCGGCTTCTGCCGGGTGCGGTAGAGGTCGAACCGGTAGCTCGACAGCACGGCACCCAGCGCCACCTGCGCCGCCAGCGCCGGCGGCACGCCGTCGGTGCCCAGTGCCGCGACCGCGCTGCCCTTGAGGGCGGCGTAGGCGGCGCTGCCGGCGGCCTCGGCGGCGCGCGCGTCGAGCTCGGCCGCCTTGCCGAGGCCGATCAGCACGATGCGCGACAACCCGCCTCCCGGGCCCAGCACGACGCAGCTCTTGGCTCGGGCGAAGGTGAACTCCGCCGCCTCGACCGCGCGCGACACCCCGCCGCCGCTCGCCTCGTCGGCCTGCAGGTAGAGCGGGGGCCGCTCGCCATCCTCCGACACCAGCAGCGCCAGGGCGCCCAGGCGTGGCAGGGAGGCGGGCTTGAAGTCGATGTCCAGCATGGCGGCACTCCGGTCTGGCGGCCTTGCCGCGGGGGCGCGGGATCGTCGTCGCGTCTGACGGCTCGAAGGTGGGAGCTTATCAGCCGCGTGCCGGGCAGCCGCAAGGCCGCGGCTGGACGAATCGGCGTCATGCCGCGCGCGCTTTGCAACCATGGCGGCCATCGCCTAAGTCGGGTGCATGACCGCGCACCTCCCGCAGAATGACGGACCCGACGACGATGGGAGGCTGCTGGCGCTGGCGGCCCGGCTCGCCGACGAGGCCGCCTCGGTGATCCTGCAGATCCGCGCGCGCGGCTTCGAGACGCTGTTCAAGCAGGACGACTCACCGGTCACCGAGGCCGACCGGCAGGCCGAGGCGCTGATCCTGGCCGGGCTGCGGGCGGGCTCGTCGATCCCGGTGATCGCCGAGGAGGAGGTCGCGGCCGGCCGGCTGGTGGAAGCGGGCGAGGCGTTCTGGCTGGTGGACCCGCTCGACGGCACGCGCGAGTTCGCCGCCGGCCGCGACAGCTTCACGGTCAATATCGGCCTGGTCCGGCACGGCCGGGTGGTGCTGGGGGCAGTCGCCCTCCCGGCCCATGGCGAGCTGTATCTGGGGCGGCCGGGGCACGGCGCGACCCGCCGGGACCAGCAGGGCGAGACGCCGATCCGGGTGCGGCCGGTCCCGGCGGAAGGCCTGTCGGTGCTGGCGTCGCGCCATTATGCCGCAGATCCCGCGCTGCGCGCCTATCTCGGCCAACAGCGGATCGCCAGCCTGGGCAATATCGGCTCGGCGGCGAAGTTCGTGCGGGTGGCGGAAGGCAATGCGGATCTGTATCCACGCCTCGGCCGCACGATGGAATGGGACACCGCCGCGCCGCAGGCGGTTGTCGAGGCGGCAGGCGGCAGCGTCACGCTGTTCAGCGGCGAACCGCTGCTCTACGGCAAGCCAGGCTGGGAAAATCCGCATTTCGTTTGCCGCGGGGCGCCGCCGGAGATCTCGTGACGGGACGCAGATCGATGGTCGATGCCCCCGAGCGGCTGGCGGCCGGACCATGAGGCCGGGCCATCACTGCCGCATCCAATACATGAGCGCGTCGACTCCGCCCCGGAGATGCTACAAAGACACCGGCATGCAGCGCTCACCCTCGCCAGACCCGTGACCGTCATGACGGAACGTCTCGATGCCGACCCGGCCGGCATCGCACGCGCAGTCTCGCTGCTGCGTGCCGGACGGCTGGTGGCATTCGGCACCGAGACCGTCTACGGGCTGGGCGCCGATGCGACCGATGCGCGCGCCGTGGCCGCCATCTACGCGGCCAAGCGTCGACCGGGCTTCAATCCGCTGATCGCCCACTTCCCGGATGCGGAGGCCGCCTTCCGGCAGGTCGAGGCGGATCCCCGCGCCCGCCGCCTAGCGGCTTTGTTCTGGCCGGGGCCGCTGACCATTGTTGTGCGCGCGGGCGGCAAGCTGCCGCT
>CAXTZG010000172.1:2217-4394 GCA_964248625.1 uncultured Acetobacteraceae bacterium | reverse complement strand
GCGCGTGGACTTGGGAGGGAGCGGGCGAAGGACACCACGCTGGACTACGGCAGCGGAGAGCTGGCTCAGCGCTACGCGATCCGGCGTGGCCTGGTGCCGGAGAGCGAGATCGTGCGTCCGGCAACCTCGGCTAGGCAGGTGCGAGAGGCGGAGCTGGCGCAGGAGGTGGCGGCCGGCCGGGCGCGGTTCCGGGACCGCTACGCGACGCATCAGAGGCAGCGCCAGGAAGCAGCGGAGCGCGACGAGCAGGCGGGGGCGCTGGTCGGGCAGTGGGACCAGCTGATCAAGGACTACGGGAAGGCGTTGCCGGAGCTGGACCAGGCTCCGGTCTACGATGCGGCGCGGGACCGATTGTTGGCGTTCGGGCAGGGGCTGCGAGATCGGCCTGAGCTGGTGGCGGTGCTGCGGCAACGCGGGGCAGAGTTCGGTCTCCCCGAGCGGCCAAACCTGCGGCGGGTGCTGGCCGACTCCATGCCGGAGCAGGTGGTCGCCGGGATCGTGGCGCTGTCGGAGAGCTCACAGCGGGCGCAGCAGCAGGAGCTGGCCCGGCAGTCGGAAGCGGCGCGTCGGGCGGAGGCTGTGCGGCCGCGCAGTCGCGGTCCGTCGATGGGGATGTGAGCCGACGATGAGCGAGGCAGCGGAGGAGAGGCTCTACGGGCTGATCGAGATCGCCGAGCGGCATCAGGAGGCGGTGCAGGCAGCGCTCGAGGGGCTGGCCGTGGAGCGAGCCGCGCTGAAGGCCGAGCGGGAGCTGCTGGGCCAGGACGTGCACGGGCTCAGCCGCACCATCCGGACGGCGGTGCAGGGTGGCGTGGCGGAAAGCATGTTCGTGGCAGCCGAGACCGGAGCGTCGGCGCTGAAGGCCGCGACGGGGCCGCTGCTGGGGCGGCTGGACCAAGTCGGGACGACAGCCGACCAAGCGGAGGCAACGCTTCGGCGGGTGGTGCTGTGGGCGAGCTGGCGGCTGCTGGGATGGGGCGTGGCCGCGATTGCTGCCCTGGTGCTGCTGGGATGGCTGGCGAGCAGCGCCGTGCTGTGGGGGGACGCTGGCGCCATCGGCCAGGCGCAGGAACAGAAAGCCGAGCTCGAGACGCAGGTCGCCGAGCTCAAGGCGAACCAAGATAGCTGGGAGAAGGCCGGTATGCTGGGGAAGCTGAGCCAGTGCGGACCCAGGAGCCGGCCGTGCATCCGGGTGAACGAGGGCGCCGGCCAGTTCGAGTCCGATGGACACAGCGACTACCGGGTGATCCAGGGGTATTAGGCCGGTCTGGGTGACCCCATACGCGGGCAATCCGTGAGCGGCTCACCGGCCTTGTTCAGACAATCCCACAGAGATATACTGACTACAGTAGTCATGGAATGACCTGATGCAGGAAATTCAGCTTCGGGACGCAAAAGCCACGCTCTCCGCGGTGGTCGATCAAGCCCTGCAGGGTGAGCCCTCTATCATCACCCGGCATGGCCGACGTGAGGCGGTCGTGCTGAGCTTTGAGGAATGGGAGCGACTGTCCCACGTGCCTTCCTTTGGGCGGCTGCTGATGGAGGCGCCGATCGAGCCCGGTGACCTAGCGGTTCGTCAGGACGGGATGCGGGATATCGAGCTCTGAGGCGTGTTCCTCGTCGACACCAATGTCCTGTCGGCCGGGGCACCGACCAAAGCGGTCGCAACGCCTGGGCTCGCCGCCTGGATGGACCGCAACAGCTCTCGCCTCTACCTGTCTGTCATCACCGTGGCCGAGATCGAGGACGGGATTGCCAAAAGCCGTCGGCACGGGGCAAGCCGAAAGGCAGACCTGCTGGCAGAGTGGCTCGAGACGCTGCTGCACCTCTACAGCGCTCGGATCCTGCCTGTGGACCTGCTGACGGCACGGCGGATTGGCATGCTGGCGGACCAAGCTCGTGGGATGGGTCATGCGCCTGGCCTGGCCGATCTGGCCATCGCCGCCACGGCCCAAAGCCGGGGCTACACGATCCTGACCCGCGATCTGCGGCACTTCGACAGACTGGGGGTGCCAGCTATCGATCCTTTCGAGAACCTACCCAACTGATCCCAGCCCTCAGGCGACGTCTGGCGCCTCAACCAGGCTTGGCGTGATGTTGCATGCAGTGCTAGCGTTGCTGGCAAATTGAAGAGGTGGCAGGTGCCAGGCAACCTGAGCATACGCAATGTCGATGAC
>CAXTZG010000172.1:0-2207 GCA_964248625.1 uncultured Acetobacteraceae bacterium | reverse complement strand
CGATTGGCTGCCGACCTGCGGCAGCTGACAGCCTCTCGAATGCGAACTCCAGCAGAGATCCTGCAGCGTGAGGGCCGGGACGAACGGTGAAGCGGCTCGTGGTCGATGCCAGCGTGGCGATCAAATGGGTGGTCGAGGAGCCAGGGACCGCTGAGGCGCTCGCTCTGCGTCGGTATCGCCTGTCAGCACCTGACCTGCTGATCCCGGAATGCGCAAACATTCTGTGGAAGAAGGCGCGTCGTCAGGAGATGAGCGCGGACGAAGCCTCGCTTGCCGCTCGGTTACTGGAGCATGCCGATGTCGAGCTGATCCCGATGCGCCGCTTGCTGGAACCGGCAACCCGGCTCGCCATCCAGTTGGATCACCCAGCCTATGACTGCCTCTACCTCGCCTTGGCTCAGTCCACTGGGTGTAGCTTCGTGACCGCCGATGCCAAGTTCTGCGCCAAGGTGAAAAGCCGGGTGTCGACGAACCAGGTGCTGGATCTAGCCAACGTCCTCGAGCAGTTGGACGCAGAGACAGGACAGTGAGCGGGAGGGTGCCATCTGTATCTGGCAGAGGGGTGACATCTCTATATTGTTGCTACACGGCCGTGCCGCAGTACAGATGTTATCGCAACTGAAATAGCAGATGGACTGGTAGCCATCTGTGCGATGCCACCCCTTCTTCCGAGTAAATCCCAAAACCGTATCCTTTACGGGACGGCCGCTGTGGAGAAGCGATTTCAGCCTCTTGTCCGTCCCGAAAAGGCGTGTCATAACGAAAGCGTGAATATTGGATACGCGCGGGTCTCGACTGACGAACAGAACCTCGACCTTCAGCTGAAGGCCCTGACTAGGGACGGCTGCGATAAGGTGTTCGAGGAGCGGGTCTCCGGGATCGCTCTGAAGCGGCCAAGGCTCGACCAGGCGTTAGACAGCCTGGTGGCTGGAGACGTGTTTGTCGTGTGGCGGCTTGACCGGGTGGGCCGCACCATGCCGCACCTGATCGAGACGATCCGGCAGATCGATCAGAAGGGCGCCGGCTTTCGCTCTCTGACGGAAAGCATCGACACCACGACGGCAACGGGCCGGCTGTATTTTCACATGTCGGCCGCACTCGCCGAGTTCGAGCGCTCGTTGATTATCGAGCGCACCCGCGCCGGCATGAAGGCCGCCAAGGCGCGGGGCGTGGTTGTTGGCCGCAGGCGCGCTCTCAGCCCGGCCCAGATCGCTCACGCACGGCTTCTCGTCGAGGGCGGGGAAAGCCCCTCCATCATTGCCAGGTCGCTGAAGGTCGGGCGTTCGACCCTCTACCGCGCCTTGAACCTCCCCTTGACTCACGCTGGATAAACTATGTTCGAGCAGACTTTTAAAAATATCGATGACGTTCTGTGGAAAGAAGCCGGTTGCACGACCGAGCTGGACTATACCGAGCAAACGTCATGGATTCTGTTCCTCAAGTATCTGGACGACCTGGAGCAGGGTCGCGCCATGGAAGCCGAACTCGTTGGCAAGCCCTATGCCTTCATCATCGACGCCGACCATACATGGTCGAAATGGGCGGCCCCAAAGAAGGCGGATGGCACGTTCGATCATGATAAGGCACTGACCGGGCCGGACCTTATCTACTACGTGAACCAGAAGCTGTTTCCCTATCTCCGGGGCTTCAAGCAACGCGCCACCAGCCCTGACACCATCGAATACAAAATCGGGGAAATCTTCGGCGAGATAAATAGCAAGTTTCAGAGCGGCTACTCGCTGCGCGATGCCCTGGAGCTGGTGGACGAGCTGCGCTTCCAGTCGCAGAAGGAAAAGCACGAGCTTTCCCATCTCTACGAAGCCAAGATCAAGAACATGGGTAATGCCGGTCGGAATGGCGGGGAGTATTACACGCCCCGGCCACTGATCCGTGCGATGATCCAGGTAACGAAGCCGAAGATCGGCGAGCGCATCTATGACGGCGCGCTTGGATCAGCGGGCTTTTTGTGCGAGGCCTATGAATATTTGCGCCAGGGCGAGCTGACCACCAGCCAGCTCAAGACCCTGCAGACGAAGACCTTTTACGGCAAGGAAAAGAAGAGCCTTGCCTACGTTATCGCTACCATGAACATGATCCTGCACGGGATCGACGCGCCGAACATCGTTCATACCAACACTCTTGCGGAGAACTTGGGGGTCCGGTAGCAGCGGAACCGAAACTGCATTCGGCTTGGTTCAGATCAGCAG
>CAXTZG010000171.1:0-4470 GCA_964248625.1 uncultured Acetobacteraceae bacterium | reverse complement strand
TGCACCCGGCAGCAGCGCCGGCGGCAGCAGCGCGTAGCCTTCCGGCCGCAGGCACGCCGATCCCGCAAGCTGCTGCGCCGCCTCCCGCTCGCGCGCCATCCGCAGCGCGCCGCACCGGGCGACAGTCTGCGGCCAATGGTCGCCGGCAGCGGCAAGCTCCTGCCTGAGGCGCGTGCGCTGCGCCGCGCGGTCGTGGTTCGACGGATCCTCCACCCAGCCGATGCCATGGCGCGCCAGGGTCGCGCGCAGCCGCGACGGCGGAAGGCGCAGCAGCGGTCGCAGCAGCCGCAGGTCGTCGGTTTCCACCAGCGCCGCCATGCCCGCGAGCCCATCCGGACCGCTGCCGGCGCGCCGGCGCATCAGCACCGTTTCCGCCTGGTCGCCGGCATGATGTCCGAGCAGCAGGTCGACGGCCCCGGCGTCCCGGCACGCGGCGGTCAGCGCCGCATAGCGGGCTGTCCGCGCCCGCTGCGCCAGGCCGCAACCGGGGTCGAGGCCACGCAGCGTCAGCAGCCGGGCGGCGATGCCGATCCCCGACAGGCGGCCGACGGTCTCGGCCGCTTCAAGGGCGGAAGCGGGCCGCAGCGCGTGATCGACCACGAGGCCGAGCACCCGAAGGCCGCGCCGCGCAGCCCAGCGCGGTGCTGTCGGCGCCGCCGGAGACCGCAATCGCCACCGGCGTGACGCTGCCTTCCGGCGGCCAGGGGCCCAGCGGCGCCATCAGCGACGCGAACTCGTCATCCCCGAGCGGCTCCGCGCCGTCCGGCCTCGCGCTCAGCGGCAGGCGGCCCTGCCGCGCAGGGTGGCGGTGGCGGTGCGCACGCGCGGCGCCGGCGACGGGAATTCGGCCCGCAGCTTGGCCAGCGCCTGGCAGGCGGAGGGCTTGTCGCCGAGCGCGATCAGCGACGCGCTGACACCCAGCAGCGCGTCCGGCGCGCGGCCGGATCGAGGCGACCGATTATAGGCGTCGTAATAGGCCACCGCCGCCTGCTGATACTGATGCTGTCCGGCCAGCGACTGGCCCAGCAGGAACTGCGCGTCGATCTGGCGCGGGCTGCGCGGACCTCCCAGCACGTCCCGCGCCGCCGTCTGCGCGCCAGCATAGTCATGTCGCGCCAGCGCGGCGTTGCCGGCGGCAAGCGACGTTTCGGGCGTCCGCCGTGCCGGCGGTGGCGCGGGGGCGGCGATCGGCGGCGCGGACGGGCCGGGTGCTGCACCCGGAGCCGACGTGCCGGGCGCGCCGCCATGGCCCTGCTGCAGCGCGAAGTTCATGTCGGCGATCTGCTTGGCCAGCGCCGCGTTCTGCTGCTGCACCTGGTTGCTGAGCTGGTCGAGCTCGCCGCGCATGTCGCGCACCTGCTGCTCCAGGGTCTGCACCCGGTCCAGCAGCTGCGGCGCCAGTCCGCCCGGGTCGCCGCCGCCCTGGTTCTGCGAGCCGCCGCCGATCGGCGGCGCCACCGGGGTATAGCCGCCATTGCCGCCGCCACCGCCGCCCTGGCCCTGCTCGACCTCGTGACGCAGTTCCAGGATCTGGTTCTGCAGCGAGATCGCTTCCCGGCTGCTCAGCTGGGCGTGTGCCGGGCCATTCGCGACGACAACCGCCCCGAGGCCGAGCAGCAGGGCCGTGCAACGCGAAACGGTCGAGGCAGGACGCATGGAGGAACCCTTCGGCGGCAGGAACCGGCGTCGGCTGCCGGGCAGCCCGACGCTAGGACAGATCGGCCCGGAACACATCACCGCTGCGAACGCCGGGACGGCCACGGCGGCCGGACAAGAAAAACCCCGGGGAGACGGGCTCCCCGGGGCACAGGATCAGGTCGGGCCGAAGCCGCAACCGTCGCCGATCAGCGAACCGCGGTGATGGCGTTGCGGTTTTGCGACCAGGACTGCTCGTCGTCGCCGGTGGCGGTCGGGCGGTCCTTGCCGTAGCTGATGGTGGTCAGGCGATCGGCCGACACGCCCTTGGCGACCAGATAGTCGCGGGCCGCGTTGGCGCGCCGGTTGCCGAGCGCGATGTTGTATTCGTCGGTGCCGCGATCGTCGCAGTTGCCGGCAACCTGCACGGTGACCTGCGGATAGCGCTGCATCCAGGCGGCCTGTCGATCGAGCGTGGCCTGCGCCTCGCTCGACAGCGTGTTCTGGGCCAGCTCGAAATAGACGCGGTCGCCGACATTGGCGACCAGGTCGGCCTCGCTGCCCGGTGCGGCGGCGCCGGTCGGGGCGGAGGTCGCACCGAGGCCGGACGCGGAGCCGGTGTTTGCGGCCTTGTCGTCCGAGCAGGCTGCGAGGGCCGCGACGATGGCGAGCGCTCCGAGAAGCTTGAATTTCATGACGTTCGTTCCTGGACACGGTTCGGATGGAAGTTGGCGCGACGGACAGGCCGACTTTCGGGAAGAAGACGCTGTCCGGACAACGCTCGCCGGACGGTGAAAGCCGTTCGCCGATTACTGCCTCGTTTCGCACCCGGTCAAGCCGACAACGCGCCCCCGGGGCCGTGCGATGCGCTCCAAGCTGAAAGTTTACCGCAATCGATGCAAGCCTGCATCGATCCTACCCCTTCAAGGGCGACCAGGCCGGCGCCGACGCCCCGCCGGGGGTGTGCAGCACGCGCTCGTTGAAGCCGGCGATGTCGATCTGCGCGAGTCCGGTGGAGAATCCGGCGCCGCCGGCACCGGCAGCACTTTGCCGGCAGAAGGCCAGCACGCGGCCGTTCGGGCAGAAGGTCGGGCTTTCCACCGTGAAGCCGCGGGTCAGGATGCGCTCGCCGGTGCCGTCGGGCGCCATCACGCCGATGGAGAAGCCGCCACTGCCGATGCGGGTGAAGGCGATCAGGTCGCCGCGCGGGCTCCAGACCGGCGAGCCGTACTGGCCGGAGCCGTAGCTGATCCGCCGCGCGCCCCCGCCGCCGGCTCCCATCACGTAGAGCTGCGGGCTGCCGCCGCGATCGGAGTTGAACACGATCTGCCCGCCATCGGGGCTGTAGCAGGGGCTGGTGTCGATCGCGCCCGAGTTGGTCAGCCGGCGCGGGCTGCCGCCGCCGAGTGCGACCGTGTAGATGTCCGAGCCGCCGCCGCGAGTCGCCGACATCACCACCGAACTGCCATCGGGCGAGAAGCGCGGGGCGAAGCTGATGCCCTGGAACTCGCCCAGGATCTGCTGACGGCCGCTGCCGAGATCGAACAGATAGACCCGCGGCCGGTCGTTGGCGTAGCTCATGAAGGCGATCTGGTCGCGCGACGGATGGAAGCGCGGCGTCTTCACCAGCCATTCGCCGCCGGTGAGATAGCGGCTGTTGGCGCCGTCCTGGTCCATGATCGCCAGGCGCGTGGTGAGGTGCGAGCGCGGCCCGGAGCTGGCCACGTAGCAGATGCGGGTGTCGAAATAGCCCTTGTCGCCCAGCATCCGCTCGTAGATCACGTCGGCGATGATGTGGGCGATGCGGCGCCAGTTGCCGCCCGAGGTGGTGTAGGCGGTGCCCTGCAGCTGCTGGCCGGTCAGCACGTTGAACAGCCGGAACTCGACGCGCACGCCCGAGCCGCTGCCCGACGTGGTGCCCTGCGCGTAGGCCTGCGCGCCCATGCTCTTGAGCATGTCGAAGTTCGGCGCGGCCGGCCCGCCCGCGGAGGCGGCAGCGCCCAGCGGCCGGAACAGGCCGCAGCCGGCCAGGTCGTCGCTGATCACCTGCGTCATCTGCTCGCCGATCCCGGGCCCGAAGGACGGGATCGCGATCGGGATCGGCGCGGTGCGGGCCTGGTCGACGGTGATCTCTGCCCCGCCCGGGCCGCTGCCGGCCGGCGCCGGCTGCGCCAGGGCGGCGAGCGGGGCTGCGAGCACGGCGCCGGCCACGCCCGTGCCGATCAGCCCGCGCCGGGTCAGCGTGTGCGCACCGTCCCTGATGATCGACGACATCGCGTACTCCCTGAGCTCGCCCGTCACGGGCGGAAAACGAAACTGAGCTGCTGGGTATGGCCCAGCAGGTTGGCTGGGATCGGCAGCTTCGAGCAGGTCGGGTTCAGCACCGCGTCCCGCGCCCGCTCGGCCAGCGCCCGGTAGCCCGGATCGGCCGCCATGCGTGCCGCCGTGTCCGGCTTGAAGTCGACCAGCCGCGCCTCGCCCGACGCATCCACCGTCACCAGCAGGTGGGCGGTGAACGAGGCATAGTTCCTGGCCTCGGTATCCTCCGAATAGCAGCGGCGCACCGAGCTCCCGATCGCCTTCTGCGCCCCGGCGCTGAGCTGGCCGGTCACGTCGCCCGCCCGCGACGGCGAGCCGCCCTGGTCGGGATTGGCGCGGCTCCGGGGCGGATGCGTCTGCGGCTGGTCGGCGCGGAACTTCTCCAGCGTCGCCAGCAGCGAATGGGTGTCCGGCTGCACGTTGCGCGTCCGGTTCGGCTGCGTCATGTGCGAGGCAACCGGCGGCGTCGGCGGTGCGGGCTGCGGATGCGGCACCGGCGGCGACACGGCACGGCTC
>CAXTZG010000170.1:0-4633 GCA_964248625.1 uncultured Acetobacteraceae bacterium | reverse complement strand
TTCCGCCGGCCTGGCTGGCGTTGTCCTGCCCGGTGGCCGAGCGGCTGGAAACGATGCCGGCGCTGGCGGTGGAGGACTGGCTGCGGGAAGCGCTGGCGGCGTCCAGGGCGGCCGACGCGCGAGCCGGCGGGGCGTCGCTGGGCGCGCACCGGGCCGACCTGCTGCTGTCCGACGTCCGCACCGGCCAGGCTGCCGCCACGGCCAGCACCGGGCAGCAGAAGGCGCTGCTGATCGGCGTGGTGCTGGCACACGCCGCCCTGATCGGCGCCCTGCGGGGCGACCCGCCGCTGCTGCTGCTGGACGAGCCGCTGGTGCATCTGGACGAGCGGCGTCGCGACGCGCTGTTCGAGGCGCTGCTCGCGGCCCCCTCGCACGTGCTGCTGACCGGCACCGACCTGGAACCGTTCAGGCCGCTGCTGGGGGTCGCCGAACCCGTCCACGCAGAGCAGGGACGGCTGCTGGACGCTGGTCCGCAAGCCCGGGAAGCCCTATAGTCTAGAGACAAGATTCCAAACGACCTGGAGCATTAACCCGGCATGTCCGACAACGCCGTTCCCGCCCGAGTGCCCGGAGCCGACAGCCAGCCCGCGGGCGTTCCGCCAGACGCCGAGTACGACGCTGCTTCGATCTCGGTGCTGAAGGGTCTGGATGCGGTCCGCAAGCGTCCGGGCATGTATATCGGCGACACCGACGACGGCTCCGGCCTGCACCACATGGCGTTCGAGATCATCGACAACGCCGTCGACGAGGCGCAGGCGGGTCACGCCACCGCCTGCAGCGTGGTGCTGAACGGCGACGGCAGCGTGACGGTGCGCGACAACGGGCGCGGCATTCCCACCGACATGCATGTCGAGGAAGGCATCAGCGCCGCCGAGGTGGTGCTGACCCGGCTGCATGCGGGCGGCAAGTTCAACCAGAACAGCTACAAGGTATCCGGCGGCCTGCACGGCGTCGGTGCGGCGGTGGTGAACGCGCTGTCGGAATGGATGGAGGTGCGGATCTGGCGTGGGGGCACTGAGCACCTGATCCGCTTCCGGCATGGCGACGCGGTCGAGCCGTTGTCGGTGGTGGGGCCGAGCGACGAGGCGCGCGGCACGCAGGTGACCTTCAAGCCCAGCACCGGAACGTTCGCGAAAGTCGAGTTCGAGTTCGCCATCCTGGAGCGTCGCCTGCGCGAGCTCGCCTTTCTGAACTCCGGCCTCGACATCACGCTCCGCGACGAGCGTCACGCCCCGGCCCAGGAGCAGCGCTTCTGCTTCGAGGGCGGACTGATCGCCTTTGTCGCCTGGCTCGACCGCGGCAAGCTGCAGGTGGTGCCGGAACCGATCACCGCCGACGGCGCCGACGATGCCAACGGCGTCAAGGTCGAGTTCGCGCTGACCTGGAACGACAGCTTCCACGAGACCATGCTGTGCTTCACCAACAACATCCCGCAGCGCGACGGCGGCTCGCATCTGGCAGGCTTCCGCCAGGCGCTGACGCGGGTGGTGGGCAAGTATGCCGAGGGCATCGGCAAGAAGGACGCGCTCGCTCTGTCCGGCGAGGACATGCGCGAGGGGCTGACGGCCGTGCTGTCGGTCAAGGTGCCTGATCCGAAATTCTCCTCCCAGACCAAGGACAAGCTGGTCAGCTCCGAGGTGCAGCCGGTGGTGCACGCCGCCGTCGCCGACGCCATCTCGCACTGGTTCGAGACCCATCCCAAGGAGGCGCGGCTTATCGTCGCCAAGGTGATGGATGCCGCCGCCGCCCGCGAGGCCGCGCGCCGGGCGCGCGAGCTGACCCGCAGGAAGGGCGTGCTCGACATCTCCTCGCTGCCGGGCAAGCTCGCCGACTGCCAGGAGCGCGACGCGTCCAAGGCGGAGATCTTCCTGGTCGAGGGCGATTCTGCCGGCGGCACCGCCAAGCAGGGCAGGGACCGTCGCTTCCAGGCGATCCTGCCGCTGAAAGGCAAGATCCTGAACGTCGAGCGCGCGCGCTTCGACCGCATGCTGGGCTCGGCCGAGATCGGCACGCTGATCACCGCACTCGGCACCGGCATCGGCCGCGGCGAGCCGGAGCAGGGCGGCTTTGCGATCAACAAGCTGCGCTACCACCGCATCGTCATCATGACCGACGCCGACGTGGATGGCTCGCACATCCGCACGCTGCTGCTGACCTTCTTCTTCCGGCAGATGCCCGAGCTGATCGAGCGCGGACACCTGTATATCGCCCAGCCGCCGCTGTATCGCGCCAAGCGCGGCAACGACGAGCGCTACCTGAAGGACGATGCGGCGCTGGAGCAGTACCTGCTCGACAAGGCGCTCAACAACGCGGTGCTGACCTATGCCGACGGCCGCCGGCTGGCCGGAGCCGAGCTGGCGGCGGAGACCGTGTGGCTGCGCGAGGCCTCTCGGGCGCTGCGCCGGCTCAGCGTGAAGGCGCCGGTCTGGCTGCTGGAGCAGGCGGCGATCTCGGGCGCGCTGACCGGCGACGTGGCGCGGTCCCAGTCGCGGGTGCAGGCGCTGGCGGCTCGTCTCGATGCGGCGTCGCTGCCGGCCGAGCGCGGCTGGAAGGTGTCGGCCGACCAGGACGGGCTGCAGTTCGGCCGCACCGTGCGCGGCGTCGGCGAGCTGTATCGTCTCGATCCAGTGACGCTGCGCAGCGCCGACGTGCTGTGGGCGGCCGAGCATGCCGAGCTGCTGGAGAAGGACTTCGCCGTCGGCGCCACCCTGACCCTGGACGGCAACGCGCTGAGTTCGGCCGGGCCGGCCTCGGCGTACGAGCGCATCCTGGGGCAGGGCCGCAAGGGTCTCGCCATCAACCGCTTCAAGGGGCTGGGCGAGATGAATGCCGAGCAGCTCTGGAGCACCACGCTCGATCCAGCCCTGCGCACGCTGCTCCAGGTGCGCGTGGGCGACGTGGAGAATGCCGGCCAGGTGTTCTCGACGCTGATGGGCGACGTCGTCGAGCCGCGCCGGGACTTCATCGTCGGCAACGCGCTCAAGGTCGCCAATCTCGACATCTAGCCTGCACTGACCAGTCGATGAACCATCCCGGACGCATCGATCATCCAGATGACGCTAGAGCGCGCGCCCCGTGCCCGGCGCCCCGGCCGCCGCCTGGCGCGGCACCGGACGGCAAACGGGAGTTCCTGGCGGCGCTCGTCCTGATCGTCGGACGCAGGCACGTGCTGACCGATGCCGGCCGGACCCTGCGATACCGCAAGGGCTACCGGTTCGGCGTCGGCCGCGCGCTGGCGGTGGTGCGGCCAGGCTCGCTGGTGCAGCAATGGCGCGTGCTGAAGGCCTGTGTCGCTGCCGACAAGATCGTCATCATGCAGGGCGCCAATACCGGGCTTACCGGCGGCTCGACGCCGGACGGCGATGGCTACGATCGGGAGATCGTCATCATCAACACCCAGCGCATGCGGACGCTGCATCTGATCGGCGACGGGCGGCAGGTGGTATGCCTGCCCGGCGCCACGCTCGACCAGCTGGAGCAGAGGCTCGGCGCGATCGGGCGTGAGCCGCACTCGGTGATCGGATCGTCCTGCATTGGCGCCTCGGTGTTCGGGGGCGTGAGCAACAACTCCGGCGGCGCGCTCGTCCAGCGCGGTCCGGCCTATACCGAGATGGCGCTGTTCGCGCGGGCTGACGAGCGCGGCACCCTGCAGCTGGTCAACCATCTCGGCATCGCGCTCGGCCGCGATCCTGAGGAGATGCTGGCGCGCGTCGAACGCGGCGACTTCGCCGACGGCGACATCAGCTGGACCGCCGGCAAGGGGCATGACGACGACTACGCCAGGCGCATTCGCGACATCGATGCCGCCACGCCGTCGCGGTTCAACGCCGATCCACTGCTCTGGCACGAGGCTGCGGGCTGCGCCGGCAAGCTCGCGTTATTTGCAGTCCGCCTCGACACCTTTCCGGCCGACGCGGGCCCCGTGGTGTTCTATGTCGGCACCAACAGCACCGGCGAGCTGGAAGACATCCGGCGTCATGTGCTCTCGACGTTCGAGGAACTGCCGATCGCCGGCGAGTACATGCACCGCGATGCGTTCGACATTGCCGAGACCTACGGCAAGGACACCTTCCTGATCATCCGCCGGCTCGGCACCCGCCGGCTCGCCGCCCTGTTCGCCGCCAAGGCCCGCTTCGACCAGCTCGCCGCGCGGCTGGCGTGGCTGCCGGCAGGCTTGAGCGACCGGATGCTGCAGCGGCTCGGGCAGCTCTTCCCCAGCCACCTGCCTGCGCGGATGCGCGACTACCGCGACCGCTACGAGCATCATCTCATGCTCAAGGTCGGCAGCCGGATGGCGGAACCCGCGCGGGAGTTCCTGCAGGGGTTCTTCGCGCAGGCGACCGGCGATTTCTTTGAATGCACCGCCGACGAGGGCGGCAAGGCATTCCTGCACCGCTTCGCCGCCGCCGGGGCCGCGATACGCTACCGGACCATTCAGGCGGCGGTCGCCGAGGACATCATCGCCCTCGACATTGCGCTGCGTCGCGACGATCGCGACTGGTTCGAGATCCTGCCTGCTGACATCGAGGCGTCGCTGCTCGCCAAGATGTATTACGGCCACTTCCTGTGCCACGTGATGCACCAGGACTACGTGGTCCGGAAGGGATACGATCCGGTGGCGGTCGAGCACAGC
>CAXTZG010000169.1:0-4672 GCA_964248625.1 uncultured Acetobacteraceae bacterium | reverse complement strand
ATCGCCAAGCGCCACGTCCGCCAGCGCCGCGCACTGCGCCGCCGCATCGCCGCCGCCGCGCCGCGCCCAGTCCTGCGCATAGTCGGCGGCGCCGGCAGGATTGTCGGCAAGCAGGGCCAGGCAGCCATTGTCGCCGGTCCCGTCGGCGGCGGCCCGCGCTCCCATCGTCCGCGCAGCACCCGGGCGGGACGGCCGGACGGGCGGAGCCTCCAGCTTCGCCAGGCGTTGCAGCCGGACGGGATGGGCCGACAGCTCGGCCGCCATCGCCGGCCGGACGGCGCAGGCGGCGGCCAGCAACAGGGGGACGGCAATGCGGGACCGGGGCTGCAGGGGGATCATGGCGGTGCGGCCACTGTGCCGCGCGGGGACCGCCTCGCGTCAAGCGGAACGATTCCGCCTGTCGCGTCTGTGACCGGAGATCCGGCGTGAGCGGCACGGCACGGGTCCCGCATCTGCTGATCTTCGGACTCGGCTACTCCGCCGCCGCCGTGGCGGAACGCGCGCTCGACGCCGGCTACCGCGTGTCCGGCACCAGCCGCCGCGCCGACGCGGCCGTTCCGGCAGGCGTGCAGCTGCTGCACCCCGATGCGGCGGGGCCACTGCTCGACGAGGCCACGCACTGGCTGGCAGGCGCGCCGCCGCAGGAGGCGGGCGATCCGATCCTGACGCTGCTGGGCCGGCGGATGCGCGACAGCCGGCCCGACTGGATCGGCTATTTCTCCACCACCGGCGTGTATGGCGACCGCCAGGGCGGCTGGGTCGACGAGACCACCGAGCCGTCGCCGACCGGGCCGCGCGGCACGAGGCGGCTGGCGGCGGAGCGGGACTGGCAGGCATTGGCTGAGGCGACCGGCAGCCGGCTCGACCTGCTGCGCATCGCCGGCATCTACGGTCCAGGCCGCAGCGTGTTCGACGACCTGCGCGAGGGCCGCAGCCGGCGCGTCGTCGCTCCCGGACACGCGTTCGGCCGCATCCACCGCGACGACATCGCCGGCGCCACGCTGGCGGCGATGCAGGCGGGGCCGCAGCGGCGCGTGCTCAACCTCAGCGACGACCTGCCGGCCGAGAGCGCCGTGGTGATCGCCGAGGCGGCCCGGCTGCTCGGCCTGCCGGCCCCGCCCGAGGTGCCGCTCGCCGAGGCGCTGGCGGCGATGAGCGCCATGGGCCGCAGCTTCTGGGCGGAGAACCGCAAGGTGGCGAGCCGGCTGACGCAGGACGCGCTGCGGCGGCCATGGCGCTATCCGAGCTACCGCGAGGGGCTGCCCGCCATCCTCGCGGCCGGCGGCTGAGCGCCGTCGCGGCACAGCTGCTCCACCGCCGCCTGCAGCAGCGCCAGATCGCCCGGCCGCGACAGCCGGTGGTCGCCGTCCTTGACCAGCGTGACCTGGCAGTCCTCGGTCGTGACGCGTTCGGCGATCCGGAGCGCGGTCTGCCACAGCACCACCGCATCGCGCTGCCCGTGCAGCAGCCGGACCGGGCAGGCAACGGGGATCGGGTTGTCCAGCAGGCTGCAGGTCTCGCCGTCCTCCACCGCCCGCCTGGTCAGCGGCAGCGGATCGGGTGCGGCCTGCAGCAGCACGCGGCCGTCGCGATCGAGCAGGGAACGCTGCGACGGCGTCAGCGCCGCCAGCAGGGTGCGGGTGAAGTCCGGCGCCGCCGCGACGCCGACGAAGCCGCTGGCCCGGTCTCCGAGGGCGACCGCGACCAGCAGGCCGATCCAGCCGCCCATCGAGGAGCCGACCAGCACCACCGGACCGGGCGCCAGCCGGTCGATCACCCAGAGCGCGTCGTCGCGCCAGACCGCGATGCTGCCATCCTCGAACCGTCCGCCGCTGGCGCCGTGGCCGGAATAATCCAGCCGCAGCATGGCCTGTCCGCGGCTGCGGGCGAACGCGACCAGGGCGGTGGCCTTGTCGCCGGTCATGTCGCTGCGCAGCCCCGGCAGGAACACGATGGTGGGCGCGCGCCCGGGGCAGTGGCGGGCGGCAAGCGTGACGCCGTCGGCGCGGGGAAGGTGGTGCAGGGTCTCGTCGGTCATGCGCCAGCATAGCGCGCCGGCGCGCCCGCGGGATCAGGACAGCGCGGTGACCAGCGCGTCCTTGGTCATCCGCGAGCGGCCCTTGATGCCCTTCGCCGCCGCCCGGTCCATCAGCGCCTGCCTGGTCAGGCCGCCGAGCCCGTCATGCCCGTCCGAGTGGGCCTTGCCGGTGTCGCGGTGCCCCGCCGTCTTGGCGGCCACGTCCGCCGGCTGGCTGGAGAACTGGCGGCCCTTGCGGCTGTCGGCCCGCTTCTTGGCGGTGGTGCGCGCATACTCCTCGCTGCTGAGCGAGTCGCGCGCCTCCTTGGGCAGGTAGCGTTCGCCGGTTTCGCCCGACTTCTCGCCAGACTTCGTGCCCCATTCCTCCTCTGTCCACTGGCTCAGATGGTTGTCTGCGGTCTTGGCGCCGGCATAGCCGCCGCCCTGCTTCTTGTACTGGGCGGTTGCCAGCTGCGCCTTGCGCGCCGACCACTGGCCCGGCTTGCCGCCCTTGTCGCCGTCGGTGATCTCGGCCTTCACCGTCTCCCACAGCTTGAGGTCGGTCTTCTTTGCCGTCCCGGCCATCCGCTCGCACTCCCTCGCCCTTCTCGAAGCCGCAACGACGCGGCCGTCGTGCTGTTGCCTGCCGGGCTGCCTGAACTTCCTGTGCGGTGACGGGTGCGGCCGCAACCGGCCCATGCTATGGCCGCCGCCATGTCGCCCTCCGCCCCGCCGCCCACGGTCCTGCAGGTGCTGCCGGCCCTCCAGGCGGGCGGCGTGGAGCGCGGCACCATCGAGATGGCGCGCGCCATCGTCGAGGCGGGCGGCGTCGCCCTGGTCGCCAGCGCCGGCGGCAGGCTGCTGCCGCAGCTGGAGCGGGTCGGCGCCACCCACCTGACGCTCGACCTGCTGACCAGGGACCCGCTGTCGATCTGGCTCAATGCCGGACGGCTGGCCCGGCTGATCCGCCGGCACCGCGTCGATCTGGTGCATGCGCGCTCCCGCGCGCCGGCCTGGTCGGCGCACTGGGCCACCCGCCGCACCGGCACGCCGTTCGTGACCACCTGGCACGGCGTCTACAGCGAGAGCTTTCCGCTGAAGCGCCGCTACAACGCCGTCATGGCGTCGGGCGATCGCGTGATCGCCATCAGCCGGTTCGTCGCCGACCGCGTCGCCGACCGCTACGGCGTCGGCCCGGACCGGCTGCGCACGATCCCGCGCGGCGCCGACACCGCGAGCTTCGACCCGGCCGCGGTGCGCGGCGACCGGATGCACACGCTCGCCCGCCAGTGGGGGCTGCCGGACGGAGCGGCGGTGATCATGCTTCCCGGCCGGGTCACCGCGTGGAAGGGCCATGCGCTGCTGCTGGACGCGCTGGCGCTGCTGTCGGCGCAGGATCCGGCGCTGTTCTGGGTCTGCGTGCTGGTGGGCCCGTCGCGGGACGGGCGGCGCAGCTTCGGCGAGGCGCTGCTGCGGCAGGCCGACCGGCTCGGGCTGCGGCAGCGGCTCCGCTTTGCCGGCAACTGCAACGACATGCCCGCCGCCCTGGCGCTGGCCGATGCGGTGGTGATCCCGTCGCTGAAGCCCGAGCCGTTCGGCCGCACGGTGGTGGAAGCCCAGGCGATGGGCCGCCTGGTGCTGGCGGCAGCCCATGGCGCGCCGCTCGAGACGGTGGAGGACGGCGTCACCGGCTACCGCTTCCCGCCCGGCGACGCGGCGGCGCTCGCCGGGCTGCTGCGGAACGTGCTCCAGCTCGAACCTCCCGACCGCGCCCGGCTCGGCACGCAGGCGCGGGCAGCGGTTCTCGAACGCTACGCCGTGCAGGCGATGCAGCAGGCGACGCTCGACGTGTACGAGGAACTGCTGTGCCGGCGGTTTCCGATCCGGGGCGCGGACGGTCCCTCCGACCTCGCCTCCCGATGATGCGTCCGGCCGCCGGCGGCCTAGCCTGCCGCCCGGTCGGCGACGGGGACACCCGTGCTCCAGCTGCCGGCATCGTCTCGGACGCCGTCCGCGTCAAACCGCCAGGAGACCTGCGCCACCCTGCGTCCCTTGCACGCCTTGTTGCGTCATCGGCAAGTTTGGGACGGGATCGGCATGATCGGCGAGCATTATAACGTGGTGCCGTTTGCGGCCGGCGCCCCGGGCCGCCATCGAGCCCGGCCGTGAAGCGGATCCTCGTCATCAAGCTGGGCGCGCTGGGCGACGTCGTGCTCGCCTTTGCGCCATTCGCCGCCATACGCGCGCATCATCCGGACGATCACGTGACCCTGCTGACCACGATGCCGTTCCTCGGCCTCGCCTCCGCCAGCCCGTGGTTCGACGCGGTGGCGGTGGATGCCAGGCCCGCCTGGTGGGATCTGGCCGGCCTGCGACGCCTGCGCCGCCTCCTCGCCGGATACGACTTCGTCTACGACCTGCAGACCTCCGGCCGCTCGTCGCGCTATTTCCGGCTCGCCGGCCGCCCCGGCTGGTCCGGCATCGCGCGCGGCGCCTCGCATCCCGACGCCGACCCGGAGCGCGACCGGCTGCATACGCGAATCCGGCAGGCGGGCCAGCTGGCGCAGGCCGGGATCGCCGCGGTGCCGGCGCCCGACCTGGCGTGGCTGGCCGGCGGCGGTCCGGTGCTGGCGCCGCCGACGGTCCTGCTGGTCC
>CAXTZG010000168.1:0-4771 GCA_964248625.1 uncultured Acetobacteraceae bacterium | reverse complement strand
AAGCCTTGATCAGAGCCACACCAAGGAAACAAGATCTTTCGTCAACAGGTCCTAGATCGCGCGCTGCTACTCGGACGTCTTGTGAGGTTCGTATTCATCGAGCAGCTGCTTGAGGTTTTCGATACCAAATGCGGTGAATACTGTCGTTGACACGTCATCTTCGAGATCTATGACGCAAAGACGGCCGTCTTCGGGATCCATCTGCATCGCGATCTCTTCCAGCCTGTCTTCATCCTCGCCCAGCATCCTGGCCACGCGCGTGATGGTAAAGACATAGCTTGGGGCGGCCATGATCAGGCAGCTAGGCCGATCGCGGCGGCACTGGATTTAACCCAGCGCCACGGCAGCAGATCATCGAGGCGCTGCGCCGGATGTTCCGCGATGCGGGCCAGCACGTCAGCCAGCCAAGCCTGCGGGTCGATGTCGTTCATCTTGGCTGTGACGATCAAGCTGTACATGATCGCAGCACGCTGTCCGCCGCGATCCGAACCACAGAACAGCCAAGATTTTCGCCCAAGTGCGATGCCCCTCAGCGCGCGTTCGGCCGTGTTGTTGCTGAGGCAGACCCGTCCGTCGTCCAGGAACCGGGTGAACGCTGTCCAACGTTTCAGCATGTAGTCGATGGCCTTGGCGACGTCGTTGCCACGCGCGAGCTTAACCCGCTGCTGACCCAACCAGTCCTGCAGGTCCATCACCAGAGGAAGTGACAAAGCCTGCCGGATCGTCCGGCGCTCCTCGACACTGTGGCCGTTGATGTCGCGTTCGATGTCGAACAGGGCGTCGATGCGCTGCACGGCTTCCAGGCAGATTGGCGACAGAACCGCTGGGGCCTTGCCGTGCGCCACGCGCCGCGCACTGCCTGCAAGGTCGGCCAGCACGAAAAACTTCCGGCGTGCATGCGCCCAGCACGCGGCCTCCACGATCGGCTCGGGTTTGCGTCCCGGTTCATAGAGCTTGCCATAGCCGCCGTAAGCGTCGGCCTGCAGGATGCCGGTGTAGGCCGCCAGATGGCTTTGCGGGTGCTCCGAGCGTGGCCCGAAGCGGTCGCGGTTGAGCTTCTCGATCAGCAGTTTCAAATGGGCGATCAAGGCCTGGTCGCTGGACTGCCGCGCCAGCGCGGCGGCGGCCTCGGCGATGACCCGGGCGACATCGGCTCGTGCTGCCAGGAGCGCTGCCTTGAGCGTGTCGATGTCGTCCGGCAGGGCGGCGAGCTCGGTGTCCACGCCGGTGATTGAATCACAAATCAGGGCGGCATAGTACCCGTTTCTCTGGTCCGGGCGACCGCATTATCCCGCCGCTTGCGGCCGCCACGTCTGCTGCGGGTTACGCCAATCAATTCCCTCCAAAAGATAGCTCATCTGGCCAGCTGTCAGCGCCACCACGCCGTCCACCGTCTGCGGCCAGACAAAGCGTCCGCGATCCAGCCGTTTGGCATAGAGCGACAGTCCGAACCCGTCATGCCAAAGCGCCTTGAGCAACGAACCGGTGCGGCCGCGGAAAACAAAGACGTCGCCCGCGAACGGGTCACGGCCAAATCCCTCCTGCACCAGCAGCGCCAGGCCCGGCATGCCGCGACGCATGTCGGTGTGACCGGTTGCTATCCAGATGCGCACCCCACTGGCGATCGGGATCATCGCAAAGCCTGAAGTGCAGCGGTCACCAAAGCTGGCGACGCCTGGGCGTCGATCCTCAATCGGGTTCCATTGACCAGTTCCACGGTAATTGCTGTCGTGTCGGCCGGGGACGCGATGGGTCCTGGCTCGGGCAGCAGAACCGCCGATGCGAAAGACATGCCCGTCTCAGTCATGGCTTGTCGCCGCCACTTGTAGATCAGGCTTGTCGAGACTTCGAACTGCCGGGAAACGTCCGCCACAACGGCGCCGGGCATGAAGGCCGCATTCAAGATCCGGCGACGCTCGTCCCAACTCCACCGACGTCGCCGCTCCGGACCCGTCAACAAGGTTATCTGCGGCATGCTGTGCTGCTATGAGCGCTCATAAGGACTCCTTACGAGCACAGACTCACAGTTGAGCTACCACGCCACAAGGCGGCACCCGGCGGAGGGATACAATTCTTACGAGGTGCGATAACGTTTAGCGAGCTGCGGCGCCTGCGCGCCGAACGCCGCGAGATCGGCTTGGAACAACTCGTCGAGCAGGTCGGACCTTTCGACCCCGGGAGCACAGACGACCTCGCCGAGGGCAAGCCCTTGCAAACTGGCAGTCACGACATCTTCCGCCGACATCCGAGGGACTGCGCTGAGGTCCATTCCCTGACGTTCATGAAACTCAGTCGCTACAATCCCTGGGCAGAGCGCCTGTATCCGCAAACCATGAGGTTTCAGCTCTTCGTGCAAGGCCTGAGAGAGCGCCACGATATGAGCTAACGTTCCCACATACACGGCGCGACCAAGCGCTTTCCCTAGCGGTGCCGCGCCGCCGAACGCAAGCATGCCCGATACGTTTATGATCGTGCCGCCGCCTCTCGCGGCCATGCCGGAAGCCGCAGCGCGCGCCAGCATTGTGGGCGCGAAGACCTTCACATGCAGCAACTCGCTCGCCTTGCGGGCCGGCAGATCGGTGAACGGCATGTAATGCGCCACGCCAGCGTTGTTGACGAGCATGGTAAGTGCTTCGCGCTCGCATACGTTGGCAACCGCTTCCACACCAGCATTAGTCCCAAGGTCGGCGACGAGGAGACGAACCTCAACGCCGGGAAGTGCCGCGACGAGTTCTTCGAGCCGGTCGCGGCGACGGGCTACGACCACGAGGTTGTAGCCATCAGCCCCAAGCCTTCGGGCAAAAGCCTGGCCAATGCCTGAAGATGCACCAGTGACGAGCGCCAATCGCGTGGGGCTGTCAGGGCTGTAGTCCGGCAACCTGACCGGATTCGTGTGTTCTGACATGTGCATCGGCCTCTCGGGTTCGTTGTTTGTGACACCAACATCTGAAGATCTCAGCCAACCATCCGCCAAAGGGCGTCGAATGTAGCTTGGCTGTGCTGGTCGGCGTTGGCTGGATCCCGAATCATGAAATCGACTGTCGCGTCCGCTAGGGCGCTGATCAGGCCAACGACGAGTCCCAGGGGAGCACCGCGCATCGGTCCGTGTTCGCGGCTTTGTTCCAGCAGCGCGGCGATGCCCGACATTGCCCGGCTCGCAGCCTTACGGCTTGCGGGCGTTATGTCATCCGACACGTCGAGTTGCGCGAGCGCGCGGCGCTTATCCGGACAGACTGTCGCCCACCGCAGCCAGTGGGACCACATATGGAGCATCTGCTCGCGGATGCCGCTTTCTTCCGGCAGGTCATTCAAGGCCGCGGCAGCCATCTCTGCTTTGAGCTCCAAGTAGACTTGGTTGAGCAGTTCGGCCTTTGTCTCGACGTAGGTGAACAGTGACCCTTTTGAGATCCCCGCTTCCTTAGCAATTGTCTCGGTAGCCGCGCCTAGTCCTTGTGAAGCGATGATGCGGGTCGCTGCCGACGTGATTGCGCCTCGTTTATCGTTGCTTTTAGGCCTTGCCATGTCTGCCTCATCACAGTGCGCAAACGATTATAGCAAGGTGACCGGTCAGTCAATAAAGGTATGCCATCAGCTCGGAAAGATTTGCTTACTCGCAAGCCGGATCGGCTAATTTAACTGGCTATAGACGAAGCTGGCTCAGCAGAAGCGCATCGCTATTTCTTCATCGCTTTTACCTGGGCTCAGGACTCATTGACCACAGCCAGAAGATGACGGTGGTGGCGATACAGATTGCGGACATGAAGGTGTGGGCGCAGCGATCGTAGCGGGTGTGGATGCGGCGCCGGTCCTTAACATGTTCTCGATCCTGTGACGCTGACGGTAGAGGATGCGATCGTGCGGGATCGGCACCCGGCGATTAGCCTTTGACAGGATGCACGGCGTGATGCCGCGTGCCTTCGCCTCGCGGAACCAGTCGGCGTCATGACCCCGGTCGCCCGGCATGACCTTGGACTTGGGAAGCGTATCCATCATCAGCGCAGCACCCTTGTAGTCGCTCATCCGGCCTTTGCTGAGCAGCATGACCAGTGGCCGTCCCTGACCGCCGCAGACGGCATGGAGCTTCGAGTTCAGGCCGCCCTTGGTGCGCCCGATACGTCGGGAAACAGGCCCCTTTCTAGAAGGCTGGCCGCCGTCCGGTGCGCCTTCAGGTGCGTCGCGTCGATCATCAGCTGGTCGGTCTTTCCAGCCTTCGCCGCCAATGCCGCGAAGATGCGGTTGAACACACGCAGGCGGCTCCAGCGGATGAAGCGGTTATAGATTGTCTTGTGCGGCCCATACACCGCAGGTGCATCGCACCAGGCAGGCCGTTGCGGATCACGAAGATGATGCCGCTGATCACTCGCCGGTCATCGACCCGCGGCACCCCGTGCGACAGCGGGAAGTGCGGCTCGATCCGCCGCATCTACGCCTTGGACAACCAGATCAAATCACTCACGGCAGCATCTCCAGATGCCGGCAATGAATCAGCCGACCTGAAATCCCGCGAGCGACTTAATAGGTCCTGAGCCTAATTGCTCATCTGCTTCAACAAGCTGCGAGAAAAGGCTTAGGAAGTATTCTCAGAAGTTTTGGCCGCTGACCGGGGAAGTCACGATGCGAATAAAAGTGATTTATCGAGGCATTGGATGGCTCACACCGTCATCTGGAAGCGCTAGCTTTTCCGGCGGTGGCTGTGCGCTGACGAAAGCTGAGAGATTGGCGATGCCGCGCGCGGTCACGCTCTGCGTCAGCACATGCACGGGCCGGCTCA
>CAXTZG010000167.1:0-4965 GCA_964248625.1 uncultured Acetobacteraceae bacterium | reverse complement strand
ACGGGACCGGCTGCACCTCTGCCGGCTGCAGCCGTCGTTGCGGTCCGGTTCCGGCACATCATCGAAACCAAAAGGAACAACACATGGGACTTCTTGATCAGGTGCTCGGCGGCCTTATGGGCGGCTCCGCGGGCGGCTCGGCCTCGCCGATGGGCGGCGTGCTGTCAGGTCTGCTTGGCGGCGGCGGACAGGCGGGCGGCGGCTTCGGCGGGCAGGCGGCAGGCGGCATGGGCGGCATGGGCGGCATGAGCGGCGGCCTCGGCGGCCTGGTGTCGCAGTTCGAGCAGGCGGGCCTCGGCCACGTCGCGCAGTCCTGGGTCGGCAACGGTCCGAACCAGCCGGTGTCGCCGCAGCAGCTGCAGAGCGTGTTCGGCCAGGATCAGGTCCAGGGAATGGCGAACCAGGCCGGCATGCAGCCGCAGGACTTCCTGTCCCAGCTCAGCCAGCACCTGCCCAATGCAGTGCACGGCATGACGCCGGACGGCCAGCTGCCGCAGGAAGGCACGATGTCGGTCTAGCCTGCCTCATCGGGCAGACGATCGACACGCAGCCAGGAGAGACGGCATGGCATACCACAAGGCGACGGCGATCCTGGCGGCGTCGCTGCTGGTCCTGCAGGGGCTGACGGTGCCGGCTCGCGCCGACAACCAGATGGGCTACCAGCTGCTGTCCCAGCAGCAGGTTGCCGGGCAGCCGCGACGCGGCGGTGCGCTGGGCATGGAGGTCGGGCCGGGCCAGCACATCACCAGCAGCGGCATCAGCTTCGAGCTGCTCAGGGTCAACGGCGTGCACCCGCAATCCGCCGGCGCCCAGGCCGGCTTTTCCGTCGGCGACCAGATCATCGCGATCAACGGACAGGTGTTTCCGAGCGTGGCGACCTTTGCCGGCTATATTGGCTCGCTGCCGCCGGGCCAGCAGATCACGATCGACTATCTGCCGGCGGGCGGCGGTCCGCAGCAGGCGCAGCGTGTCGGCGTGACCGTGGGTGCCGCCGGACGGGCGTCAGCGGCCCAGCAGCCGGCTCCCAACCAGCGGGCAGGCCTGTCGACCGGCACCAAGGTGGCGATCGGCGTCGGCGCGGCCGCCCTGTTCGGCTGCTACGAGCTCGGCTGCTTCTCCCACCGCAAGCACGCAGCGCCACTCGATCCACAGCAGCAGCAGCAGAACGGCGTCCAGCCGCAGCAGACCGGCGTCCAGCCGCAGTAGCCGGACCCGTCCCGCGCCGAGTGCCACGGGCGCGGGCGGCTCAGTCCTCGTGCCGGCCTCCGGGACCGCACGAGCGAGCAGGCTCCTGGTTTCGTTCGCATCCAGCACCGAGTGGGTCGCGGGCACGCCGCGATGGTCGCGACCGGATCCGCCTGCGGGTTAAATAGGATGCATTCAACCACCCGGCGACCGGACGTCCGCAGTTCGGGCAGGCGCACCAGGGTCGGCTCAAGCCCATTGCGATCGAAGGGCGCGCCCCGCTCGACCTCATGCTCCTGCGGCGTTGTGGATGCCGCCTGCGCAAACGGTCCGGTCGGTCAGTTCCCGGCGCGTTCGGCCGCCGGCCGAGCAGCAACGCGTGTCGCGCGTCGGGCGGGAGGTGCGGGGGCGTCAGTACCTGAAGGACACGCCGACGGAAGGGTTCCAGTCCGTCGCCCCGCGGTTGAGGCCGATGAAGACGCCGGCATCCAGCTGCAGCGCCGGTCCGATCAGCCACTGCACGGCCGTCGAGACGATGTCCTGTTCCGCCGAATTATGGTCGCCCTGCCGATCCAGCGTGACGCCCAGCGACGCGGTGAGCGGGGTTCCGGGGATCTGGCGGCTCGCATTGACGATGAACTGGTAGTCGCCGTGATAGCCCGGCTTCTCGCCGTTGCGCAGCAGGCCGAGGGCCGGCTCGACGGTCAGCGAGAAATCGGCGGGCAGCGGCAGCTGGTAGGGTGCCGCCAGCGTGAACTCGGCGCTGCCGTTGCCGAGACCGCGCGCGGCGGTGGGCACCTTGACGAAGCCGAGCACGCCGAACCCGGTATCGCCCTTGCCGTCATTGCCGAAGACGTTGACCTTGGCCCCAAGCTGCACGTCGCCGAAGCCCTGGCCGCTGGACCGGGTGGCCGGCTGCAGGCCGCTGCCGGGCGTGCGTGTCACCAGGCTGTTGTAGAGCGGCAGGATGGCTTCCAGATCGGCCCAGTTGGTCACGCCGAGCTTCAGTTCCGGGCCCAGCACGGCATAGCTGCGGGTCAGGCTGCTGTCCGGCGTCCAGTGGTCCCAGCTGTACGACCACAGGTTGGTCTCGACCTGGATGTGGCCGGCATCGACGGTGAACGGTTCCGAGGAGTTGCCCGGCCGGTCGGTGTTGAAGCCGCGCATCTGCTTGTCCGGCGTCGGATCGAACAGGTCGTACTGGCTCTTGTCGGGCACGGCCTGCGCCTGCGCCGCGACCGGCCAGAGCAGCAGGCAGGCCGCGATGGCGCTTTCGGGGAATCGGCGGGCGGATGCCGGCAGCGGGGCAGGGTGCATGACCATCGGTGCGATGGTGACAGAACCGCAGGCTCCTGGCTCGCCTGAAGCGTGACGATCATGCCCCCTGCGCGCAGGCCGGCCGGCTGCCGGATCGACGCCGACCGGCCGCTGCCACGGCGATGTCGCGGTCACGATCCGTCCGGCTCCCCTTGACCTTCCCACGATGGGAACCCCCATCTGCAGAAGCGGACGTCGAGGCGAGCATCATGGACCAGGACATTGCTGACCATCGTCAATCCGCGCCGTCGGCCGTCGCACCGACGCTGAGCGTCGGTCTGACCGGCATGAGCTGTGCCGGCTGCGTGCGCCGTGCGGAACGGGCGATCATGTCGGTGCCGGGCGTGACGGCGGTGTCGGTCAACCTTGCGACCGAGACAGCCGCCATCGTGCCGGGCACCGGCTTCGAGACCGGCCGGCTGACCGAGGCGCTCGCCACGGCCGGCTATCCTGCCGTTATCGAGCGGGTCGAGCTGAGGGTCTCCGGCATGAGCTGCGCGTCCTGCGTCGGCCGGGTCGAGCGCGCGCTGCTGGCCGTTCCGGGCGTCTGCACGGCGGAGGTCAACCTGGCGACCGAGCGGGCGATGGCGCAGGTCGTCGCCGGCGCGGTCGGGGCGCCCGAGCTGGCCGCCGCCGTGCGCCGCGCCGGATACGGCACCATGCCGGCCACGACCGGCGGGGCGTCGGCCAGCGTTGCGACCGCGCGCGAGCGGACCGCGCGGCGGGAAGGGGCGATGGCGGCGGGTGCGCTCGTCCTTGCCGTTCCGCTGCTTCTGCCCATGCTGCTGATGCCGTTCGGCTCGAGCTGGGCGCTGCCGGGTGCTGCGCAGCTGGTGCTCGCCGGCGTGGTGCAGCTCGTGTTCGGCGCCCGCTTCTACCGCGGCGCCTGGAATGCCCTGAAGGGCGGCGCCGGCAACATGGATACGCTGGTGGCGCTCGGCACCAGTGCCGCATTCGGGCTGAGCGTCTGGCAGATGGCGGCAGGCCAGGGCGGCGCGCTGTATTTCGAGGCCTCGGCCGCGGTGATCGCGTTTGTCCGGCTGGGCAAGTGGCTTGAGGGCCGGGTCAGGCGCCAGGCAGGCGAGGCGATCCGCGCGCTGGAGCGGTTGCGGCCGGAGCGCGCCCGGGTGCGCCGCGACGGCGTCGAGCAGGACATCCCGGCCGCCGAACTGCGCGTGGGCGACCTGCTGGTGATCAGGCCGGGGGAGCGGATCGCCGCCGACGCCATCGTCCGCGACGGCGTCGGCAGCGCCGACGAGAGCCTGCTGACCGGGGAAAGCCTGCCGGTCGCCAAGCAGCCGGGCAGCCCGGTGGTGGGCGGCGCGCTCAACGGCGACGGGCTGCTGCTGGCGGCGGTGACGGCGGCAGGCGGCGAGAGCCGGCTCGCGCGCATGGTGCGTCTGGTCGAGGACGCGCAGGCGGCCAAGCCGCCGGTGCAGCGGCTGGTGGATCGGGCGAGCGCCGTTTTCGTGCCGGTCGTGACGGCTGTCGCCGTTCTGACCGCGCTGGGATGGTGGCTGGCAGGCCACGGCATCGAGACCGCCGCGATCAACGCCGTTGCCGTGCTGGTGATCGCCTGTCCCTGCGCGCTGGGGCTGGCCACGCCGGCGGCCATCATGGTCGGCACCGGGGTGGCGGCGCGGCACGGCATCCTGATCCGCGATGCCGCAGCACTGGAGCAGGCGCGCGCGATCCGCACCTTGGTGTTCGACAAGACCGGCACCCTGACCGCGGGCCGTCCGGAGCTCGTGGCACTGGAGCCGGCACCCGGAGCCGGCATCGACCCGGAGGCGCTGGTGCGGCTGGCGGCAGCACTCCAGGCCGGCAGCGAGCATTCGCTGGCCCGCGCGGTGCTGGCCCGTGCCGCGGCCCCCGACCTGCCCGTCGCCCGCCTGATCCGGGCCCTTCCGGGCCTGGGGCTGGAGGGACGGGTGGATGGCCGCCAGCTTCGGCTCGGCAATGCCCGGCTCATGCGCGACGGCGGCGTGGCGCTGGATGCCCTCGAGGGAGTCGCCGGGGCGCTTCGGGCGGATGGGCGGACGGTGTCCTATCTCGCCGACGGCGACCGGCTGCTCGGGCTGCTCGGCTTCGGCGATGCGGTCAGGCCGGGGGCCGCGGAGGCCGTCGCCACGCTGCGGGCGCGCGGACTGCGCGTCGTGCTGCTCACCGGCGACAACCAGGGCGCCGCCGACGCGGCCGCCCGCGCGCTCGGCATCGACGACGTGCATGCCGGCGCATTGCCGGCCGAGAAGGCGGCGCTGATCGGGCGGCTGAAGGCGGACGGGCCGGTCGCCATGGTGGGAGACGGGGTGAACGATGCCGCGGCACTGGCTGCCGCCGATCTCGGTCTGGCGATGGCGACCGGCACCGACGTCGCGGCCGCCGCGGCCGGGATCACCTTGATGCAGGGCGACCCGCGCCTGGTGCCGGCAGCACTCGACATCGCCAGCCGGACGGTCGGCC
>CAXTZG010000166.1:0-4996 GCA_964248625.1 uncultured Acetobacteraceae bacterium | reverse complement strand
GGCGCCGGAGCCGAGCGTCGCCGACGGCGAGGATGCCGAGCGTCGCCAGAAGCGCCGCCGCCGTCGCCGCCGCAGCGGCGGCCGCCGCGAGGACGGCACGCCGATGCCCGAAGGCACGGCACAGCCCGGTCTCGAGCCGTTCAACTCCGACGAGGACGAGCAGCCGGGCGAGGAAGGCGGCCTGGCGTCGCCCAGCCTGCAGCCCGGCGAGACGCTCGCGTCGCCGTCGGTGTTCGAGATCGGCGCGCCGAACGAGACGATCGCGCCGATCGTCGCCACCGATGCGGTCGCGCCGGACGAGGCCGCTCCGGCCGATGGCGCCGGCCGCCCGCGCCGCCGTCGTGGTGGTGGTGCGCGCAACCGGCCCCGCCCGGATGCCGACGCCGTCGAGGCGGACGCAGCGCCGCAGCGCCAGGCGCCACGTCCCTACAGCGGACCCACGCCGGCCGATCCGTTCGCCGGCAGCTTCGACATCTTCGAGATGATCGAGCGCGACGCGGACGAAACCACCGCACTGGTCCCGAACCCGTCCGCCTCGGCCGCCTCACACGCGACCTCGACGCCGGTCGCGTCGGCGGAAACCGCGCAGTCGGTGGACGCGGCACCGGTCGAACCGATGCCGTTCGAACCGGCCGAAACGGCGCCGTCATCGAGCCTGGTGGCGCCGGAGGCCGCGGACGCCACGCCGGCCGAGGCCGCCGGACCTGTGCCGGAAGCATTGCCGGAGGCAGTTGCCGCGCCGGTCCCTAGCGCCATGCCCGACTCGGCGGCCGACGCTGGGGTCGAACCCGCGGCAGAGCCAGCCGCGGAAGCTGCCGAGGAACCGGCCGCCAAGCCGGCGCGGGTCGCAAAGCCGCGCAAGCCGCGTGCGAGCCGGGCCAAGAAGGTCGCGGCGCCGGTCGACGACACGGCGGTGGAGGCAGCCGCCGCCTCGCCGATCGAGCAGCAGCCGGCCGCGCCGGACTCCGCGGTTGCCGACGTGGAGGAACCGGTCCCGGCCGATCCGGTGCCGGAGGCTCCGCACGACGCGCCGGATACGCAGGCGGCTGATGAACCCGCGCAGGCGGACGGTCGCGATCAGAGCATCGTGCGGCCGGTCGTCATCGGCGACGATACGCCGGCGCCGGCCCGCCGCACCGGATGGTGGAAGCGCTGATCCGGTAACCGCCCCGCCGCCCCTTCAGGGGGCGGCGGACTTCGGGGCTTGCGTCTAGTCGGGCTTGCCGAGCAGGCCGTCGCGAAGCTCGGCGGAGGGCGGGGTCGAGCCGAGGTCGGAATCGAGGATGATGCGCCCGAAGGCCGGGTTGGCGATCCTGGCGACCTGCGTGTTGTTGAACATCACCTGCACGCCGCTGTCGGTAACGATGAAGCCGGTCCGGTCCCCCGGCTTGACCTCCTGCACGGTGCCGAGCAGCGTCTCGAACGCGGCCTTGTCGCCGTCCGTGCAGTGATGCGCCGCGCAGTAGTTGTGGCTCGACTCGATATACAGGTCGTGCACCCGCGTCTTCGGCGCCCCCCGGACGAACTGCATGAACAACGCCTTGGGGCCGGGCTCCGACAGGGCGGTCTCGGCATCCTCGGTCTTCTTCGGCAGATACAGCGCGCCGACATAGCCGCGAACATGCAGCACGGTGAAGCTGCGCACGCCGATGCCGTTGAGCTGCAGGGTGGTGCCGCCGACATCCAGGCTGTCCGGCATGGTGACGCCGCCCTTGGTGGCAGCACCGGCTCCGGACGCGGCGCCGAGCAGCAGGAGGATGGCGGCGCCCAGCGCGCAGGACTTGGAACGGTTCATGGATATCCCTTGCTGACCAGAAGGCGCCGGGCCGGCCCCTGCCAGTCCGACGACATGACAGGCCGATCAGAGCATGACGGCGGCACCCGCGCCAAATCGATTCCCCGGCGCATCAATCCGGCAGCAGCACCGGGTCGAGGTTCAGCACCACCGGGATCCGGTGCACCCGCCTCCGCTCGCCGGGCGCAAGCCGGCCTCGTCATGCCCGAACCGCTCGGCCTGGTCCACGACGTCACCGTCCTGGTCGGCGGTCGCCTGCTGCGCCCAGGCGGCAGGCACTCGGCTCCACAGGCGAGGCGGACGTGATGCCGCCGGCCGCACAGCCTCTTGCCGGTCGGGCGACGTTCCTCACCGGCCTCCCACCGCAAAGGACACGATCATGAAGACAGCCCGATCCCCGCGAACGGCCCTGGCCGCCGCAGCTTTCGCGTGGCTGCTCGCCGGCGGCCCCCTTGCCGCCGCCGCCCAGGACGCACCGGCGGAAGGGGACGGCACGATCCTGCTGACGATCATGTTGAAGCACGACGAGAGCAAGACGCTGCCGCAGATCAATGCCGAGCTGAAAGCGTCCAACTGGTTTCGCGACTTTCTGCCGCCCGGCACCGAGATCGTCTCGTGGTACGTCATGATGGGCATCGGGCAGGTCGTCACCCTGCGGGTGCCCGCGGGCAGGCTCCGGGACGTCAACCGGGTGATCGAGAACTCTGCCTGGGGTGGCTTCCGGACCGAATTCTACCCGACCTACGACTATCGACAGGGCTGGCAGGACATCAAGAAGCGCATGAACGCGCCGTAGCCGCAGGCTCGGCCAGGAAGTCGAGCACCCCGCGCGCCGCAGCGCGGCCGGTGGCGATCGAGGCCTGCAGCAGGTAGCCGCCGGTAGGGGCTTCCCAGTCCAGCATCTCGCCGGCGACGAAGCTGCCGGGACGGGCGCGCAGCATGAAGCGCGCATCGACGTCCTGGCGCCGGACGCCGCCCGCCGTCGAGATGGCGCGGTCCAGCGGCGCGGCTCCGGTCAGGATCACCGGAACCGCCTTCACCAGCGCCGCCAGCGCGGCCGGCGCGCGAGGCGGCGGCGCGTCGCCCACCTCGCGCAGCAGTCCGATGGCAACCGGCGGCAGGGCGAGCGCCCGGCGGAGCGTGTTGGACAGGCTTTCGCGCTCCCGCACCCGCGCCAGCCGGTCGGCGAGGACGGCCGCCGACAGATCGGGACGCAAGTCGAGCACGAGGCGGGCCTCCCCGTCCCGCTCGATCGCGTCGCGCAGCGGTGCTGCAAGCGCATAGATCGCGCCGCCCTCGAGGCCGTGTCGGGTGACCACGAGGTCGCCGCGGGCGAGGCGACCGTCGAAACGAAGTGCTGTCGACTTCAGCGGCGTGCCGGCGAAGCGCTCGCCGAAGGCGGGCGACCAGCCGGCGTGGAAGCCGCAATTGGCCGGCCGGAACGCGGCGGTCGGCAGGCCCGCCTCGCCAAAGGCCGTCGCCCAGGCGCCGTCCGAGCCGAGCCGCGCCCAGCTGGCGCCGCCGAGCGCGAACAGCGTCGCGTCCGGAACGAGCTGCTCCGGACCGTCCGGCGCGTCCAGGCGCAGCGCGCCGCCGTCGCCGAAGCCGGTGAAGCGGCAGCGCGTGCGCAGCACGACGCCGAGCCCGTCCAGCCGGGCGAGCCAGGCGCGCAGCAACGGCGACGCCTTCATCGCGCGCGGGAACACCCGGCCGCTGGAGCCGGTGAAGCAGGGCTGCCCGAGCGCGCCGGCCCAATCCTGCAGGGATGCCGGCGGAAAGGCCTCGATTGCCGGCCGCAGCCAGGGCTCGGCCGCCTCGTAGCGCGACAGGAAGGCCTCCAGCGGCTCGGAATGCGTCAGGTTGAGGCCGCCGCGGCCGGCCATCAGCAGCTTGCGCCCGGCACTCGGCATGCGCTCGATCAGGGTGACGGCGCAGCGCGGCGCCAGCAGCTCGGCGGCGGCGAGCCCGGCGGGACCGGCGCCGATGACGGCGACGCGGGGGCGATCAGCCACCGGCGAAGGCCGCGAGCCGCCGCGTCGCCTCGATCATGTCGCTTTCCGGGCCGCAATAGCTGAAGCGCACGAAGCGGTGGCCGCGGACGGCATCGAAATCGACCCCCGGAGTCGCGGCGACGCCGGCCTCGTCGAGCAGGCGGGCGCAGAAGCCGATGCTGTCGCGGCTGCGGGCGCCGATGTCGGCATAGATGTAGAACGCGCCCTGCGCCGGCAGCAGGTCCGGCAGCCCGGCGCGCGGCAGCTCGGCCAGCAGATGCGCACGCGCGCGGCGATAGCGCTCCAGGTTGGCGGCGATCTCGTCGCCGGCGTCGAAGGCGGCCTCGGCGGCGATCTGGGAGATGTGCGGCGCGCTGATGAACAGGTTCTGCTTCAACCGGAGTGCTGCCTGCATCAGGTCGCCGGGCAGCACCATCCAGCCGACCCGCCAGCCGGTCATGCTCCAGTATTTGGAGAAGCTGTTGATGACGATGGCGCTGTCGCTGAACGCCGCCGCGGTGGCAGGGGCCGCGTCCCAGTTGAGCCCGTGATAGATCTCGTCGCTGACCAGCCGGATGCCATGCGCATGGCAGAAGCGGGCGAGTGCCGCGAGCTCGCTGCCGTCCAGCGTGGTGCCGGCCGGGTTGCAGGGGCTGGCGACGATCAGCCCGTCCGGGAGCCCCTCCCCGCGCTCGGCCATCGCCTCGAGCAGCGCCACCGTCGGCTGGTAGCGGGTCTCGGCGCCGGTCGGCAGGATCACCGGCTGCAGGCCGAGCGCGTGCAGGATGTTGACGTAGGGCGGGTAGTACGGGCTCGCCAGCGCGATGCGGTCGCCCGGCTCGAACGCGGCCAGAAAGGCGAGCAGGAAGCCACCCGACGCGCCGGTGGTGACCGCGATTCGCGACGGGTCGACGGCGGCGCCGTAGAAGCTGCGGTAATGGGCGGCGATGCGCGCGCGCAGCGACGCCAGGCCGAGCGCCTCGGTATAGCCAAGCGGCATGCCGCCGGCGAGTGCCCGCTGTGCCGCGGCGACCGCCACCGCCGGGGCCCCGGTGCCGGGCTGGCCCACCTCGAGCCGGATCACGTGCGGGTCGCCCGGGCGCAGGGCGGCCTGGCGGGCATTGGCGCGCGCCACGACCTCCATGGCCATGAAGGGCTGCACCGATCCGCCCGCGCCGGTCTTCAGGCGCGGCGGCCGGCGGCCCGGGCC
>CAXTZG010000165.1:0-5101 GCA_964248625.1 uncultured Acetobacteraceae bacterium | reverse complement strand
CGGGCCGACCGACGCGGCCGGCGCCGGGGCTGCGGCCGGCGCCGTGGCCGGGGCTGTGGCCGGAGCGGTCTGCGCAAAAGCCGGAGCCGCCATGCCGAGAGCCATCGCCAGGGCTGGGGCTGCGAGAACGGGAAGGCGATGCAGTCTGGTCATCACAAGTTCCTCTGGTGGCGGCCGGGAGCCGGGGTGGGCCCTGTGCCGGCACGAGTTCGACGAAGGACGGGCTGGCCCGGACCTACTGGTCCGAGTCGGCCAGGGTGAAGCTGATGTTCCATACGTGATGCGGCTGCGGCACCGGGACGCCGGCGTGGACTGCCGGCGAGAAGCGGGCCTTGCGCACATACTCCAGTGCGCTGCGGGCGAAGGACTGCCCGCCGCTGACATTGACCACCTGGCAGTTGCTGGTCGAGCCGTCGGCGCCGATGTCGCACGACATCGTCACGCTGCCCGAGCGTCCGGCCTCTTCCATGTCCGGCGGGAACTCCGGCTTGACGTTGTTCAGCGGCCGCACGCCGGCCGAGCGGTCAGGGATGCTCGGGCCCGGCGGCGCCGGCCTGGCCGCCGTGAAGGGTGCCGGATTGACCACCGGCGGCGCCTCGTGGGTCACGGTGCGGATCGCGTGCGGCGGCGGCGGCTGCTGGATCTGGATCAGCGGCGGCGGGATGTAGGGCGGCGGCGGCGATGTCAGCACCGGCGGCGGCGGCGGCGGCGGGGGTGGCGGCGGGGGCGGCACCTCCTTGACGATCTTGGTGGTGATCGGCGGCTTGATCACGTCGATGACCGCGCGGCCGAGGCCGTTCAGCAGCGCATAGATCAGCACCACATGCAGCAGCAGCACGACGGTGATGCCGATGATGTGCCGCATCGGGCTTCGTTGCTGTTGCGCGTAGTCCATTCCCAGCTCCTTGTGTCCTGTCAGGGACAAGTCCACGCCATCGTACCGGCACGCGTCGATCTGGCACGGTTGCCTGACGCGGTCGGTGGTCCATCCTCAAACGGTCCTAGGCCCGACAAGAGAGGGTTTCGTCGGCTGTCATGTCAAGATCGTTGTCCAGCCATTCGCTTTTGGATGCTCGCGCAGCAATTTCCGCCACAATGCTCATTTTCTGGGCAAGATGAAAGTTGTGCGACGCAACAAGCAGGTTTGTCATCTAGCCTGACCGCCCGGGATCGGATCTCCGATGTCTGCCCGAATTTTGTGCAGAAGCAGTCAGGCGGCCGGAAGCGTACATGGCCCGTCCCGGTCGGCACATCATCATGGTCGTGCGAGGTCCGCGCGGCCCGGCCGCGCGGCCGGCGCCTCCGGACGCTACTGCGCGGAGGCGCTCGCCTCGCTGCGCGTGGCGCCCACCCGCGAGGCCAGCGATGCGGCCATGAACCCGTCGAGCCCGCCATCCAGCACGGCGTCCGGATTGCCGGTCTCGACCCCGGTGCGCAGATCCTTCACCAGCTGGTAGGGCGCCAGCACGTAGGAGCGGATCTGGTGCCCCCAGCCGATGTCGGTCTTGCCGGCCTCGGTGATCGCGGCGGCGGCCTCGCGCTTCTGCAGCTCGGCCTCGTAGAGCCGGGCCTTGAGCATGCCCATCGCGGTCGCGCGGTTGCGGTGCTGCGAGCGGTCGGTCTGGCAGGCGACGATGATGCCGCTCGGCACATGGGTGATGCGGATCGCGGACTCGGTCTTGTTGACGTGCTGACCGCCGGCACCCGAGGCGCGAAAGGTGTCGACCTTCAGGTCGGCGTCGTTGATCTCGATCTCGATGCTGTCATCGACCACCGGATACACCCAGACGCTGGCGAACGAGGTCTGCCGGCGAGCGGCGGAGTCGAACGGGCTGATGCGCACCAGCCGATGCACGCCGGCCTCGGTCTTGAGCCAGCCATAGGCGTTCGGGCCCGATACCTGCAGCGTCGCCGACTTCAGCCCGGCCTGCTCGCCCTCGGAGCTTTCCATCAGCTGGATCTTGTAGCCGTGCTGCTCGGACCAGCGGGAATACATGCGCAGCAGCATCTCCGCCCAGTCCTGCGCCTCGGTGCCGCCGGCGCCGGCATTGACTTCCAGGAAGGCGTCGTTGGCGTCCGCCTCGCCGGACAGCAGGCTCTCGATCTCGCGCCGCTTGGCCTCCCCGGCCGACGCCTTCAGGCTGGCGACCGCGTCCGCGACCATCGCCTGGTCGCCTTCCGCTTCCGCCATCCCGGCCAGCTCGATGGCGTCGCGCACCTCGGTCTCGAGCCGCAGCACGCCCTCGATGCGGCCGGCCAGCATGGTGCGCTCGCGCATCAAGGCCTGTGCCGCCGCGGCATCGTTCCACAGCGACGGGTCCTCGACGCGGTTGTTCAGCTCCGCGAGGCGGTCTTGCGCGACATCCCAGTCAAAGATGCCTCCTCAGCAGCGCCACCGACTGCTTGATCTGCTCGTTGAGGGCGTCGGTCTCGGCGGACATCTCTCACACCTGCGAAGGGACGGGGCGGCTCAATACAGCCCGCCCATGCCGATGTCACCCCCGGTGACCGGCTTGGGCGGCGGCGGTCCGGCGGCGGGCGCGCCGGGACTGGCGCCCGGCTGCGCCGGATTGGCGGGCGAGGCGACGCCAGGGCTGGCGGCATTCACCGAGGTCGTGGAAGCGACCGGAACCGGGGTCGCGCCGCTGCCCATGTCGCTCTCGTCGTCGGGGATGTTCTCGGCACCGGTGTCGGCGGCGCTGAGCTCCTCGTTGACCGGGCGGCTCACATACAGGTTGTGGCTGACGCCCGGCTCCTGGCCGGGCTTGAAGGCGTCGATCGCGTCGCCGTAGCGCACCACCGCAACCCCGTCCGGCACCCGGAACTCGACCTTCGGCCGGTCGGCCAGGGCGGCCTTCATGAAGCGGTTCCAGATCGGGCCGGCGACGGTGTCGCCATCCTGCTTCTGGCCAAGGCTCTGGGGATTGTCGAAGCCAACCCACACCACCGTAAGCAGGTTGGGCGCGAAGCCCGCGAACCAGGCGTCGCGGAAGTCCTGGCTGGTGCCGGTCTTGCCGGCGATCGGGTTCTCGATGCCGGCACCCGCCTGCTTGCCGGTGCCACCGGGCTTGAGCACCGCCTGCATCATCTGCACCACCTGGAACGCCGAGGCGGGGTCGGCGATCTGCTTGCGGGTGTCGACCAGCACCGGCGGCTGCGTCGGATCGCCGCCCGGCTGCACGCCGAGCCCGGCCGGCCGCCAGATCACCCGGCCGTCGCGATCCTCGACGTCGTCGACCAGGCTCGGCAGCACCTCCTTGCCGCCCGAGGCGATCGAGGCATAGGCGCCCGCCTCGCGCAGCACGGTGGTCTCCACCGCGCCAAGTGCCGCCGGCAGCACCTTGGGCATGGCGTCGACCTCGTGCAGGTCGATCGCCAGCTTGGCCACGTTGCTCATGCCGATATGGGCCGCCAGCCGGATGGTCACCAGGTTGAGCGACTTGCGCAGCGCGTCGTGCAGCGTGGTCGGGCCGCCGAAGGTCATCTCGTAGTTGTTCGGGTGCCAGCTGCCGTTCGAATACGGCTCGTCCTCGAACTTCTGGCTGGGCGAGATGCCCTGCATCATGCCGGCCAGATAAACGATCGGCTTGAACGACGAGCCGGGCTGGCGCAGCGCCTGGGTGGCGCGGTTGAACTGGCTGCTCTCGAAGCTCCAGCCGCCGACCAGCGCCAGCACCCGTCCGGTGGTCGGGTCCATGCTGACCAGCGCGCCCTCCACCTGCGGGATCTGGCGCACCGACACGGCACTGCCGGTCTCTTCCCGGTCGGGCGTCACCATCAGCACGTCGCCGGGCTTGATCGACTTGTAGGTCCGCATCCACGCGAGGTCGTCGCCCTTCATGACGCCGGTGTGCGAGGTCCCGAGACCGCCCGCCTGCGTGTCGCTGTCGAGCCAGCCGATGGTGCCGAGCGCTGGCGACAGCACCACCGCCAGCCGCCAGTCCGGCAGCATCCCGGCCGGCCGGGACACCGTCGACAGCGCGAATTCCCAGCTCACCCCCGGTGCCGGCGCCGGATGTCCGCGGCGCGCATGCACCGGGTGCAGGTTGCCGACGCCGTCAAGATGCTCCACGGCGCCGCGCCAGCCGCCATGCGCGCGGTCGTATTTCATCAGGCCCTCGCGCAGGTCGTGCGTCGCCTCGTCCTGCAGCTTGGGATCGAGGCTGGTCTGCACCACCAGTCCGCCCTGCATGGTCTGGTTCTGCCCGTAGCGCTCGACCAGCTCGCGCCGGACCTCCTCGGAGAACCATTCCGAGCCCGGCACCGGGCCCGGCCGGGTGAAGGCGGTCGGCACCAGCGGCTCGGCCCTGGCGTCGCGCGCCTGCGCCACCGTGATGGCATGGGTCTCGGCCATGCGGTCCAGCACCCAGTCGCGCCGGTTCTTGGCGGCGTCGGGAAAGCGATACGGGTTGTAGTTGGTCGGCGACTTCGGCAGCGCGCCCAGGAACGCCGCCTCGGCCGCGTCGAGCTGATCGAGCGGCTTGTTGAAGTAGGTCTGCGCCGCCGCCGTGATGCCGTAGGCGCCGGAGCCGAGATAGATCTCGTTCAGGTAGATCTCGAGGATGCGGTCCTTGGACAGCGTCTGCTCGATGCGCATCGCGAGCACCGCCTCCTTGGCCTTGCGCTCGAAGGTGCGGGCGTTGGAGCCCAGCAGCATGATCCGCGCCACCTGCTGGGTGATGGTCGAGGCGCCGATCGGCCGGCGCTTGTGCAGGTTCTCGAGGTCGGTGACCGAGGCGCGCAGGATCGCCAGCGGATCGACGCCGCCATGGGTGTAGAAGTTCTGGTCCTCGGCCGAAACGAAGGCCGCCCGCACGATGTCGGGAATGGCGCTGTAGGGCACGAACAGGCGCCGCTCGGCGGCGAGCTCGGCGATCACCCGGCCGTCGCCGGCATAGATCCGGCTCATCACCGGCGGCTGGTAGGTGCGCAGCACGCCGACCGTCGGCAGGTCCGCGGTCAGCGTCTCGTACTTGCGCCAGACGATCAGCGACCCGGTGGCCCCCACCAGCAGCAGCGCCGCCAGCGACGCGCCAGCCAGCTTGCGCACCACCCGATATCGCGGCCGGCGCGGCCCGGGCCCGCCTGGCCCGAAGCCGCG
>CAXTZG010000164.1:0-5187 GCA_964248625.1 uncultured Acetobacteraceae bacterium | reverse complement strand
ACCGCTTCCGGCAGCGTGAGGGTCAACTGATGCCCCGCACCCTGCTCGCCCGGGCGAGCGGTGCGCTGCTGGCTGGCCTGCTGCTCGTCGCACCCGGCGCCTTCGCGCAGTCCCTGAACGGCGGCAGCCTGGGCGGCGGCGGTGCGTCCGGGAGCGGCGGGGTGGGCGCCACCGGCGCACCCGGTCGCGGCATCACCGGCACCGCCATAACCAGCGGCCACCTGATCCTGACCTATTCCGACAACACGACCGGCGATGCCGGCGCCGTGGTCGGGCCGGCGGGGGCGGTGGGCAGTGCTGGCCGCGGCATCGCGACGGCGACGGTGAACACCGCGAACCACCTGGTGCTGACCTATTCGGACAGCAGCACCGCCGATCTGGGCGTCGTGGTCGGCGCTGCCGGCGCGGCTGGCTCTGCTGGCCGCGGCGTGGCCTCGGCCGTGGTGAACGGCTCGAACCACCTCGTGCTGACCTATTCGGACAACAGCACGTCCGACCTGGGGAATGTGGTCGGCGCCCCTGGCGCGGCTGGTACGGCCGGGGCGACTGGCAAGGGCATCACCGCCTCGACGGTGAACAGCAGCGGCCACCTGGTGCTGACCTATTCGGACAGCAGCACGGTCGATGCTGGCCTGGTCCAGGGCGCCGCCGGCAGCCCCGGTGCGGCCGGGACCGCGGGCGCCGCCGGCAAGAGCATTGCCAGCGGTGCGGTGAACACCTCGAACCACCTGATCCTGACCTTCTCCGACAACTCGACGTCTGACGTGGGTGTGGTTGTCGGCCCGGCCGGCACCGCGGGTGCGGCCGGCCAGGCTGGCGCCGCCGGCCGCGGCGTGAGCTCGGCCGTGGTGAACGGCTCGAACCACCTGGTGCTGACCTACTCGGACAACAGCACGGCCGACCTCGGCAACGTCGTCGGCGCCGCCGGCACGGCCGGTGCTGCAGGCAACCCAGGCGCCGCCGGATCGAGCTTCACCAGCGGCAACGCCGTGCCAGCGAGCACGGTCGGCAACAATGGCGACAGCTTCGAGCTGCTGACCAGCGGCGAGGTCTACCAGAAGGTCTCGGGCGCCTGGACCGACAGCGGCAAGTCCCTGATCGGGCCGCAGGGCTCCGGCGGGGCGACCTCCTACGGCACGACCGCCGGCACCGCGGCCCAGGGCAACGACAGCCGCATCACCGGCGCCGTCCAGGCGAACGGTGGCAATGCAGGGAACGCGGTCGTCGTCGCGCCCGACACCTCGTTCGCCCAGGCAATCGCTGCCCGGCTGAACGACCACTACAATATCGCCGAGCACGGCGCCCTGGGCGATGCGACGTCCGATAACAAGGCGATGACGGCGGCGGTCGCGTGGGCGACCTCGAACCCCGGCACGCACATCCTGATCCCGGACGATCTGCCGGGAACAACGTCGTGGGCCTTCACGGTCCTGAGCCCGACCGCGACCGGCAACAATGGCGGCTACGGCTTCGAGATCCCGTCCTTCACGACCGTGGAAGGCGAGGATCAGAACGCCACGGTCGTGAGCTGGAACGACACCAACGGCGCGTACCTGTTCTCGGCCACCTCGAACGCCTCGGGCGGCGGCCGTGCCAGCAACATCATGTTCCGCAATTTCACGGTGACCGGCACCTGGGGCACGGCGGTTGCCTCGTCGTCGACCGGCGCGGCTGCGGCGGCCTGGGACCTCGGCCAGGCCCCGTTCATCCCGACCAACGTGGACGGGCTGACCTTCGACCACGTGACGTCCGAGAACTCGCGCGGCTACGGCATCTCGGCGCGCAGCATCACCGGCCTTGTGGTGGCCAACAGCCACACGCTCCGCACCTTCTCCGACGCCATCAACATGGACGGCGCCTCGGACGCGTCGATCATCGACAACCACATCGAGCACACCGACGACGACGCGATCTCGGTGCACTCGTATCTGACGGACACCTGGGGCGTCCGCCGCGACCTGCAGATCACCGGCAACCACATTTTCGACGCGCAGGGCATCGACGTGCTGTCGGCACGCCATGCCAACATCAGCGCCAACACCATCGACAGCTTCCGCCAGGCCTGCATCAGCCTGTCGACGCTGCTCCCGAGCAACGGCAGCGTCGAGGGCAACTCGGCCGACGAGTCCATCCTGGTCAGCGGGAACCAGTGCACGAACGGGATCAACCGGACCCACGTCGACAACGTCAACGGGGGACTGAGCTACATCACCATCAACGGCATCTCGGCCCGCGCCGGCCAGTATGCGGTGATCCCCGGCGAGAATAACACCGCGACGGGCACGGTGCAGGATCCATTCCCGGAGTTCGCGGCCAACTCGAGCAGCACCGGGGTCGCGGTCGCCGGCGGCCATGGGATCGTCATCTCGAACAACCTGCTGGCTCGGACGCTGCCGCGGACGGACGGCACCGACAGCCGATACACGCAATGGTCGAACCTCGGCCAGGGCCTCATCACCAGCCGCGTGGGCGGCACCCAGAACCCCGGCGCGTCGGGCTCCTACAACGTCGCCACGGCCGGCCTGCATGGCCTGACCGAGGCCGACATGCAGGGGACGTGCTTTAATTTGACGGGCGGCATCCTGCGGGACGTGCTGATCGTGGGCAACCACTGCTCCGGGCAGGCCGAAGGCCTCGCGGTCAGCGGCAGCGCGGTGCACTACGACAACATCGTCTTCCGCGACAACACGATCACGGATTTCACCGGGCATGGCGTCATCGAGGGCGCGACCGGCAAGATCCAGATCCTGGTCGACAGCAACCTGTATGACGGCGACCCTTGGCTGAAGAACGCCGGCCACTCGACCACGGGCACCTGGCCGAACGGCAGCGGCCCGGTGCTGCTGGACAAGCTCAGCGGGGCCGGCACCGGCATCGTCTTCAAGAACAACACGCTCAAGAACCTGGCGCTGCTGCTGTATAACAACAACAGCGGCCAGGTAGACTTTACCGATCCGGCGTCCGGGTACTCCTTCGACCAGAACACGCTCTACGGCCAGTTCTCGGTCGCCGGGTTCTCGTCTGCCAACGCCGGCATCGGCGAGTGGCGCGGGCCGGGCTTCAAGACGATCGTCGTCGACAGCAACCCGCAGGACAACGCGTACGGCACGATCCTGTCCTCGCCGGTCAGCGCACTCGCGGCGCTGCCGACCGATGGCACCTGGGTGCCTGGGCAGGTCGTACTCGACAGCGCGCCCGCTTCCGGCACCGCCACAACCGCCGGGACGGCTTCCAGCTGGACGCGCGCGACCTTCGGGACCGGCAACGTCCTGGGCACGGATTGGATCGCAAGCAATGCGGTCGGCACGTATGGCGCCTATGACTACGCCGCCACCCATCCGGCCTCCACACTTTACGCTGACAAGGTCGGTGCGTACGGCCTGACGGTCTATGCCAAGACCGGCTCGTATACCGGCAATAACTTCGACTGCGGCACAATCCTGAAGTATTCGGGATCAGCGCCGGCATATATTACTCCCGGCCAGCCGGCCGGCTGCCGCGTGGTCATCATCAATGCTGGCACCGCGGCGCTGACGGTCACCACCAGCGGCTCGGGTATCACCGCAAACAACGGGCAGGGCTTCATCCCGATCCCGATCGGCGGCGTCGGGACGATCTATGCCGACACGACGACCGACATCACGCTGGGCGTCATCGCGCCGACCGCGGCGGCCAGTGCTGGCGCCTCGGCGTTCGACACGATCTTCGCGGAAAGCGTCACCTCGCGGACCTTCGCAGCGGCGACCGAGTGCCCCGCGCTGGGTCGTGAGACGATCGAGAACGCGAGCACAGCCGCCGTGTCCTACGTCGTCCCGACCGGGCTGACGGTGGGCTGCATCTTCCACGTCAAGCAGATGGCGGCCGGCACCGCCGCCGTGCCTGGCCTGATCACCATCACGGCCGGAACGGGCGAGACTGCGGAACTGATCGGAGGGGCCAACTCGACCACCGGCCAATACACCGACCTGTCAGTCCTGATCGACAGCGCCTCAACCTTTGCCGTCTCCGGGAGCCGCTGACATGTGGAAGTATCTTCTCGCTGGCGCGGCGATCTTCGCGCTGGGCGGGGTGGCGCACGCGCAGGTCGGCGTGAACGGCGCCGCACCAGCGGTGTCGGTGACCACCTTCGGCGCCTACGATTACAGCACCACCCATCCGGCCTCGACGCAGTATGCGGACAAGGTCGGAGCGTATGGGCTCACCGTCTATGCCAAAACCGGTTCCTATACCGGCAACAACTTCGATTGCGGCTCGATCCTGAAGTATAGCGGCTCGGCTCCGGCGTATGTCACGCCCGGCCAGCCTGCTGGCTGCCGCGTGGTCCTGATCAATGCCGGCACCGCGGCGCTGACGGTCACCACCACCGGAAGCGGCATCACGTCGAACAATGGGCAGGGGTTCCTCCCCATCCCGATCGGCGGCGTGGGCCTGATCTATGGCGACACGGCGACCGATATCTCGCTGGTCGTCATCGCGCCCACCGCGCCGGCCGCGGCGGCCAGCAGCACGCCGACGACCACCGTTACCGCCTCGCTGACCCTGACCGGCACGTCTGGCGACATCGACGGCAATGCAGCCAGCGCGGCAATCGTTGCGACCCTGCCGGCCTGCACCGCGTCGAACAAGTACGAGCTGCACACGCTCAAGAAGATCGACAGCTCGGCCAACGCCGTCAGCTTCACGGCGAACGGCTCTGACCTGATCGACGGCGCGGCGTCGGTCGCCATCACCACCCAATATGCGTCCGCATCGGTCAAGTGCAGCGATGTCGCTGGCCGATGGGATCGAGGAGTTGCGCCATGAGCCGTTTCTTCGCGGTCGCAGGCCTCATCGCCCTGCTGACCGGGTCCGTCCCCGCTTGGGCCGACTATATCCCTGGCACGCCGCTCACCAACACGGGCGACGGTTCAGCTCTCACCACGCTGGTTGCCGGCGCCACCACCGCGCGCAGCCTGAAGGCGCGCGCCGGCGCCATCTACGACCCGCGCGACTACGGCGCGGTCTGCGACGGATCGAGCCACCCGATCGGCACGGCCCTCGGCCTGACCACCCTGGCGGCAATCCAGGCCGTTCCCGCCTACAGCTGGCTGACGGCGGCCAACTGGTCATTTCATGTGGCGCTGGTGGTGCAGGGTGGCGCTGCGAGCGGCGCGACCCAGCTCACCGTCTACTCGGTCTCGGGCCTCG
>CAXTZG010000163.1:4962-5222 GCA_964248625.1 uncultured Acetobacteraceae bacterium | reverse complement strand
GTTCCTCTCGATGCCAGGCGGCGGCGGATCCTGTTCCGCGCCACGCATCGCGGCACCCACGAGACCGACCTGCTGATCGGCGGCTTCGTGTCGCCGCGGATCGCGGCCTTCAGCGCCGAGGAGCTGGACGCGCTCGAGGAGCTGATGGAGCTGCCCGACATCGACCTGGCCGACTGGCTGATGGGCCGGCGGCCGGTGCCGGCGGAGTGCGACACGCCGATGCTGCAGGCGGTGCTGGCGGCGGCGCTGGCGCGGCCGTT
>CAXTZG010000163.1:0-4952 GCA_964248625.1 uncultured Acetobacteraceae bacterium | reverse complement strand
GACCACGGTCTGGGGCGCGCCCGACGGCTATGACGCGCTGCTGCTGGCGCGCCGGCAGAAGCCGTTCGGCGGCGAGCATGACGGGCCGCTGCTGCATGTGGCGCGCGACGATGCCGGGCTTGCCCGCCTGGCCGACCTGCTTGCCTTCGTGCGGCCGGAAGCGGAGATCCTGCGCTTCCCGGCCTGGGACTGCCTGCCCTACGACCGGGTGTCCCCGAACCCGGCGATCGTGTCGGAGCGCGTGGCGACGCTGACGCGGCTGCTGGAAAAGACCGACGCGCCGCGGATCGTGCTGACCACGGTGAACGCGCTGGTGCAGCGGGTGCCGCCGCGCGACGCGTTCGCCGGCCAGTCGCTGACGGTGAAGTCGGGCGAGAGCCTTGATGTCGCGTTCCTGCTCGATGTGCTGGAGGCCAACGGCTACGGCCGCGCGGACACGGTGATGGAGCCGGGCGAGTTCGCCACCCGCGGCGGCATCGTCGACATCTTCCCCAGCGGCGAGGCCGAGCCGATCCGGCTGGATCTGTTCGGCGACGAGGTCGAGAACATCCGGCATTTCGATCCGGCCACGCAGCGCTCGACGGACAAGCTCGACCGGCTGGTGCTGCGCCCGGTGTCGGAGATCTCGTTCGACGCCGACAGCGTCAGCCGCTTCCGCACCGGCTGGCGCGAGCAGTTCGGCTCCGAGGCGGCAAACGATCCGATCTACCACAGCGTGTCGGATGCCCGGCGCCATGCCGGCGTCGAGCACTGGGTGGCGCTGTTCCACGAGCGGCTCGAGACGCTGCTCGACTACCTGCCCGGCGTGGCGCTCAGCCTCGACCATCAGGTGGACGAGGTGCTGGCGGGGCGGCTGGAGATGATCGCCGACCACGCCCAGGCGCGCACCCAGCCTACCCGCGACGGCGAGGTGCCCTACCGGCCGCTGCCGCCGGGGCTGCTGTATGTCGACCGCGCCGGCTGGAACGCCATGCTCGCCCGCCTGCCGGTGCTGGCCTTCAGCCCGTTCGCCCGCCCCGACGGCGCCGAGGGCTTCGATGCAGGCGGGCGTCCGGGCATCATGTTCGCGCGCAGCCTGCCGGCGGGCAGCCGCGAGACGGTGTTCCAGATGCTGCGCGACCAGGTCGCGGACTGGGCCGGCAGGCAGAAGCGCCGCGCCTTCGTCACCGCCTGGACCCGCGGCTCGCGCGAGCGGATCGCCACCCTGCTGCGCGAGGCCGGGCTGGAGGTCGAGGCGGTCGATGACTGGAAGGCCACGGCGCGGCTGAAGCCGGGGCGGGTCGGGCTGCTGACGCTGGGCATCGAGCGCGGCTTCGTGGCCGACGATCTGGCGCTGGTGTCCGAGCAGGACCTGCTCGGCGAGCGCATCTCGCGGCCGCCGCGCCGTCGCAAGCGCGCCGACCAGTTCATCGCCGAGGCCACCGAGATCGCCGAGGGCGACCTGGTGGTGCACCAGGATTACGGCATCGGCCGCTATGACGGGCTGGAAACGGTCGGCATCGAGCGTGGCGGCCTGGAGCGCGGCGCCATTGCGGCAGCACCCCACGACTGCCTGCGGCTGATCTATGACGGCAACGAGAAGCTGTTCCTGCCGGTGGAGAACATCGAGCTGCTGAGCCGGTTCGGCTCCGAGCAGAACGGCGTGGCGCTCGACAGGCTGGGGGGCGCCTCCTGGCAGAACCGCAAGTCGAAGATGAAGCAGCGCATCCGCGACATGGCGGGCGAGCTGATCCGCACCGCGGCCGCGCGGCAGATGCGCGAGGCGCCGAGCCTGGCGCCGGCGGAAGGCACCTGGGACGAGTTCTGCGCCCGCTTCCCGTTCGTCGAGACCGAGGACCAGTCGCGCGCGATCGCCGACGTGCTCGAGGACATGGCGGCCGGCCGGCCGATGGACCGGCTGATCTGCGGCGACGTGGGCTTCGGCAAGACCGAGGTGGCGCTGCGGGCGGCCTTCGTCGCGGCGATGTCGGGATCGCAGGTGGCGGTCGTGGTGCCGACCACGCTGCTGGCGCGCCAGCATACCCGCACCTTCGCCGCCCGCTTCGCCGGCCTGCCGGTGCGCGTCGAGCAGCTGTCGCGCATGGTGTCGGCCAAGGATGCGGCGGTGGTGCGCAAGGGCGTCACCGACGGCAGCGTCAACATCGTGGTCGGCACGCACGCGCTGCTGGCCAAGGGCATCGAGTTCGCCGATCTGGGCCTGCTGATCGTCGACGAGGAGCAGCATTTCGGCGTCGCCCACAAGGAGAAGCTGAAGGCGCTGCGCGAGGACGTGCACGTGCTGACGCTGTCGGCGACGCCGATTCCGCGAACTCTGCAGCTCGCACTCACCGGCGTGCGCGAGATGAGCCTGATCGCGACGCCGCCGGCCGACCGGCTGGCGGTGCGCACCTTCATCATGCCGTTCGATTCGGTGGTGATCCGCGAAGCCCTGCAGCGCGAGCGGTTCCGCGGCGGCCAGGTGTTCTGCGTGGTGCCGCGCATCGAGGATCTCGACCGCATGGGCGAGCGGCTGCGCGAGATCGTGCCGGACGCGCGGCTGGTGCAGGCGCACGGACGCCTGAGCCCGACCGAGCTCGAGCGGGTGATGACCGAGTTCGGCGACGGCAAGTATGACATCCTGCTGTCCACCAACATCGTCGAGAGCGGCCTAGACATGCCCGCGGTGAACACGCTGCTGATCTACCGCGCCGACATGTTCGGGCTCGGCCAGCTGTATCAGCTGCGCGGCCGCGTCGGTCGCGGCAAGCAGCGCGGCTATGCCTATCTCACCTGGCCGCAGCAGCATCGTCTGTCGGCATCGGCCGAGAAGCGGCTCGAGGTCATGCAGACGCTCGACCAGCTCGGCGCCGGCTTCACGCTGGCCTCGCACGATCTCGATCTGCGCGGTGCCGGCAACCTGCTGGGCGACGAGCAGTCCGGCCATATCCGCGAGGTCGGCATCGAGCTGTATCAGCAGATGCTGGAGGATGCGGTCTCGGACCTTCGTCGCGAGAAGGGCCGCCGCAAGTCCGAGGATCGCGACTGGACGCCCAACATCGTGCTCGGGCTGCCGGTGCTTATCCCCGAGACCTATGTGCCGGACCTGCCGGTCAGGCTCGGGCTGTATCGCCGGATCGGCGCCCTGCCTGGCGACGCCGAAACCGAGGCGATGGCGGCCGAGCTCGTCGACCGGTTCGGACCGCTGCCGGACGAGGTGGAGAACCTGCTGCAGGTGGTGACGCTGAAGCGGCTCTGCCGGTCGGCCGGCGTGGAGAAGCTGGAGGCCGGGCCGAAGGGCATGGTGGTGCAGTTCCGCGGCAACAGCTTCCGCAACCCGGCAGGCCTGATCGCCTGGATCGGCGCCAAGGGCAGCGACATGCGGCTTCGTCCCGACCACAAGCTGGCCATCGCCCGGGAGATGACCACGGCTGCCCGCATCACGCTGGCGCGCGACGTGGTCGGCACCCTGAACCGGCTGGCGGAGCAGGCGAAGGCCGCCTGACGACGCGACCCCCCCGACCGACGGAGACACGAGGCCATGACGTTCGACTGGGCCACCAAAGGCGCGGACTATACCGGCGCGCTGAGCATCAAGACGATGGGTGTCCCGAACGGCCAGGCAACGCAGGTCGCCACCAACAACGCGACCGTGGCGCTGGTCGACATGTCCGGGATCCAGGGTGCGATCACCGAGACGTCTCAGGGCAGCACGAGGCAGGTGAACCGGAACGGTTCGGCGGCGCCCAACGCCTACGTGCTGCCGTGGAAGGTCGACCATGCGGTGATGACCCGCCTGTCGGCGGAGCAGGACATCTTCGTGACCCCGGACCTGAACGGCTGTGCTGTGTTCGTGGGCGGCGACGCCGCCAGCCCCATCGTCATGCACGTCAACAGCCAGGCGGCGATCCTGGACCAGGGCGAGCCGGCGGTCGTTCCGGGTCAGCCGATGGACCAGCTGGCGGCGCAGATGAACGCCTTCAAGCTGTCCTGGAAGATGCCGATGTGGGACGCGATCTATCAGGCGATCGCCAGCCGCCTGCAGGGCATGGGCCGGCTGCCGAACAGCAACCTGGAGCTGCTGCTCCCGGGACAGTATCTCTCGGCCGGCACCGGCAGTGCCGCCGTGTTCGGGCACCGCGACGGCGGCACGTGGCGCTTCTTCTGGAACGTGAACGGGCGCACGACGCGGTTCTGGGGCTGACCTAGCCGGCCGGGCCGGACTAGCGAAGCGGCACCGGCACGTTGTTGACCAGCAGCGTGCCGCCCTGCCAGACGAGATCCCAGTCCGCCTGATCGCCCTGGCGGTGCGCGACCAGCCTGGCCAGGAACAGCGCAGTGCGGAGACGGCTCATGCCGGACGCGGCATCGAGCAGCGCGTCGAAGCCGTGCGCCGTGATGTGTCCCTGGCCGCTGGCGGCTCCTGGCGTGGCGGCGATGGTGGCCCGGCCCTTGCCGCTGAGCGTGGTGTCGCCGCGTCTGGCGTCGGCCTGATCGATCGTCACCTCGACCGGAGCGCCGTTGCCGCCGCTTGCCGACAGCAGCGCCGGCAGCGAGGCCGCCGGCAGCGAGGCATGCACCGCGAGCGTCTCGGGCAGCAGCGCGGCGGCGGGATCGTTGGACACCGCGCCGTCGAGCAGGGCGGCGAGGTGCGCGGTCGAGCCGGCGCCGTCGAGGCGCAGCGACAGGCGACGGGCACCGAAGCGCGCGGAACCGGCGCGCAGCGCGACGTCCTGCCAGACGAACTCCAGGCGGCCGCCCTGCTGCAGCGCCTGGACGAGCGGCGCGGCGGCGTCCTGCAGGACCCGGTCCGGGCAGGGCGTGCCGCGATGTCCGGCCAGTGCGGTCAGCAACCCGGCCGCGGCCGCGGTGGCCGCCTGTTCGAGCTGTGCGGGGCGGACGCGCGCGCCCTGCGCCGTCGCATGCAGCCGGGCCGCGCGAAGCGACGGCGCCGGCTGGGCCGACAGGCCGGGCAC
>CAXTZG010000162.1:0-5283 GCA_964248625.1 uncultured Acetobacteraceae bacterium | reverse complement strand
TTCAGCTTCAGCTGGACGCTGCGCTACATCGACGGCCTGCTCTACAACAACGGCGGCGACGCCGATCCGACGGTGAACCGCTTCACCCGAACCAACGAGGTCTTCTACCACGACATCGAGGCCACCTATAACTGGAAGAAGTTCCAGGTCGTGGCCGGCATCGACAACGTGTTCGACCGCACCCCGCCCTTCGTGCTCGGCACCGGCACCAACACCGAGCCGGCCGTCTACGACGTCATCGGCCGGCTGTTCTACGCCAAGCTGCAGTTCCGCTTCTAAGCCCCCGGACCGTCCGGCCCGCGTCACGCGGGCCGGCACGAGGCAGCGGCCGCGTCGACCTTCGGGTCGCGCGGCCGCTGTCGTATCCGGCAGGCCTCAGTCCGTTGCCGGAAGCTCGTTCAGCATCGGCGCCAGCTGTGCGGCATAGGCCCGCCATCGGCCGACGCCGCGCGCGTTGATCGGCTGGCGCACCTGCTCGCGGCTGGCGGTCCGCACGGTACGTTTCTGCTCGAAGAAGCGCTCGCAGGCCGGGTCCCACGGCAGGTCGAGGAAGGCCAGCACGCGTCGCAGCGTCGCGTCGAAATCGATGATCCAGTCGGCATGGTCGAGCGTCAGCATCGGAATGCTCAGGACGTCGCGCCAGTGCGCCAGCAGCCGGTTGTGCTGGGCCATATACCAGCCGAGGTCGGCCAGATCGTGCGCGTAAGGGTGGTGGCCGAGGAAGCGCTGCTGGAAGATCGACGCGCCGACGTCGCGCAGGTCGCGGGTGCAGCAGATCACCCGCGCGCCCGGCAGCAGGGTGGCGATGAAGCCGAGATGCATGACGTTGTCGGGCATCTTGTCGATGACGATCCGCGCGCTTGGCGACAGCGCATGCAGAGCGTCCAGGTAGCCCGCCGCCGCCTCGGTCAGCGCCGGCGCGTCGAGGGCCGCGACCCGGGCGGCTGCCTGCGCCGCGTCGGTGGTGCCGGCCAGGCGCATGAGCGTCTCCCGGATCGCCAGCCGCTCGCCGCCGCCATGCACGGCGGCGTGCGCGCTGAGGATCTGCTCGGCCAGCGTCGTGCCGGTGCGCGGCAGCCCGACGATGAAGACCGGCGCGGCGTCGGCATGCGCGCTACGTGCGCCGTGCGTCAGACGGTCGCGGTTGAAGGCCTGCGTCACCGCGGCCAGCGTCGCCGCATGCGTCGCCCGTGAGAACGGCTGGGCTGCGCGCAGCAGCGCATGCCCCTGTCGCCAGTGGCCGAAGGCCTGATCGCGCCTGCCCTCGGCCGCGCGAAGGTCGGCCAGAACGAAATGCGTCTCGATGCGGTCCTCCAGCTCCGCGAGCCCGGGGTCGGATGCAAGCTGCGCGGCCCGGTCGGCGAGTGCTGCCGCAGCGACCGGGTCGCCCGCGGCGCGCGCGAGCAGCGACTGCTGCCAGCGCAGGACGATCTCGGCCTCGCCAAGCGGGGCCGCGACCCGTGCGAGTTCCGCGGCGGCATCCCGGTGCCGGGCCAGCGCCATGAGGGCGGTGACGCGCCAGGCCTGCCAGCGCGCCCGAAGCGACGGATCGGGCGGCGCCGGCCGGTCCAGCAGAGCCAGCGCCTCGCCCGGCTCGCTGTTCAGCACCAGTCGGCCGGCGAGGAGCAGCCGGGCGACGATGCAATCGGGCGCCTCGTCGAGCACCGTGCGCAGCCGTGCGATCGCGGCCGCCGGCTCGCCGCACAGATGCTCGACCAGAGCGAGCCAGGCCGCCGCCTCGGGATGCCGCCCCGGCGTCGCCACCGCGTTCCGCAACGCCGCCCGGGCGTCGGCGACCTTGTCGAGGCGCAGGCACGCGAGGCCGAACCGCAGCCAGGCCTGGCCCGGCGCCGACGCGTCGGCCGGCGGCGAGGCCTGCAGCAGCACGAGCTCGGCCAGACGGAGCGCGTGGATCGCTTCCAGCATCGACGGCGCCAGACCGGCGGCCCGTCCGGCCGCCGCGACGGCCTCGGCCGGCCGCTGCAGCGTCATCAGCGCGCGCGACAGATGGATGAGCGGCGCCGGGTCGGACGGCGCCGCGGCGGCGCTGGCCGCAAGCGCCTCGACAGCCTCCCCGGGACGGCCCGTCGCCTGCAGGGCGATGCCGTGCCAAAGGGAGGCCAGCGGATCCTGCGGCGCCAGCCGCCTCGCCTGCGCCAGATAGGGCAGACCCTGCGCGCCGGCCTCGCAGCGAAGCAGGGCCATGCCGCACAGCCGGAGCAGCAGCGGGTCCGGTCGCGTCCGGGCGAGCAGGGACACCAGCAGCGGCGCGGCGGTGCGATAGTCGCCGCGCTCGAAGCTGGCGATGGCCGCCTGTCGCTCGGCCGACCCGCCGGTCGGTGCGGCCGTCGGTCGTTTCGGTGTGCGGCGCGTCACCGCGGGCCTTGCATCGGCCGGACAGACCGGATGACATTCATGATCTGCCTGACTGCGGCTCGAGGTTCCGCGATGCTCTGCTGTTTCCGGTCATGCGTGACGGGTGTCGCTAGGCAACGTCCAGCCGGTCGCTGACGTGCCGGCCGCCAACGTGGTGCCGCAGGCGGCCCCTGGGACACCGGCCCGCACGACGCGTCCATGCTTCGTCGGCAGGACATCTCGACGGGACGCATGCCGGGTTCCGATGGGGAGCCGGGAGCGGCGGGCTGACGGACGGGGCGGTCGGGTCCGGCAGGGGCCGGCCCGGCCATGCCGGACGACATCCCGCCGGGGAGGCCGCCCGCCGCGTCACGCCTTGATCAGCATCGCCTGCGAGGTCGGCAGCTCGACCGCCCGCTCGGGCTTATCGGCCAGGAACTCATCGAACGCTTCCCGCACGCCGGCCAGATACGAGTAGTCGTGGCTGATGATCACGCCGCCCTGCAGCATCCGCGGGTAGAAGAAATTCAGGCAGGCGAGGGTGCCGTCCTTGAGGTCGACATCGAGATGCACGAGCGAGAAGCGCCGATCCTGGCAGGCGACGTTCTCGCCGGTGAACATCCCCTGGTGGAACACCAGGTTCGGCTGATCCGACAGATAGGCCTGCACCGCCTCGAGCGACGCCGCATAGTGGCCTTCGCGCATCGACCTGCGCTCCGCCCGGTCCGGCTGCGGCAGGCCCTGGAACGTGTCGAACAGATGCAGCTCGTCCGGACGGCCGCCGACGCTGATCAGCTTGGCCGAGCAGCCCTGGAACACGCCCACCTCGGCCATGATCCCGCCGACCGCGCGCTGGGCGGTGGCCAGCGAATGGATCATGAAGGCCTCGTTGCCGCTGAGCAGCGACTCGCGCTCCCGGCGCACCCGGCGGATCACCTCCATCCGGCTTCGGCGCTTGTGGCCGCTCAGGATCGCAAGCTCCACCTGGGCCAGCGTGCCCACCGTAGCGCGACGCACCGCCCGGCTGCGGGCGAACAGCTGGTGGAGCACGGCCTGCGACCGTCCGGTGCGCTGCCGCTTGGCCGCCACGGCACGGTCGGCAGACGGGATGGCGGACGCAGAGGCGCTCGTGGTCGAGACCGTCATCGACGGGTGGAAAGCGGCATCATCGGGAATCGTTTCTACTCCTGGACGTGACGAAACATGGGCTTGGGTGGAGCGGCGACATCGTCGGGCCGGACATGCGGCGCATGCCGGGACATCCGCGCGGACGACCCGGGACCGGCTACAGCATCGTCGCCTCGAATGGCGGCATCAGGTCGGGCCCGTCGATCTCCAGCACCCACAGGTCGGGGTCGCGTGCGACCTGGCGGGCAACATAGGCGTCGGCGTCGGCCTGGTCGACCGGCACCGTACCGGTGCCGCGCGTCCAGGCCGGGTCGCCGTCCGGCGTCCGCGCCTGGGCCAGCACGACGATGCGATCCTGCCGGTCGCGCAGCACGACGAGGATGCCGCCCGCATCGGCGTCGCCGCGCCGCAGCACCATGCCCGACCGGCCCTCCTGATGCGCCCGGCGCAGGGCGGCGCTGGTCCAGATCCCGGCCTTCAGCCGCGCTTCGGTCATCGTCGCATCCCCCACTCAGTCCTCGCCCAAACCGGCGGCCTGCGGCACCAGGGCGGCCCGGTAGGCGCCGGGCGTGTCCAGCAGGGTGCGTGCCGCGTCCAGGTCGGCGTCGCTGCCGATGGCGGCCGGGCAGGCGGCGCGCAGCTCCAGGATGCGGGCCACCGGCAGCGGCGAGCGCGCCGCCCGCGTTTCCAGCACGGCCTGGCGGTTGTCGAGCGTGCCTGCCGCGAGATCCTGCAGCTGCGCGTCGAGCCTGGCCTGTCCCAGGCTGGTGCAGACCTGCGGCATCACGCCCAGCCCCTGCAGCGGCCAGCCGAGCGGCGCCAGCACCCGGCTCCAGGTGACGAACAGCTCGCCGCCATCCGGCAGCTGCGCGATGGTCTGCACCAGCCCCTTGCCGAGCGTGGCGCTGCCGACCACGACCGCGCGGCGGTGGTCGGCCAGCGCCGCCGCCATGATCTCTGCCGCACTGGCCGTGCGGCCATCCACCAGCACCACGATCGGCACCCCGTCGGTCAGGTCGCCGCCCTGCACCGCCCACACGTGGTTCGCCTGCGGATCGCGCCCCTGGGCGGTCATCGCCACGCCATGGTCGAGCACCAGCGCCACCGACGTCACCGCCTGCTGCAGCAGCCCGCCGCGATTGCCGCGCAGGTCGAAGATCAGTCCTGCCAGGCGGGACGCGCCGCCGGCCCGGCCCCGGGTCGCCTGGTCGAGGAACTGGCTCATCTCCTGGGCGGTGTCGGTGGAGAAGCCGGTCACCCGCACCACCACGATGTTGCCGTTGCTGAAGGCGAATACCGTCTCCGGCGGCACCGCCGCCCGCAGCAGGGCATAGCTCGCCGCAGGGCGGCCGGACGGAGGCTCGAGCACCAGCGTCACGGTGCTGCCGGGCTCGCCGAGCAGTGCGGCGGAGGCGGCGTCGGCCTCCTGTCCGCGCACCGATCGTCCGTCGACCGACAGCAGGCGCATGCCGACGACGATGCCGGCACTCCAGGCCGGGCCGTTGGCGTTCACCGCCGACACGACGATGGAGCGGCCCACCCGCGCCAGCGTCAGGCCCGCGCCCGCGGTGCCGCCGGTCCGGGCCGCGCGCTCGGTGTCGGCCGGCGCCGGGGCCACGTAGCGGGAATAGGGATCGAGGTGGTTGAACAGCTCGTCGAAGAAGCTCTGGATCACCGCCTGCTGGCCGGCGCTGCGGATCGCCGGCGAGCCGTTCCACGCGGCGGCCGCCACGCCCACCGCCAGCCGCGCCCAGCCGGCGCTGTCGTCGGCGGCCGGCGGCGCCTGCGTGAACAGCGTGG
>CAXTZG010000161.1:1557-5285 GCA_964248625.1 uncultured Acetobacteraceae bacterium | reverse complement strand
CGTTGATCCACCAGCCGGTGGCGCTGATGAACTCGCCGGCGTTGATGACGGCGGCGTGGCCTACCACCACCACCAGGTCCCGCTGTCCGCGCGCCTTGACCCGCAGCACGCAGAAGCCGTTCTCGGCGTTGTGGTAGGTGACGCGCTCCACCAGCCCCGACAGCGTTTCGGTCGGCGCCGTCGTGCTGGTCGTGGCTGCTTGTTTCAGGTCGGTGGGTTCCTTAGCGGCCAGGACAGACGACAGCCCCGCGGGGTTGGCATACGCTGATCCAGCTTAAGCGAGAGCCCAAGGTCATGGCATGAGCGGACACGCTGAGAGAGACATGCAGCCCCTGAAGGCAGCCATGGAGGCCGCTACGGGCCGCGGGATGGCTGACGCCGAGGTCATCGGCATCCTGAAGGGCGAGATCGCGTTTGATCGTTCGATAGCCGAGGTTCTGCTGGAAAATGCCGCCTCGGCCAGCGAGGTCAGCTACGCCTCGGGAATCAACTCCGTGCAGGTTTATCAGACCTACATGACTGCAATTCAGATCGGCGCCGCGAGCCCTGAAGAGATGGCGGCGCATCCTGAAGTGGTGCGGCGTAAGGCCGGACCGGTCTGGCCGCCCGACAAGCCGTTTCCGCTGACGCCGCTCGAGGCTTGGTATGTGATGCGCGGCTGGGACGTGGCGCCGGCGGCAGGGGTCACGATGCAGCAGATCATCGAAGAGCTTCCCGGCAAGCTGGAGGGCGGCAACGGCTGGATCCAGCTCTGGCAGTCGTAGCGACCAGTATGCTGCGTCGATGAGGGTCAAGTGTCCTGCTGATCCACAGCAAGGCTTGCAGGAGGCTGCGGGCCATCGAACCAGGAATCACCTGTTCCTAACCGCTTGGGTTATGTTACCCTAAGTGATGCCGACCGTCCTGCGCATCGATGGCTGGCGAGTGGTGATCTACCCAAGCGACCATCACCCAGCCCATGTCCATGTTCTCGGCGCGGGATGGGTCGTGGTGATCAACCTGCTCGAGCCCGAGGTTCGCGAGGTCATCGGCTGCAGTGAGCATGAGGCCCGTCAGGTTCTTCGACGGGTGACGGAGCACCAGACGACCCTGATGGAAGCATGGAGGCGGTTTCATGGTTGAGCTGACAACAGAGCAGTTCGAAGCCGCCGAGGCGCGAGGCAGAACTCGTATGAACGGTCCCCGGGCGCAGAACGCGCACTACGATGCCGGCCGCAATCGGGTCATCGTCCGGTTGACGACCGGCATCGAGCTTGGGTTCGCACCTGGTGACGTCGAGGGCCTGCAGGCGGCGACGACAGAGGATCTGAAGGCAGTCGAGGTCGAGGGGCTCGGGCTGGGGATCCACTTCCCGACGATCGACGCCGACCTCTACGTGCCGGCCCTGCTCGAAGGCGTGCTCGGATCCAAGCGCTGGATGGCAGCTCAGCTCGGCGCCGCTGGCGGTCGAACGCGTACGCCTGCCAAGGCGGCCGCATCTCGTGAGAACGGCAAGCTTGGCGGTCGGCCACGAAAAGCTCGCGTCGCCTGAACGTGTCCGCAGTCCAATGACCCGCCTGTGGATCCTGTCCGATCTGCATCTGGAGGCGGTGCCGCATCCGGAAGCCTTCCGGCCGAAGCGCCCGGAATTCGACGTGTTGGTGGTGGCCGGCGACGTCTGGCAAGGCGACATCGACCGGGCAATGCGGACCGTGGCGGGTCTGGCGGATGGCAAGCCGGCGGTCTTCGTCCTGGGCAACCACGAGTTCTGGAACCATCAGGTCGACCGACAGCGCCAGAGCGCGCGTCGGGCTGCGGATCAGCATGGGGTTCTGTTGCTGGATGACGCCGGCATGGACGTGGCCGGCCTGCGGTTCGTGGGCGGCACGCTCTGGGGCGATGGGCAGCTCGCGGGCCGTCACGCGACGCCGGACCTGCCAACAGGTGAGCGGATCGTGGCAGGCGAGGGCAGGGAAGCTCACCCGATCACGAACAAGGACCAGACTGCGCTGCATCGTATCACGCGGTCAGTTATCGAGGCGGCAGCCGCCGCACCGGATCCGCAGCCCCTGGTGGTGGTGACGCATCATGCGCCGCATCCATCCTGTCTTCCGGTCGCCCATCGCCAGGGATGGGTTGCTGGCCACTCCGGCTCCGACCTGTCGCACCTGACCGACAGCGGCCGGATTGCGCTTTGGATGCACGGCCATACGCACGAGACAACTGACCAAGTGCGGCCGCGTGGCACGCGCATCGTGTCGAACGCAGCCGGGCCGGGGTTCATGAACCTGGCGTTCAGGGACGACTGGGTCGTGGAGGTCTGACAAGCTCGAGCAGTCAGACAGATGCCGAGTACTTCAGGCGGGATAAAACAGCATAAGCCAGAAGCTGCTCCTGCATCGCCGGCTTTTCAACGCTGCGCAGCATGACGTTTCAGGTCTTCCAGCGCGCAGTGGTCCAGCACGTCAATGTGGGTTGCCTCAAGCGCCACCGTGGGCGCGCAGCCAGCCTTGAATGCTTCTTGCCATCGCAGCGCGCAGAGGCACCAGCTGTTGCCAGGCTTGAGTCCAGGAAAACCGTATTCGGGTCGAGGTGTCGACAGGTCATTGCCGCGCTCCTGGCTGAAGCGCAGAAACTCTGCTGTCACGACAGCGCAGACAGTGTGGCTGCCGCTGTCCTGCGGTCCGGTGTTGCAGCATCCGTCCCTGAAGAAGCCGGTGAGCGGCTTGGCCGAGCAGGTCTGGAGCACGCCGCCCAGCACGTTGTAGCTGGGCTGACGATCTGGCCGGCGAGAAAAGCTTCCCGTTTGATCAAGCGGCATGACGTGATGGCTCCAATAAGAAGGTGCTGAGTAGGCCGATTACACGAGATACAAGCAGCATCAGCGTCGTGCTGCATTGATGACGGCGACATTGGCGGGGTTCAGACCGGCGAGGGCGAGCGCATCGCTTTCATCCGCCCGGTCCCGGGTGTCTTCGCGGATGGCGTAGAGGAAGGCGCACTGCTTCGAGCTGAAGCCTGCCTGTCCGCACGCCTGACCGAAAGCGGCGGCCTCCTTCAGGTGGCGCTGCTTGTTGCAGCCGGTAAGACTAACCGACAGCACAGCCGCCGCGATCACCATCACGATGCCGGAGCGACCGCGGATTATGAGGAAGGCGTTTCCGCCTGTCTGTCCGCATCGAAGATGCGCAGACCACGCCGCCGCCAGCGCACCTTGAGGCGACCTGGATCTTCCTCCGCCTGTCCATGGGCATGGAGCTGATCGGCCAGGCTCAGCAGGGCGCCGAGCATTGCCGGCTGTCATCGCGCGTGCGTGCTCGTTCCAGTCGGGTCTGCATGATCGTCAGCCGCTTAAGCTGGGCGGCTGTTGCCTGCGCTTCCTGCAGCAGCGTCGCCGGGCTTCGACTTCTTCCCCCGCTTGCCCCCTGCCTGAAAGAGCACCTCACCCCGTTCGGTCCACCTCGCGATGGCTTCAGGTTGCTTCTTGCTCTGCTCCAAGGCGGCCATTAGCGCCCCGGCAAAGGCCTCGAGCGGCAGAGTGTCGGCTCCGACCAGCTGGGCGATCTCCCCGAGCTGGACGGTCTTTGCCGATTTGACCTTCTTGGTACGTTCCATGAGCGCCTGCAGCTCGGCATCATAGTCTTTCGGCTTGCGCGCCATGATCACTCTCCTGGCCGACTTTCGGCTCCCTTAGCCTAGCGGCGGAGCAGCCTGCCTGTCACCTGGGACTGAAGCAGCGCGTCAGTTCC
>CAXTZG010000161.1:0-1547 GCA_964248625.1 uncultured Acetobacteraceae bacterium | reverse complement strand
TGGTCTGGGATCGCCTGCTGGTCACCCCGATCAGCGCGTCAGTTCCGCTGACGAAGCAAAGCGCAGGCAGATCAGGAAATGCGCGCTTATACGTCACTGCGTGACGTGCGCTCCAAGCCGTGGCAGGTTGATTGCCGATGGCCCTCTACCACTTCAGCGCCAAGATCATCAGCCGCTCGGGCGGTCGCAGCGCAATCGCGGCTGCGGCCTACCGCGCTGCGGAAGAGCTGGAGGACGTGCTGACTGGCCGAGTACACGACTACACTGCCAAGCAGGGCGTGGTGCATTCGGAGATCCTGCTGCCCGAGGGCGCACCGGTTCGGTTCCAGGACCGGTCGGTGCTGTGGAACGAGGTCGAGGCGGGCGAGCGCCGCAAGGACGCGCAGCTGGCGCGTGACATCGAGATCGCCCTGCCACGCGAGCTGTCGCAGGCCGAGGCGATTGCCCTGGTGCGGGAGTTCGTGTCCGAGCAGTTCGTCGCCCGCGGCATGATAGCCGACCTCAACGTGCACTGGGGCAAGACGGCGGATGGCGAGGACCAGCCGCATGCGCACGTCATGCTGACGATGCGGTCCGTGAACGAAGAGGGGTTCGGGCCAAAGGTCCGGGACTGGAACGCGGCCTCGCTGCTGGTTGGAGGGCACGACGCCCGGATCGATCATCGGTCCCATGCCGAGCAGGGGATCGGGCTGGAGCCGCAGCACAAGATCGGTCCGGCTGGGGCGCGGCGGGAAGCACGTGGCGAGGATGCGGAGCGAGCAGCCGAGCACCGGACGATCGCGCGGGAGAACGGCGAGCGTCTGCTGCAGGAGCCGGAGATCGCGCTGCGGGCGCTGACACAGCAGCACTCGACGTTCAGCAAGCGCGACCTGGCGCGGTTCGTCAGCCGGCACAGCGATGGGGCGGAGCAGTTTGCCACGGTGATGGCGGCGGTGCAGGCGTCGCCGGAGCTGGTACGGGTCGGCGAGGACGAGCGCGGGCAGGAGCGGTTCAGCACGCGCGAGATGCTGGAGACGGAAGCGCGGCTGGAGCGCGATGCGCTAACGTTGGCGGCGCGGTCTGGGCATGTGGTGAGCGAGCGGGAGAAGGTGGCGGCCCTGCGCGGAGCGGCCGAGCTTGGCGTCGAGCAGCGGGCGGCGTTCGCGCACGTGACCGGGGATGCCGACCTGGTGGTGGTGGTGGGCTACGCCGGCACCGGCAAGAGCACGATGCTGGGGACGGCGCGGGTGGCGTGGGAAGCGGCCGGCTACCGGGTGCAGGGTGCCGCGCTGTCCGGCATCGCGGCGGAAGGTCTGGAGGGCGGCTCCGGGATCGAGAGCCGCACCATCCACAGCCGGCTGCACGCATGGGCGCAGGGACGCGACGAGCTGATGGCGCGCGACGTGCTGGTGGTGGACGAGGCCGGGATGATCGGCTCGCGGATGATGGATCAGTTGGTGTCGCGGGTGCGGGAAGCCGGCGCCAAGCTGGTGCTGGTAGGAGACCCGGAGCAGCTGCAGGCGATCGAGGCGGGTGCGGCGTTCCGGGCGATCGCCGAGCGGGTGGGC
>CAXTZG010000160.1:0-5301 GCA_964248625.1 uncultured Acetobacteraceae bacterium | reverse complement strand
CTAGAACCAAGCTTAGCGACAGACAGATCCTGTCCAACGAGATGGGACCACCTCAGTCCGCCACCCCGACCCTGGCCGGACCCGGGCCGACGACCGCCTGGAATGCCGGCTTCACCCTCGACCTGCGGGCGCTGCTGCTGCGTCCCGGCGCCGAGCGCGCGGCACGGGACAGCATCGCCCAGGTCGACGCCGAGCTGCTGTGGCAGGAATGGCAGGTGGTCGGACAGGCCAGGCTGCTGGCTGTGCAGCTGATCCAGGAGCGGCGCGGCCTGGCGCTGCTCGGCCCGCTGCACGGCCTGCTGGCGCAACAGCTGTCGGAACGCCAGCAGGCCCTGCAGGCCGGCGACGCCACCTACACCGGGATGGCGCCAGACCTGGCCGCGCTTGCCGACGTCGATGCCCGCATCCGCGACACCGAACGGCTGCAGCTGCAGCAGCGTCATGCGCTGGCAGCCTTGCTCGGCCTGCGCCCGGACGCGCCGCTGCAGCTGGCCGACACCGGCCCGCTGCCGCCGCTCGACGTGCGGGCGATCCGCGACGCGCTGCCCGACCTGCCGCAGCGCCGTCCCGACCTGGCAGCGCTGCGCTGGGGCTACCTCGCCGCCGACGAGCAGCTGCGCGGCACGGTGCTGTCGCAGTTCCCGAACATCAGCTTCGGTCCGACCGGCGGCAGCGATAACTCCAACGTCCGCGGGTTCGGTCCACAGCTCAGCCTCGAGCTGCCGGTCTTCGATCGCAGCCAGGGCCGCATCGCCATCGCCGGCGCCACCCGGCGGCAGCTCCATGACGAGTACCAGGCGCGCCTGACCGCCGCCGACGGCGAGGTGCGGGCCCGGCTGGACGAGATGACCCAGCTCGGAACCCAGATCGCTGCCGCCCGAACCCGCCTGCCGCAGATCCTGGCCGCGGCGCAGGCGGCGGACGCGCCCGACATCTCGCCGCTGCTCGACCCGCAGGCGCGCATGGACCTGCTCACCGCACGCTACACGCGCGAGGCTGAGCTCGTCGTGCTGCAGCAGAGCCTGCTGGAGCAGCAGGTGGCGGTCGAGACCCTCGCCGGCAACGGCATGCCAACCATCGCCGGTCTCGATCAGACAGTTCCGCTCCGGCTCGCGGAGCGGTCGCGATGAAGGCACGCCTGGCAGCGCTCTGCCTGCTGACCGCCGCCACCGGCGCGCAGGCGCAGCCGGCTCCGAGCGTGCTGGTGACGACCGTCATGCCGCGACAGGGAAGCCTGCCCGACCGGATCGAGGCGTACGGCGTGGCGGTTCCGGCGACCGATGCCACCCAGACCCTGAGCCTGCCGCAGGAGGGCCGGGTGCGCCGCATCCTGCGTGCGCCCGGCGAGGCGGTCCGAAGGGGTGACGTGATCCTCGAGTGGGAAGCCTCGGCTCTCGCCCGCCAGGGCTGGGACCAGGCCCGCACCGCCTTGCTTCTCGCGCAGCAGCAGCAGGCCCATGCCGCCCTGCTGCTCGCGCGCCATCTCGGCACGCGCGACCAGTTCGACCAGGCGGCGAAGTCGCGATCGGATGCCCAGGCGGCCCTGGACGCGCTGCGCCTGGAGGGTGCCGACCGGCCGGTGCGAGCCGTGCTTGCGCCATTTGACGGCACCCTCGTCGCGGTGCCGGTGGCGCAAGGCGACCGCATCGCCGCCGGCGCCGTGCTGGCGACGCTGGCCCGACGCGACGGGATCGTGGTAACGGTCGGCGTCGATCAGGCCCGGCTGGCGGCGCTGCATCCCGGCCAGCCGGCCACGGTGCAGGCGCTTTCCGGCGGCGCGTTGCTGGCCGCCACCGTGCTCAGGGTCGATGCGACGCTCGATCCGCATACGCGACTGGTGGATGTCGATTTGTCGATCTCCTCAGGCACCGTCCTGCCCGGCGCCGACATGCGCGCCGAGATCTCTGTCGGCCAGCTCAGCGGCTGGCTGGTGCCGCACGATGCGGTGCTGCAGGACGCGGACGGCCTGCACCTGTTCCAGGCCGCATCCGGCCATGCCGCCCTGGTGAGGGTGACGCTGGCCGGCGTCCAGGGCGACACCGACATCCTGTCCGGCCCGGTGCTGGCATCGCGCCCGATCATTCTGAACGGCGCCGCCCAGCTCGGCGACGGCGCCTCGCTGCGGCTGGCTCCCACCCCGTGACGCTGATCGCGCGTCACGGTCGCACTCTGATCATCCTCGCCTTGGCACTGGCGCTGGCCGGCGCGATCGCCGCGCTGTCGATGCCGGTCGGGCTGTTCCCGCAGGTGGCGTTCCCGCGTGTGGTGGTGGATCTGGACGCAGGCAGCCGGCCGGCCGACCAGACCGCGCTGCTGGTCACTCGTCCGGTCGAGGAGGCGGTCCGCGCCGTGCCCGGCGTGCGGGAGCTTCGTTCGTCGAGCACCCTCGGCTCGTCGCAGATCTCGATCGATTTCGGCTGGGGTCACGACATGGTGGCAAGCACGCTGCTGGTGCAGGCCGCGATCGCCCAGGCGATGCCGGCCTTGCCCGCCGGCACCCGCTACAGCGTCCGGCGCATGGACCCGACCGTGTTCCCGATCATCTCCTACGCGCTGCTTCCGCCAGCAGGCCGTGACGTATCGCAGGATGCGGGCCCGGTGGCCCTGCGCGACCTGGCAATGCTGCAGATCGTGCCGCTGCTGTCGTCGATCAGCGGTCTGGCGCAGGTCTCGGTGCAAGGCGGCGACACCTCCGAGATCGAGGTCCAGGCAGACGTGCACCGGCTTGGCGCCTATGGCCTCACGCTCGGCGACCTGGCTCGGGCCATCGGCGACAGCACCGTGCTGCGGGCGATCGGACAGCTGCAGGATCGCGGCAAGCTGTTCCTGGCCGTCGCCGACAGCAGTCCGGCCGATGCCGCCACGATCGGTGCCCTGGTGGTGCGGGCCGGTGCCGGCGGCGTGGTCAGGGTGCGCGACATCGCCGACGTGGTGCCGGGCGTGGTGCCGCAATGGGTCCGTGTCACCGAGGACGGCCGCCCGGCCGTGCTGCTCAACATTTACGAGCAGCCGGACGGCAATGCGGTCGAGATCGCGCGCGACATCAGCGACAAGCTCGCGACCGTGCCGCTGCCGGCAGGCGTCCGACTGGTGAACTGGTACGACCAGAGCCAGCTCGTGACCCGTTCTGTCGCGAGCGTGCGCGACGCGGTGCTGATCGGCCTGGTGCTGGCGGGGCTGGTCCTGCTGCTGTTCCTGCGCAGCTGGCGCATGACGCTGATTGCGTGCGGCACCGTTCTGGCCACGTTGGCGGTGACGATCATACCGCTCAGCCTGCTCGGGCTCAGCTTCAACGTCATGACGCTGGGCGGCATCGCGGCCGCTGTCGGGCTGCTGATCGACGACGTGATCGTCATGATCGAGCACATCGCGCGACGGGCCCGCTCCGGCGACGACGTGCTGCCGGCGGCGCACGAGTTCCTGGCACCCCTCGCCGGCTCATCGCTGGCGACGCTGATCGTGTTCATCCCGCTCGGCTTCCTCAGCGGCGTGACCGGCGCCTTTTCCAAGGCGCTGTCGATCACCATGGGTTCGGCCTTGCTGGTCTCGTTTGGCATGACCGCGCTGGTGGTGCCGCTGTTGACGCGCGGCCTGATCGACTTCTCTCGCTGGACCGACCGTTCCGACCAGGGAAGCCGGCTTGCGCGCGCACATGGCTGGCTGCTGGCCGTCCTGTCGCGACGCGCGTGGCTGCTGCTGCCGATCCTGTTGCCGCTGCTGGGGCTGGGCTGGGTCGCCTACCAGCGGGTGCCGACTGGCTTCATGCCGAAGGTCGATGAGGGCGGCTTCGTGATGGACTACTATACGACGGCCGGCACCTCGCTCGCCGAGACCGATCGCGAGATGATGCAGGTCGATGCCATCCTGCATGCGCTGCCGGAACTCGACACCTTTTCGCGTCGGCTCGGCACCGGCCTCGGCGGCGACCTGAACGAGAGCTATCACGGCGACTATTTCGTCAGGCTGAAGCACGGGCACGCCCGCTCCACCGAGGCGGTGATGGCAGCCGTCGTGGATCGGATCCAGACCGAGGTTCCTGGCCTGCAGATCGACACCGCGCAGCGAATGGAGGATCTGATCGGCGACCTCACCGGCGCGCCGCAGCCGATCGAGATCAGGCTCTACGGCGAGGACACCACCCGGCTGATCCCGGTGGCAAGGGCGGTCGCGAAGGCGATTGGCAAGGTCGCCGGCGTCATGGAGGTCAATGACGGTGTCCGGCTGGCTGGCGACGGCCTCGACCTGACGCTCGACCCGGTGCGCGTCGGCCTGGAAGGCATGACCCCTGCCGCCATAGCGAGGCAGGCCAGTGACGGGCTGGCCGGCACGATCGCGGCCAGCCTGGCGCTGCCGACCAAGAGCATCGGGGTGCGGGTCGGTCTGCCGGGCGCTCGCCGCCTGCGACAGGACACGCTGGCAGCATTGCCGATCCGGGCGCCGGATGGGCACGTGTTCCCGCTGAGCCGTGTCGCCACGATCCGCCAGGTGATCGGCCAGCCGCAGATCTCGCGCGACGACCTGCAGCCGATGATCGCCGTTGTCGGCCGGATCGAGGGGCGCGGCATCGGCGCGGTGATCGCCGACGTCACCGCAATTCTGGGCCGGCCGGGCCTCCTGCCGCCTGGCACGCGCTACGTGCTGGGTGGGCTGTACCGGCAGCAGCAGATCGCGTTCGCCGGCCTGCTGCGGGTGTTCTGCGCAGCACTGCTGGCGGAGATGCTGCTGCTGATGTTTCTTTATGGCGGCTTGCTGATCCCGCTGGCGATCCTGTTCTGCTCGCTGCTTTCCACGGTTGCGGTGTTCATCGCGCTCTGGCTCACCGGGGTCGCGCTCAACATCACCGCGCTGATGGGGCTGACGATGGTCGTCGGCATCAGCACCGAGATGGCGATCTTCTACGTTTCAGAATATGTGGCGCTGTCGCGCTCGATGCCGGCGCACGACGCGGTATGGGCCGCGAGCCGCAACCGGCTACGCCCGATCACGATGACGGTGATGGCGGCCATCCTGACCCTGCTGCCGTTGTCGCTGGCAATCGGCGCCGGCTCGGCAATCCAGCAGCCGCTCGCCATCGCCATTGTTGCCGGTCTGCTTCTGCAGTATCCGCTGGTGCTGCTTGCCCTGCCCGTCGTGCTCGGGCTCCTCACACCAAAGGAGTCAGGTCACGCTTCCAAGGAACCAGACGCTGCATGATGAAGGTCATCTGTCCAGAACCCTGGATCTCATGACGGCCGACGACAATGTATGGTTGATTCCCCCCCCCCGCTGGTTGAGCATCGGGGTTTGCGTGACGAGGGCTCC
>CAXTZG010000159.1:0-5336 GCA_964248625.1 uncultured Acetobacteraceae bacterium | reverse complement strand
CCGGCTGGCTGCTGCATCGGGAGGCGGGAGGCTACTGCGCGCACTTCGACGGAACCCCGTATCGGGCGACGGATCGGGATGGCGGGTTGCTTTACGCGCCTGACTTGGCCAGTTGGCAGGCTCTCCACGAGACGCTCCTGTCGGCGTGAGCGTCAAAGGGCCGTGGCATCTCGCTCTGCCTGCTTCACCATTTCCCAGCCGGTCGCCAGCTCGGCCAGTGACATGTCCGCCAGCGCATGGCCACGGGCTTCCATGATCTGCTCCATCGCCTCGAAACGTCGCTGGAACTTGTTGTTCGCGTGCCGGAGACAGGCTTCGGGATCCAGGCCCAGCTTGCGCGCCAGGTTGGCGGCAGTGAACAGCACGTCGCCCAGCTCGTCCTGAAGCCGGCCCGGATCGGCCTCGACGAACTCGGCCCGCAGCTCGGTGAGCTCCTCATCCAGCTTGTCGAGTACCTGGGACGGGTCGGGCCAGTCGAAACCGACGCGAGCCGCCCGCGCGCATAGCTTGTCGGTGCGCTGCAGGGCAGGGAGGTTGACCGGAATGCCGGCGAGGGTCCCATGCTCATCCCGGCCTCGCCGCTCGGCCGTCTTGATCGCTTCCCAGGACGCGCCTGCGTCATCGGCCGCAGGTCCCTGGAAGATGGCGGGATGGCGCCGGACCATCTTGTCGGCGATCGAGCGGGTGACCGTCTCGAAGTCGAAGCGGCCTTCGGTTTCCGCCATGCTGGCGTAGTACACGATCTGCAGCAGCAGGTCGCCGAGCTCGTCCGGCAGAGCCGTCCAGTCACGCCGCGCGATGGCGTCCGCGACCTCATAGGCTTCCTCGATGGTGTGAGGGGCGATGCTGTCGAAATCCTGCGCCTGATCCCAGGGGCATCCGGTCACCGGATCGCGCAGTGCGGTCATGATCCCGAGCAGCCGGGTCAACTCGTCGGACGCGCTCATGCGGCTGCCTGCTTCTTGTTCACAAGCGGCAGCGTGTCACGCGACATGGGGGCGTGCAAACCGGGGCTCAGACCCCTGCCGCAGATTGTTCTGGCGTTGCAACCGGATGGACATGGCCGATCAGTTTGGATCGTGGAAGCAGCGATCGTGTCATGCCGTGGTGCTGGACCATCCTGGATAACGGCTCGCTTCGAGCGTCCGGGTCAGATCATGGATGCGTAGTCGTCCACGACACCGCGGACATAGGCGTCAAAACGTTCGGTTGGCTGCCAGCCACGAAACATCTCGAGCGCCGGATCGACCACTTCGGTGCGATGTTTCGCCAGGGTTTCCATGATCGCGAGCCCGCAGAACGGCACGTAGGCCTCGGCGTAGCCTCCCTCGTGGATCATCACCAGCCGGCCTGCGCAGAGGTCGCTGGCGGCTGCCATCATCGTGGTTGTCAGCTCCCGATAGCTGTCGCTGTGCAGAAGCAGACGCGACAGCGGGTCGACGGCGTTGGCGTCGAGACCGCTGCCGACAACGACGAGGTCCGGCTTGAACGCGCGCAGGGCCGGCACGACCAGCCGCTCGAAGGCATACAGGTAGGCCGCGTGCCCGCAGCCGGGCGGCATCGGGATGTTGAGGTTGGCGCCGAGACCGGCGCCGCTGCCGCGCTCGGTCGCCTCGCCGCCGGTCTGGCCGGGAGGACGACATCCTTCCTGATGCAGGGAGATGGTCAGCACGTCGCCATCCTCGTAGAAGATGCCCTGGGTTCCGTTGGCGAAGTGCACGTCCCAGTCGACTACCGCGATGCGGAGCCCCGGCCGCTTCCGGCGCGCGGCCTGGATCGCGAGCGCCGTGTTGGCCAGCAGGCAGAACCCCATCGGCATGTCCGGCATGCAGTGGTGTCCGGATGGTCGGCACAACGCGTAGGCGTTGGCGAAACGGCCCGACAGCACGTCCTCGACAGCGTCGATGGCGAGGCCGGCCGAGACGGTGGCGATCTCGTATCCACCCTGCGCGAACGGCGCGAGCATGCCCAGATCGCCGCCGCCGGCATCGCTCACCCGCTTGAACTCGGCGAGGTAGGCCGGTGTGTGGACGCGGGCGAGATCCTCGTCGCACGCCGGCGCCGCGACCGGAAACGCGAGCTTCTTCGCCAGACCCGAGACCTGGATCAGGCTCAGGATGCGGCGCTTCGATGACGGCGTGTCGGCTCCGTAGGTGCCGGAAGGTGGCTCGATCCAGCCGCCGATCGGGAAGAACAACGACTGGACGCCGGTGGAGTGCCAGAACGTCATCTCGTGCGTGTAGAACGCCGTCTGCATGAACGTCTCCCAGAGGCGGCTATGGAGGTCGCAGCCATTCAACGCATGTGCTTTGTATCCATACCAACGCTCTGATCAACCTGGTTTGGCGCGGCTCGATCTCTCTGTCAGCTACCGAGCCGGCTCGCCCATTGAGGACCTACTCGGTTCGTTTGCTGTTCGTCCTGATCCGAGGTGTCAGCAGGGCCCGGGACTGCGTCTCGCGCATCATCGACAGGGCCCCGCTCAGCCGCTTGTTCTCTGTCACGGCCGCGTGCGTCGCTCACTGGTCATTTTTTCAATGCTACGCAGGGGAGGGAACACGCCGTTCCACCGCGGACCTCAAGCCGCCCGGGCAGACGGTAGACATGCCGACTGCTCGCCGCCAGCAGCGACGCCGCAGAGGCAACAGAACGCCTCCCGGACACAACCTCGGACAGGACCCCAACGCGATGCAGATCCGGGCTCGCTCATTACCGCCCAGCCCAAAATGCGCCTCCAAACCGATCCAACCGGACGGGAAGGCTGACATTTCTGATTTACTTGAGGCGGACATCCCGGCTTTGTACCCACATCCGGCGTTGCAACTAAGCTGAAGTGTCCGCAGCAGCGCAAAGCAGAAATGTCCGTGCAGCTTTGAGTCTCCGGTTCAGCTACTATTCGGGGTCAGTGCGATGACAACTCCTGAGTGTACGCACGCCTAATTACGACACTTCTTACTGTATGCTTCCTGATAAGGCTTATTAAAGCAGTTAATCAAACCCGTGAGCGCCCTCGTATTGAGCTGATTACCATAGCCAGACTCGACCCTCAGCTTGTCCCGGGTTACCTGTAACTTGCTTCTGTCGTGGACGAAGTATGCCCATGTTCCAACGACATAAGTTCCAAAATCGAAACCGTCTGGTTCGATCCCGCCGCGCCGAGCGCCAGCAATCACGAGAGCAGCTTCTGAATTGTGTCCAGCCATGCCTAAACTCTGTCCGAGATGAAATAGTAGATCCTGCCGTTGTGTGGATGTTCCGATCGGTCCATTGATCAGATAGTCTTGCATTACCGTGACGGACGCCTTGTAACACTGCCTGTTGTCCAGAGCTCGCCACGTTGATGATAAAACACCTTTTTGATCGAAGTCATCGTAACTCAACCTGTCATTGGCAACGAGATCAGCTTGGGAAAACGAGCACGATCCAATGCTTGCTGCGCCGGCGGTGAAGCACAGCCCTGAACATACGGCCGATAACGCTGTCAGGAGGAATAAAGCTCTACGTACATTTGCACCCATGCCCGTCTTGCCTGTCACTTCTCTACAACGAGACCTAGTTGCTTTCTATTCCAGGATACATCCGCGGTCGCCCACGAGGACGACCACGCGGACCATATCCTGTCCGCTCGCTGCTGGTCCGGGTCCGCGGTGTTGGCAGCGTCCGCATCTGCATCTCGCGTACAATCGCCAGCGCCTCGCTCAGTCGCTTGTTCTCCACGATGGCCGCGTGCGTCACCCGCTGGTCCTTGTCGAACGTCCGGTAGGGCAGGGACACGCCGTTCCATCGCACCTCCGCCTGCCCATCGCCGAAGTCGAACAGCTCGACGTGCTTGCCCGGCAGCGTCTCGGTCAGCGCGCTGCGCTCCAGGATCAGCAGCTTGCGCTGCCACGACAGCTGCAGCTGCTGGCCGACGTAGCGCATCTCGCGCTGGCACAGCACGTCGCGCAGTCGTGCCGGCGGCATCCTGAACGTCCGGTGCAGGTCGCCAGGACGGACACGGCGAAGCGGGCGTTGAAAGCAGCGATGAAGCCCGGCAGGAACGCGTTGCCGGCCGCCATGGTGGAGATGCCGGCCAGCCGCAGTTCCTGACCAAGCGGTCCTGCAGCGTCCGGGTGACCCACTCCACCCGGCCTTTGCCCTGGCTGGAGTTGGCGTACAGGATCTCGATGTTGAGCTCAGCCAGCGCCCGCCCGAACTGGGTCATGCCCTGACCGCCACTGCGTCGGCCTTGGATACCCGGAACACCGGGTGCTTGTCGGAGTAGAACGCCACCAGACAGCCGTGGGTGGTCAGGTTAGCCCTCCAGCGCCTCGAAGTAGCTCCGGGTGCTCTCGCTGTGCAGGGCTCGCCACGGTCCTCGAACCAGCGGTGCTTGCTGCCCCGTCGATCTGGATCAGCTCGCCTAGCGTCTTGCGCCGGGAACGGGGGTGGTGGAAGGTACGGCGTTGGCGCCGCGCCAGCCAGAGATCGGTTCCGGCCATCCACTGGCGGAGCGTCTCGCGGGACACCGTCAACCCGTGGTGCCGGACTAGCATCTCGGCCGCCAGGGTGGGGCCGAATTCCGGGTAGCGCTCCCGGATCAAGGCGAGAGCGTAGTCCCGGATCCCGGAGGCGATCTTGTTGTTCGGCCGCCCACGAGCCCGGTACGCTAGCGCCGCGCCGCCACCAGCCTCAAGACGCTTGAGCAGGCGCCGGACCTGCCGGACGCTGATCGACAACACTGCCGCCGCCGAGCCCACGGACCGCTTGCCGGTTCGGATTTCGGACAGCACGCTGATCCGCTGTATGTCGCGCTCGCTCATCACCACCCAGCCCACGCTGCGCCTCCAGACCGATCCATGCGGGCGGAAAGACTGATATTTCTGTTTTGCTCAAGGCGGACATCCTAACTCTGTGCCCACATCCGGTGTCGGCGCAAGATAGAGATGTCACTCAGCCTGCAAAGTAGACATGGCACTGCGGACGCGGCTGCGTGACGGCACACCCGGCGCCTCCAGGTTGTTCGGTGGTCGAGCCCGGCCCGTGGCACCACGCCGCTGGTTCGTGGGATAGGCAGCTTGCTGCGCCTGCACATACGCCAGTGCTTCCCCAAGCCGCTTGTTCTCGATGATCTCGCCGGGTCTCACCACGGCAATCTTGTCGAACAGCCGGAACGCCAGATCCACGCCGGCATGACGCACCGCAAACCGACCGTCCGGATAGTTCACGACATCAACCTGCTTGCGTGCCAGGGCCCGTGTCTGCGGCGTCGGCTCCAGGATCAGCATCATGCGGTCGTAGTGCAGCGTCAGGTTGGCAGAGACCGCACGCACCTCCCGCCAGGCAAGGGCCTCGTC
>CAXTZG010000158.1:0-5561 GCA_964248625.1 uncultured Acetobacteraceae bacterium | reverse complement strand
CTAGAGCATTTTCGGTTTAGTCAAACCCGTATCCGGAATTCTCGATGTAGTTCTGGCATTCGGCTCGGCTGAAGGCATCGAGCAGAGTGGCGATGGTGGTCCAGAGTGCCTCCCGGCTTCGAGCAGCCGCCTTGCGGAGGAGCGCCTTCAGCTTGGCGAACATCTGCTCGATCGGGTTCAGGTCGGGGCTGTAGGGAGGCAAGTAGAGGATACTGGCGCCTGCTGCAGCGATGGCGTGCTGGACGCCAACAACCTTGTGGGCGGAAAGGTTGTCCATCACCACGACGTCGCCCGGTGACAGTGCGGGTGCCAGGAACTGCCGAACGTAGGCGAGAAATACGTCTCCCGTCATCGGGCCGTCGAGCACCAGCGGAGCGATGATCCCGGTCGAGCGGAGACCGGCGACGAAGGTGGTTGTCTTCCAGTGGCCGTGAGGCGCCGCATCGACCAGGCGTTCGCCTTTGGGACCCCAACCGTGGCGGCGCACCATGTTGGTGGCAGCACCGGTCTCATCAAGGAACACGAACGAAGCCGGATCCATGAAGCGCTGCCATACGCGCCACCGCTTACGATGTTTGGCCACGTCCGGCCGATCCTGCTCAGCCGCCCTCAGCGACTTTTTTTGTGTGACAGGCCCAACCGCTTGAGCGTCGCCCAGATCGTCGTCAACGAGCCCGGTGCGATGTTGCGTGCGACCAACTCGTCGCGGATCTCGGCCAGCGTGATCCCCTTGCGGGTGCTGGTCAGCTTGCGCAGCAGATCCTCGTGCCCGTCCAGCAGCGGCTTGCGGTAGCCGCCGATCCGGGCCGGGGCGGTGCTGCCTGTCTCCCGGGCACGCCGCACCAGCTTGATCGCCGCTGACGCGCTCACCTCGAACCGTTCAGCCGCAGCCCGCGCTGACAGGCCTCTCTCCACCGCCCGAACCAGTCGCCGACGCAGGTCCTGAGACAAAGGTGCCGTCATCACAGCCTCGCTGTTCAACCAGCACTCTCGAATCAGAACTCTTGAATCCGTGCAACCCTAAACCGCTCTATTGCTTGAAGCAGATATAGCCGAGATTGGTGGAATTCGGATGTAGCCTGACGCAACGCGAGAGCCAACCGAGTATCTGGACCGTTCCCGTTTCCCATCTGGATCAGGCAATTCGAAAGAGATAATTTGGGAACAGATTTCGAAAAAACGACGGCCATCACCGCCGCTTTACTACGCTGAGGAGTATTCCCGTTGAACGTTCGTAAATGAAAATGTCCGAAAGCGACCAATGTCGGTCATCCGCAGGCAAAGGATGATTGGCTACTTTTGGCGGTAGCCAGCAAGCTTTGGTCCCCGATTTCGATTCTTCATGCGAACTTTACCATCGTTCTGAACGCTGCCTCTCTCTGAAAGGCGCGTTAATCAGGTATACATTTACGCGCAGGAGACATGCTAAAGCCTTCGGGCGCCGGTTTGTAGGCGTCTGTCGAACGTGGCCAGCGCTTCTCGCGGCTCTGTTGCTGGCGTAATTGGGTCGGCTCAATCTCGACGACTACAAGCTGGTCATTCAATCCGCCGCGAACTCGGCACACATCACGATCAAACGACCGCTTGGCCGGCCGTCGCAACCGGCTGTCGCCGTAGCGGCGGTTGTTAACCAACGCTACATAGGCGTGGACATCGAGCACAGCAGCATCGACCAAGGCCGAGAAGCTTTCCAGGTCCTTGTTCCACGAAAGCGTGATCAGGCAATCGACCTGACCCTGGAAGTTTGCACGGTACCCCATGTTTTGGAGCTCGCTGCAAACCAGGATGCCGAAGTAGAGCCCGTTGTGTTGGTATACCCGCTTGAGATCAGTCCCCTCGGTCCAGGTCAGCCCGTGGCTGGCATATAGCTGCTGCTCCTCTCCGGGCGCAGGCAGTGACTTGCGTTGTCGCACCTGGATCGATGACGCGTAACCTAGCCGGTCGTCTGTCAGCACCAGCACCGCCGAGCTGTCGACCCGCCGGTGAGGGTGATGTACGTAATCGAGCCCGGCGATTAGGCTGATTCCGCTAGCACGCAACCGCCCTGCGATGGTGTCGATCCAACGGTCAGGCACCGACAGTTCGGGAAGGAGCAGATAGTCCGGCTTGGGCGTAGTGCCGATCGCGATGTTCACGATGCGCGCAAGCTGCCAGTACCGCCGCGGTGACAGGTCGGGGACTCCGGCCGCTCCTTGGTCCCAGCTCTTGTCAGACACCTCGAAGCTGGTCAGTCCCAGCCTTATTGCACGGTCGGGCGCTGAGCGCTTCACAACGACCGGTGGGGGACGATCGTCGCTGTGGACCGCATCTGCAGAATTGAGCGGATCCCCGCCGCCATCCCAAACTCCGCGCACCGCACGCGTGTAGCCGGCCCAGGCACGGGCGGCGGCGACGGGCTCGTCAAATACGCACTCGTCGGGTAGGTAGAGCGCGATCTCCTCCGGCGTATAAGGCCGTGTCGGGAATAGAAACGGTAGGATCGACCGCCGCGCGACGTTGTCCGCTGCCGCGACCGCCAGCGGCGCCACACGATGCGGCGGTGATCCGCTGGCCTTGCGCTCGGTGCGCTCCAGGAACTGGCGAAGGTGGTCGACGTGCTGATAGCGTTCCGCCAGTAGCGCCTCGTTCGGTTGCTCGGCCAGCTGCCCCTCCGCATCGGTACGCAGGTGTTCACGATAGGGTATACGAGCCCAGTCCGCCTCGCGCGCCTGCCGAGCCCACCTCATCAACTCGATCGCGGTCAGCCCCAGATCCTTGAGCAGACCCGCGAACGCTCGCGCTTGCGGCGGCGTAGAGGAAATTGGATAGGCGCGGATCAATGCTTCGCGAAAGAAGCGCTGGACCTGGTCGCGAGTGTCGTTCCAGACTTCGGATGGGATGGCACTTGCATAGATGCCGTTGATCCGCATCCGTGCAGTCCGCGTCGCCTTCTCCAGCTGGAAGATGGCGTTGATAGTCTCTCGGTAGACCCGTCGCGCTGGTATCCAGTCGCCGAGCGACACCGCGAACGACAGCAATCGCGGCAAGTGGTCGATCTGTTCTAACACCTTATCGGCGCGGATGACGTGTTCGTGCGCGAACTCGTAGAAATCGTCGCGCTGTAATTTCCAATCCTGCGGCCGCAGGTCCCGCGCCAGCGTGTTTACCGCCCGCAGCAGTACCGACCAGCCTAACCGGCGCAGGGTCAATCCGTCCGCCCGCCGAAGGCTGTCGGCGTCGTCGGCAGAATCAGTTGCGGCCAGCGCCCGCGCGGCATGCGATCTCTCGATATGCTCGGGCAGCGGCATCGTCCTGCGTTCGCTCGACACCTCGCGGATCTGCGAGGCGATATGGTCCAGCAGGTCGGCGCCCGAGCGGCCGCTCAGGAAAAACGTTTTTTGCTTGGCGGCCTGTAGCGTCAGCCGAATTCCACCGCCCCACTCCGGCAGCGCCAGCGTGACGTTGCCGCTGGGCTCGCGGTTAAAAGCGGAAACCCGCTGCGTGATAAAACTCCAGAGGTCGGCAGGAGAGCGAATATCATCGCTGTCGTGGAGAACCAGGAACAGGTCATCGACGTAGCGGGCGTAGTAGATCGGGCTCAACTGTCGTTCGACCTGCCGATCTAAAAACGCGAGCAGCACATTCGATATTACCCGGACGACCGACAAGCCGATAGGGATACCCCCGTGTTGCTGCGCATCGCTTGGGCATCCGAGTTCCGACAGCCTCTCGCGGCAGCGAGCCGACCACTCGCATAGCGCCGCGCTGATAAGTTGGCTGAACGCCAATTCGAACGGGCTCAGCTCAACGCCTAAATACTCTAAAAATCGCGGATCGATGAAGAAGCCGGGATCGATGCTGTGGTAAAAATTGCCGACGTCGAGTGTCATCGCGATGATTGGCTGCTCCCGCTTGATCGCGTCGCGCATAGCGTGGAGGCCGTCATCGCGCCATTTACGGTAGGGCGCGAAATAGGGCTCGAACGAGCCGAGAGCTTCCAGATGGTAGTTGCCGACCCACTTGCGGTCCTTGTCCGCGCGATAGCGCCGGACACGTGCGGCGAGCGCGCGCGAAGAAAGGCACGCGTCGAACTTATGGCCGACCAGATTGATCCACAGCGCCGACAGGACATGAGCCTCGACGCTAAAGTCGCCGATCAGGCGGAATTCGGGAACCAGCACTCGCTGTTCGCTGGCACGCCGGAAGGCCCGTTTCGCATCCGAGAAAAAGGCGTGCGCCATCGATGCGCCTGTGCCTTGCCTGTCGGACGCTTGCTCATCAGACTCAAAATGGAGCCGCTTGGGAAAGATGATCGGCTTCTCGATGCCGTTGGTCAGTATGGCCGCGGCTTCGCCTGCCTGCAATCGCACCAGCAATGCTACGAGATTGTCGGTCAGCGCCTGCTCATATGCGATGAACCGTTGAGCTACTCTAATTGATGATTCGTAAAAGCAGTCAACCTTGGCCTTACGATACGCGAAAAACAGGTCAGTGAGCGAAAGCTCACTCCAATCTGCCAAATCCACCTCTGCCACATCGCCTCCGCGTCACATTGACGATCACGCTAGCAGTGGTGACGTCAATTATTAGGGCTCTACCGTAGCGATGTCTGCTTCTGCTGAAAGCGGTCATTCGCCTTTGGCCGGTCGGAACGGCAGAAAATCCCATTTTATGCCAGTCTGTACAACCTGCACGTTCCCAAAGGCTGATCCTTTTCAGGAAGGGTTGAAGCGCTGCAGGTCGACCAGTGAGTATCTGCAATGGGGTCGGGAGCGGCGGTAGCCGGTAAAGACGTCGGAGCCTGTATAATGCTGTAGCAGGCGTTCCTTGTTGAAGACTACACCCGGATGCGCTCCACCTCATCCAGGCTGATCTCATCCTGCCGGCGGTCATAGAGCTGAGTCGTGCGGGTGCTGGCATGATTGGCCATGGCGGCCGCGTTCTCCAGCGTGCCGCCGTTCTTCAAGTAGGCGGTGATCCCAGTGGCCCGGAAGCTGTGGTTGCCGATCCGGGTGCCAATGCCGGCCGCCAGCGTGCGCCGCTGCACCATGAGATAGGCATTGGCCTGGGGTAGGGGAGTCCGGCTTAGCCGCCTGGTGCCCCGCCCGATGGTCCGGAACAGCGGCCCCTTGGGATCCTCTGTGATCCCGGTCTGCTCAAGATAGGCATGCAGATAGGCCTCGAGCGTGTGGTGGCAGGGCATCTCGTGCCGCTTGCCGCCCTTCTCCCGCAGCCGAACCCAGAGCCGGCGGTTCTGGATGAAAACGTCTTCCACCCGCATGGCCAGCGCCGCACCAATCCGCGCGAAGCTGTAGATCATGAGCCCGATCAGGGCCCTGTCCCGCAGCCCAATCGGCGTGCTGACGTCGATGCGGTCGAGCAGCGCGCGCGCCTCGGCTGGATCCAGCACCGGCGTCTTACCGTTGCGCACGCTGTGCGACGGCCCGCGCACCGAACTGGCCGGGTTGGTCGGTATCACCTGGCCAGTGACCAGCCAGTCGAACATATGGCGGATGGCCGCCAGGCTCAGCTTCACGGTGGGCGCCGATCGCTCGCGGGTCTGCAGCTCGATCCAGCTCGCC
>CAXTZG010000157.1:0-5660 GCA_964248625.1 uncultured Acetobacteraceae bacterium | reverse complement strand
TCTGCAATAGATACTCCTGCGGCGTCCTGTAGCCGAGAGCCATGTGAGGCCGACTTATTGTAGTCCCTGCGCCACGTCTCGATGATGGATCGGGCTTCGGTCAGCGTCGCGAACCAGTGTAGGTTCAGGCATTCATCGCGCAGCGAGCCGTTGAACGTTTCGATGAACGCGTTGTCGGTCGGCTTGCCTGGCCGGGAGAAGTCGATCCGCACTCCGTGATGATAAGCCCACAGGTCGACGAGCTGACCGGTGAACTCGGCGCCGTTGTCAGCAAACAGGTATTTTGGGGCGCCCCGTTGGCGCACTAGTCGGTTCAGGACCTCGACCACGTGCTCACCCTTGAGCCGCTGCCCAGCTTCAATCGCCAGTCCTTCGCGACTGAAGATATCGACCACCGTCAACGCCCGGAATTTCGTGCCGTTGCCAAGCTGGTCGTGCACGAAGTCCAGGCTCCAGGCTTCGTTCGGTTGCTTCGGCATGCATCGCGCCTCGCGATGTACCACCATCTTGCGCCGTCTTGGACGCTTGCTCCGCAGCGCCAAGCCCTCTTCGCGGTATAGACGCCACACCAGATGACGGCCCACCGTCCAACCATCGCGCCGGAGCATGATGTGGACACGGCGGTAGCCATAGCGGATCCGGGTTCGCGCAATCTCGTGCATACGCTGCCGGATCTCGATCCTTGGATCCCTGATGGCTGGCTTTCGCTGGGTCGACCGATGCTGGCAGGTCAGAGAACAGGCCCGACGCTCGCTGTAGCCGTGGCTCTGCGCCACATAGGCTACAACCTCCTTCATGAGCGCAGGCCGGGAAACTTTTTTGACAGCACGTCCTGCAGCACGGCTTTGTCGAGGCTCAGTTCGGCCACCAGCTTCTTCAGCCGGCTGTTCTCTTCCGTGAGCTGCTTGAACTCCCGGACTTGGTCCGTCTCCAACCCCGCATACTGCTTCTTCCAGCGGTAGAAGGTCTACTCCGAGATCCCAACCCTCCGGATCAGGTCAGCGACCGGCAAGCCCAGTTCGGCCTGCTTCAGCACCGCGACAATCTGCTCCACCGAGAACCGCTTCTTCATGGCCAATCTCTCCACCTGTCGTGGGAAATCCGCCGAAAGACTAACATCAGGACCGGACCACTTCCGCCATGTCACCTCAAGGCCCTGGTGTTGAGCTGAGCCTGTTGGCCCGGGATCTGTGACTGGCAGTGGCAGCATCGACACGATCACCTCTGGTGCCGGTGGACGGTAGCCGAGGGAGGAGTGTGATCGGGCAGTGTTGTAGTGCACGCGCCATTGCTCGATCAGCACCTTTGCTTCCACCAGCGTGTTGAAGATCTCGCACGACAGCAGCTCGTCGCGGAACCCGGCCGTTGAAGCTTTCCACGTAGCCGTTCTCCCACGGGCTGCTGTACCGCCTGTGGATTCCGACGATGCCGCCCGGGTATTCCGAGCATGTTCCGCGCACCGTTCCGATCTGATGCCGCCCACCATTCCGATTTGATAGCGCCCAGGATGGTGTCGTCTCGCAGGTCGATTTCGCTCATGTCATGGTGATGCAGGCAGGGTCAAGCAGTCGCTCGTTGCTTGCGCATGCTTTCGCCCCTGAGCTCGATCCGGTGGGCGTTGTGCATGATGCGGTCGAGGATGGCGTCGGCGAGCGTTGGATTGCCGACGATCTCATACCAGCGGTCGATCGGGACCTGACTGGTGATGATCAGCGACCCGGCGTTGTAGCGGTCCTCGACGATCTCGAGCAGGTCGCGCTGCTGCTCGCTGGTCAACGGCTCCGGCCCCCAGTCATCCAGGATCAGCAGGTCGACGCGAGAGAGCTGGTGCAGCAGCTTGGCATAGCGACCGTCGTTGCGTGCGAGCGCCAGTGCTGCAAACAGCCGCGGCACCCGTTGGTAGAGCACCGACAGGTTCTCCCGGCAGGCCTTGTAACCGAGCGCGCAAGCCAGCCACGACTTGCCGACGCCGGCTGGTCCGGTCAGCAGGCAATGGCGGCGCTCCCGGATCCAGTCGCAGCTCACCAGTTTGAGGAACATCGTCCGGTCGAGCCCACGTGGGGTCCGGTAATCGACGTCCTCGACCGCCGCCGTGTGGCGCAGCTTGGCGTTCCTGGCGCGGCTCTCGAACCGCTTCTGCTGGCGCAGCGTGCCCTCGCGCTCGAGCAAGATCGCGAGCCACTCGGCATGGCCGAGGTCGGCTGCCTCCGGGTTGTCCATCATGTCCCGGAAGCCCTTGGCCATGCCATGCAGCCCGAGGTCGGCGAGGAGGTCGAACGTTGGATGGTTCAGCAATATCAGTCTCCTAATGGTAGTAGCTGGAGCCACGAATGTTGTCGTGCAGGAGTGGCGTCTCGTCCGTGGCTTGCGGCGGCGCCGGTCGATCGAGCCGGTGCTTGAGGATCGAGGCGATGGAGGCGTAGGCCAGCGCGCCGATCTCCACCGCGCGCTGGCTGACCGCCTCGACCCGGGCGGCATCCATGCCGCGGAACAGCCGCAGCACACCCAGGCAGGTGCGGAAGCCCTGCTCGGGGTGGGGCCGTCTTGCGAGCAAAGCGATCATCAGGGCCTCGGTGTTCGGCCCGATGCCGCGCGCCTGGCTCTGCAGCCGCTCCGGGGTCCACTCGGCGTAGCGCCGGTGCGCGCTCGGCATGTGCTCGGGCTGGGTGCCATGCCGTGGGCCGCCATAGCGCCGGGCATGGGCGGCCACCCGCTTGCCGCGGTGGAACACCTCGACCGTGCGGGCAGTGGCGCGGGTGTCGACCTGCTCGCGGATCAGCGCGTGCGGCACCGAGTAGAAAAAGCCCTGCACCTCGACGTGGTAGTCGATGCCGACACGGGCGAGGTGCCAGTCGGCATACTCGTAATCCTCCCGCGGCAGAGGCTGCATGGCCGACTGCTCGATCGTCTCGAACAGCTGGCGTCGGCTGACGCCCAGGCGTCGCATCTCTCGGCCGTTCATCCGATCGACGGCGATCGCGATCGCGGCGTTGCACTCGGCCAGGGAAAAGAACCTGACGTTGCGCAGGCGGCCGACGATGTAGGACTGCGCGAACCGCACGCCCGCCTCGACAGCAGCCTTGTCCCGCGGCCGCCGTGGCCGGGCAGGCAGGATGCCGACCGCGTAGTAGGCCGCCATCGCGCCGTAGCTGCGGTTCACCTCGGGGTCGTAGAATGAGGGCTTGTTGATGCCGCTCTTGAGATTGTCCGGCACCAGCAGGCGAGGCGCTCCGCCGAAGTAGCGGAACATGCGCACGTGCGCACCGATCCAATCGGGGAGCGTCTGCGACCAGGTCGCCTCCGCATAGGTCAGGCTGGAGGCGCCGAGCACGGGGTCGTGTCCCGGGACGTGGTGTAGGAGGCGGCCACCGCGGTGGAACTGGGTAGGGTTGGGTTGCGACACGCAACTCTGACCTGGGACCACCACGATGACCGATGACAAGATCGCCCTTCGCGCGTTGCTGGCTTGAGCCGCGAAGCGGATCAAGGGCTCCGACGCGACGTTCCTGCGCGAGATGATCGGCTTTGCCGCCGAGCGCCTGATGCAGCTGGAAACTGAGACGCTGTGCGGCGCTGCCCCGGGCGAGCGGAGCACCGACCGGACCAACCAGCGCAACGGCTACCGTGACCGGGACTGGGAGACGAGAGCCGGAACCGTCGAGCTCCGGATCCCAAAGCTGCGGCGCGGCAGCTACTTTCCGTCCTTCCTCGAGCCGCGCCGGATGGCCGAGAAGGCCCTGACTGCCGTCATCCAAGAGGCCTACATCCAGGATATCTCGACGCGTTCGGTTGATGACCTAGTCAAGGCCATGGGCATGGAGGGCATCAGCAAGAGCCAGGTCTCCCGCCTCTGCGGCGAGATCGATGAGCGGGTAAACGCGTTCCTGGCGCGGCCGATCGAGGGCGACTGGCCCTATGTCTGGCTGGACGCGACCTACGTGAAGGTCCGCCGCGACCACCACATCGTCTCGGTGGCGGTGATCATCGCGGTCGGCGTCAACACCGACGGCAGGCGCGAGGTGCTCGGCATGACGGTCGGGCACAGCGAGGCCGAGCCGTTCTGGATCGAATTCCTGCGTAGCCTGGCTCGACGCGGCCTACGCGGCACCAGGCTGGTGATCTCGGATGCCCACGAGGGTCTGAAGGCGTCCATCACCAAGGTGCTCAGCGCCACGTGGCAGAGGTGCCGCGTGCATTTCATGAGGAATGCACTCGCCCATGCGGGCAAGACCCAGCGCCGTATCGTCTCAGCCTGGATCGGCACGGCATTCGCCCAGGACGACGCGACGGCAGCCCGCAAGCAGTGGCGCGAGGTCGCCGACCAGGTCCGTCCCCGCGTGCCCAGGCTGGCCACGCTCATGGACGATGCCGAGGTGGATGTGCTGGCCTACATGGGGTTCCCGACGCAGCACCGCGCCAAGCTGCACAGCACAAATCCGCTCGAACGCCTCAACGGCGAGATCAAGCGACGCAGCGAGGTCGTCGGGATCTTCCCGAACGAAGCCGCAGTCACGCGCCTGATCGGCGCCCTGCTGCTGGAACAGAACGACGAGTGGGCCGTGCAGCGCGCTCGCTACATGACCCTGGAAACCATCGCACCGCTGAGCGATGATCTCGCGGTCAGCCTGCCATCAATGGCCGCCTGATCAAGCAGCCAACGCTGCCCAGATACACCGCTCCTACACCACGCAGTGGGACACGATCCACCTTTGTCCCAGGACCTGCGTCGGCGACTGGTTCGGGCGGTGGTGAAAGGCCTGTCAGTGCGGGCTGCGGCTGAACGGTTCGAGGTGAGCGCGTCAGCGGCGATCAAGCTGGTGCGGCGTGCCCGGGAGACAGGCAGCACCGCCCCGGCCCGGATCGGCGGCTACCGCAAGCCGCTGCTGGACGGGCACGAGGATCTGCTGCGCAAGCTGACCAGCACCCGCAAGGGGATCACGCTGGCCGAGATCCGCGACGAGTTGGTCGCACGCAACATCGCACCGGGCTCGTTGACGACGATCTGGGCGACGCTCAAGCGGTTGGGCCTGTCACACAAAAAAAGTCGCTGAGGGCGGCTGAGCAGGATCGGCCGGACGTGGCCAAACATCGTAAGCGGTGGCGCGTATGGCAGCGCTTCATGGATCCGGCTTCGTTCGTGTTCCTTGATGAGACCGGTGCTGCCACCAACATGGTGCGCCGCCACGGTTGGGGTCCCAAAGGCGAACGCCTGGTCGATGCGGCGCCTCACGGCCACTGGAAGACAACCACCTTCGTCGCCGGTCTCCGCTCGACCGGGATCATCGCTCCGCTGGTGCTCGACGGCCCGATGACGGGAGACGTATTTCTCGCCTACGTTCGGCAGTTCCTGGCACCCGCACTGTCACCGGGCGACGTCGTGGTGATGGACAACCTTTCCGCCCACAAGGTTGTTGGCGTCCAGCACGCCATCGCTGCAGCAGGCGCCAGTATCCTCTACTTGCCTCCCTACAGCCCCGACCTGAACCCGATCGAGCAGATGTTCGCCAAGCTGAAGGCGCTCCTCCGCAAGGCGGCTGCTCGAAGCCGGGAGGCACTCTGGACCACCATCGCCACTCTGCTCGATGCCTTCAGCCAAGCCGAATGCCAGAACTACATCGAGAATTCTGGATACAAGTTTGACTAAACCGAAAATGCTCTAG
>CAXTZG010000156.1:0-5924 GCA_964248625.1 uncultured Acetobacteraceae bacterium | reverse complement strand
GCGCTGCCGCCCGGCACGCCGGTCATCGTGGTCAGCCACATCCCGCTCGCGACCTCGTTCGACAGCTATGCGCCACCCCCGGACCCGCCGCCACGGCACCACAAGAACAGCGTCCTCAACGCCTACGAGGTGATCGCGCTGCTTGGCCGTCACAACGTGCTGGGCGTGCTGCAGGGGCATACCCACGTCAACGAGACGGTGCTCTGGCACGGCGTGCCGTTCCTGACCTGCGGCGCGGTCAGCGGCAACTGGTGGCACGGCACCCATCTCGGCACGCCGGAAGGCTTCACGGTGGTCCGGGTCGAGAACAACCGGCTGACCACCGACTACCGGACCTACGGCTTCCGCAGCGTCGATCCGCACAACACGTGAGCGCGCCATGACCCAACAAACGCACCGCTTCGCGCAAGGGCGTCCGGTTGCCGATCCGCCGCATCCGCAGCAGTCACCGACGTTCCAGGGCAGCCCGTTCCAGCCGCTGCCGGCGCCGACCGGCGCGGCCCCGTTCCGCCTCGACCTCGAGGAGATCGTGCCGCACGCCGTCGAAGCCGCCCGGAAGGCCGGTGGGATGGCGTTCCACATGGTCGGCGACACTGGCGGCGTGCAGGATCCCGATCCGCAGACGCTGGTGGCCGCCGGCCTGGTGCGCGACGCGGCGCAGGCGGGGCCCTACGGCGTGCCGGCGTTCTTCTATCATTTCGGCGACGTGGTGTATTTCGACGGCCAGGCGGATCAGTACCTGCCGCAATTCTACGATCCCTACGCCCACTACCCGCTGCCGATGATGGGCGTTCCCGGCAACCATGACGGCGACGTCTTCGACGACGGCACCCGCACCAATCCGCTGCCGTCGCTCGCCACCTTCGTGCGCAACTTCTGCGCGGCCACGCCGGGACAGCACTCGCCCGATGCCGGCGATGCCGCGCGCACCGCGATGATCCAGCCCAACGTCTACTGGACCCTGAACAGCCCGTTCGCGACGATCGTCGGGCTGTACACCAACGTCCCGGAGGGCGGTGTCGTCGAACCGGACCAGGCGGCCTGGTTCGAGGGCGAGCTCGCGGCGGCGCCGACCGACCGCGCGCTGATCGTGGTGATGCACCACCCGATCTACTCGCTCGACACCTACCACTCGGGCAGCAAGCCGATGGCAGCCCTGCTGGCCGCCGCGACCGCCGCGTCCAGGCGACGTCCGGACATCGTCTTCTCCGGCCACGTGCACAACTACCAGCGCTTCACCGTCGCCGATCCGGACGGCCGCGGCGTGACGCCGTTCATCGTGGCGGGGCAGGGCGGTTATCACAACCTGCACAAGATGGCCAAGCCGGGCGGCCAGCCGCTGATGACGCCCTACCCCGTGCCTGGCGAGCCCGGCATCGTGCTCGACACCTACTATGACGACCGTTTCGGCTTCCTCCGCCTGGAGGCCTCGGCGGCCGAGCTGTCGATGCGGACCTATACGGTGCCTCGGCCGCAGGAGAAGTGGGACCAGCCGCCCCGCCTGTTCGACAGCCTGCGCCTCGACTGGATGCATCGCCGGATCATCCGCTGACGCCGGCTGCGTCGGCGAGGGCGGGATGACCGAGACGGGCTAGGGCCGCGGCGTCAGGATCGCACCGAGATAGTCGGGGGTCCCGGCGACGCGCTCCAGATGCGGATAGCGCAGGCCGTCGTGATAATCGATCCGCAGCGTCCGGTAGCGGTGGCTCGCCTTCAGCAGGATCTCGATCGGCGTCGTCGTGCCGCGGTCGTCCACCAGCGTCCGCTTGAGCCCCTCCATGTCGAAGGACAGCCCGTTCACCGCGACCAGCTGCGTGCCGACCGCGATCCCTGCCTTGAAGGCTGGACTGTCCCAGCTCACGCTGCGCACGGTGCCGTCCGCAAGCAGGCTCAGCCCGAGCGAGAACGTCAGATCGACGAACGACCGGTTGGCTTCCAGGCTCTTCAGGAACGGCGTCTCGACGTCGGTATAGGTGAGGCGGTAGCCGCCGCGGGTGATGCCGTCGAGCGGCGCCTGCGGCGCGTCTGCATAAAGGCGGGTGTTCAGGAACCCGGCCCAGTCATAGGCCGCGACTGTGTTCAGCGCCCGGACGATGTCGTCGAAGGCGTAGGTCTGGGTCACGTAGCTGCCGTCCTGGATGCCGAAGAAGGTGCGGGCGAAGTCGTCCAGCGACTTCTTGCCCGCCGTCAGGCTGCGCAGCCGCGTGTCGACGTCGAGCCACACCAGCACGCCTTCCTCGTAATAGTCCTCCGAGCGCTGCCAGGACCGGAACGGGAGCGGCCGGCGCTGGGCGATGATCGGGTCGTTGGTGGTGTCCTCGAGGTCGCGCCAGCTGCGCCCGACGCCGGTGCTGTATTCCGCCGCCGTCACGGCGAGGCTGTCGAGCCCGTTCTGCCTCGACCAGAGCCCGGAGCGGGTGGCCAGCACCTTGCCCCAGTACTGCGTCTGGCCCTCATAGACCCAGAGCAGCGTGTCGCCTTCCGGGGTGTTGAAGTTCGGCTGCCACAGATCCGCCGGACGGCGGAACTTGCCGTTCCAGCTATGGGTGTATTCGTGCGCCAGCAGGTCGCGCTCGGCCACCGTCTTGTCCCAGGCGGTGAAGTAGTTCGCGGCAACCCCGTTCTCGGACGAGCGGTGATGCTCCAGCCCGATGCCGCCCAGCTCGTCCGAGATCGACAGCAGGAAGTCGTAATGGTCGTAGTGGTGCGATCCGAACAGCCGTCCGGCCTGGGTCACCAGGTTGCGGTGGTCGGCGAGCTGCTCCGGCGTGATCGCGAGGTCGTCCGGCGCGTCGGCCGCGACGTCGAGATGCACCGGCACCGGCGCACCGGGGGCCAGGTCCTCGCGACGGACATATCTGCCGGCCAGCACCGGGTTGTCGACCAGCGTGTTCAGCGGCACCGGCTTGAAGCGCGTCGTGGCGCCTTCTGTTCCTGCGACGTCGAGCCCGCTGCCGAACGTCCAGCCGGCGGGGAGCGTCATGGACGCATCCATCGTGATGCCGCGCGAGAAATACCCGGCCGGATACAGCAGCATGTTGTTCCACTGCAGGCTGAGCATCGCCGACGTCATGACGACGCGGCCTTCCTTCGGCTCGGCCGGCGAGAGGTACTGGAAGTCGAGTGCCAGCGACGCGGCGCCCTGCGGCACCGGGATGTGGAAGGCATAGACGTCGACCGGGTCGCGCACCCAGGCGAGCGGCCTGCCGCCTGCCTTCACCACCAAGCTCGCGAACTTGTCGAGCTCGCCGGTCGGCGAGTGATCGCCGGGCAGCCATTTAGGGAACAGCAGCACGAGGTCGCCGGACGCGGCCACGGGGATGACCTCGTGCCCGGTGAAGATATGCCGGTCGAGGTCGGTCGCATCGATCGTCAGGGTGATCGTGCCCGGATAGGCGCGGTCCTGCGGGGTGGGGATCGCTCCCGCACCCGGTGTCGGCCCGGGTTGCGGCTGATCCTGGGCCTTCGCCGGCGCGGCGGCCAGTGCTGCCAACGCCATGAGGGCGATGCCTGCGGGCAGGCGCCGGTCGGGGTCTGTTCGGACGTTGCGGCACCGGCGCTTGAGTGACACGATCTGGCATGCTCGACTTGTGACGCGCCAACAAGTCATCAAATAGGCCATGTTGCAACATGGCGGGTTCGGACAGGCGCCGGGCCATGCGGCCGGCACGCGGCGGTTCCGGCCGCAGCCATCCGCCACGTTTTGTGCGCCTTGCGGAGTAGGCAGATGAAAGACGGGCAGAACGAGGCGCCGGGCTGGTCGGTTTCGCGGCGCTCCCTGTTGCAGGGCGGCGCTGCCGCTGGCGTGGTGCTGGCGACGGCCACAGCCCCGGCGGCCGAATCGGAAGCGGCGACCGAGCCGGCACCGGCGGGTCCGCCGCGGCTGGGCCCGGTGGTGATGGAGCAGGTCCGCATCACGGTGAACGGGCAGGAGCGCGTGCTGACGCTGGATGTGCGCACCACTGTGCTGGACATGCTGCGCGAGCATCTGCACCTGACCGGCTCCAAGAAAGGCTGCGACCATGGCCAATGCGGCGCCTGCACGGTGCTGGCCGACGGGCAGCGGATCAACGCCTGCCTCAGCCTGGCGGTGATGCATGATGGCGGACAGCTGACCACCATCGAGGGGCTGGCGCGGGGGGACGAGCTGCATCCGATGCAGGCGGCCTTCCTGGAGCATGACGGCTACCAGTGCGGCTATTGCACGCCGGGCCAGATCTGCTCGGCGGTCGGCATGATCGCCGAGCATCGTCAGGGCTGGCCGAGCTGGGTGACGCCCGACGTGGCGACGCCGCATCCGGAGCTGAGCGACCTGGAGCTGCGCGAGCGCATGAGCGGCAACATCTGCCGCTGCAGCGCCTATCCCAACATCCTGGCGGCGATCCGCGACGCGGACGGGAAGATACCGGCATGAGGAGCTTCACCTACGAGCGTGCCGCCGCCCCGCAGGCGGCAGCGCAGGCCGCCGCTGTGTCCGGCGCCAGCTTCATCGCCGGCGGCACCAACCTGCTCGACCTGATGAAGCTCGAGATCGTGGTGCCGTCGCATCTGGTGGATCTCGGCCGGCTCGATCCGGGCGGCGTGCGTCCGGCCGCCGATGGCGGCATCCGCATCGGCGCCGGCGTCAGCAACAGCGCGCTGGCCGCCGACCCGGTGGTGCGCGCGCGCTATCCGCTGCTCAGCCAGGCGCTGCTGGCCGGCGCCTCCCCGCAGCTGCGCAACAAGGCGACCACGGCCGGCAACCTGCTGCAGCGCACGCGCTGCGTGTATTTCTACGACACCGCCAAGCCCTGCAACAAGCGCCAGCCCGGCAGCGGCTGTGCTGCCCTCGCGGGCTTCAACCGCATGAACGCGGTGGTCGGCGGCAGCGAGCACTGCATCGCGGTGCATCCCTCCGACATGGCGGTGGCGATGATGGCGCTGGACGCCACCATCGAGACCACCGCGCCGAGCGGTGCAATGCGTCGCATCCCGATCAGCGCCTTCTATCGGCTGCCCGGCGACACGCCGCATCTGGAGACGGTGCTCACCCCGGGCGAGCTGATCACCGCCGTGACGCTGCCGCCGCCGCCGCCGGGGCTGCAGAGCTATCGCAAGGTGCGTGACCGCGCGTCCTACGCCTTTGCGCTGATCTCGGTCGCCTCGGTCATCGATGCGCAGGGCGGGCAGGTGCGGCGGGCCCGCTTCGCCTGCGGCGGCCTGGCGCCGAAGCCATGGCGGGTGCCGGCGTCGGAAGCGGTGCTGGCCGGCAGCCGTCCCGACGAGGCGAGCCTCGGCCGGGCGGCCGACCAGCTGCTGCAGGGTGCGGCCGGACATGGCCAGAACGACTTCAAGATCCCGATGACGCGGCGCCTGCTGGCCCAGGTCGTGATGACCGCAGCCCAGGCGGCCCCGGAGGCGCAGCATGGCTGACGGCGACGCCAAGGGGCCGCGCGCGCCCACGCTTCCCGCGATCGGGCCGGGCATCGACCGGGTCGATGGCCGCCTGAAGGTGACGGGGGCCGCGACCTATGCCTACGAGTATGGCGGCGCCGAGTATCACGGTCCGGAGCCGCTGGTCGGCTTCATCGTGCCAGCGACGATTGCCAGGGGGCGCATCCTGTCGATCGACGCCTCGGTGACGGAAGCGGCGCCCGGGGTGCGGCTCGTGCTGACCCATGCCAACGCGCCGCCGCAGGCGCCATGGGGTCCGCTCGACGCGGAGGATCGCTTCGCCCGGGCGCAGCCGGCGCTGGCCTCCGACACCATCCGCCATTACGGCGAGCCGGTCGCCTTCGTGGTGGCCGACAGTTTCGAGCAGGCCCGCGCGGCCGCCCTGGCGCTGGTGGTGCGCTACGCCCCTGATCCGATCGATGCCGACCTGCCGCCGTCGCTGCCCGAAAGCCGGACGCTGTCGAAGATCGATGGCGGCGAGGGGCCGGTGA
>CAXTZG010000155.1:0-5963 GCA_964248625.1 uncultured Acetobacteraceae bacterium | reverse complement strand
CGCTGGTGTTGGGGCTGGCGGCACCGGCACCGGGCACGCCGGCGCTGCCGACGCCGCCGATCTGGGCCCGGGCCGGCGCCAGTGCCGTGCCGAGCAGGGCTGCCATTGCGGCACCGGTCAGGAAGAGCCGCGTCGTGGTTCGAATCGTCATCATGAAGCCCTCGTGGTGCAGGACGTGTCCGCGCGCCCAGTTCGGTCCAATGATCCGGCCGAAGCCGGGTTCGCGGGCCGGGCCTTCACCATTGCGTCGCACAGCGACCGCAGCCCCGCGCGACGGGGTGGCTGGCGTCGATCCAGGCGGGGCTCCGGATCGACGCCGCCGGCGGAAGCCGTTACAGGATCGATCCATGCTCGCTCCCAGCCGCACCCAGCGCTTCTCCGTCGTCCTGCTGATCGAGTTGTGGGAACGGTTCGGCTATTACGGCATGCAGGCGCTGCTGCTGCTGTTCCTGGTGCAGCGGCTGGGCTTCGCCGACCGCGACGCCAACCTGCTCTGGGGCGCCTTCGCCGCCCTCACCTATGCAGCCCCTGCGATCGGCGGCTGGCTCGGCGACCAGGTGCTCGGATCGCGTCGCGCCATGATCGCCGGCGCGTGCTGCCTGGTGCTGGGCTACACGCTGCTGGCGCTGCCGCTCGACGGCGCCGCGCTGCTCGGGCTCGGCATGGGCACGATCTCGGTCGGCAACGGCCTGTTCAAGCCGAACGCCGCCAATCTCGTGCGCCGCATCTACGAAGGCGACGACAGCCGGCTCGATGCCGCCTTCACCATCTACTACATGGCGGTCAATATCGGCTCGACCGTTTCCCTGCTGGCCTCGCCCTGGCTCAAGGACCGCTACGGCTGGCACGCCGCCTTCGCCATGAGCGCGGTCGGGCTGGTCATCGGCCTGATCACCTACGCCCTGCTGCGCCGGCGCCTCGACGGCATCGGCTCGGCGCCGGACGCCCGGCCGCTGCCCGCCACGACCGGCTGGCTGATCCTGGGCGGCATGATCGCCGCCATCCTCGTCGTCATGCTGGTGCTGCAGCACGCCATGGTGGCGCGCGCCTGCGTCTGGCTCGCCGGACTGGCCATCCTGCTGATCTGGGCCCGCATCCACCAGCGCGCCGCGCCTGCGGAACGGCCAGGCCTGATGATCACCTACCTGCTCACGCTGGAGGTGATGCTGTTCTTCATCTTCTATCAGCAGCAATCCACCTCCCTGACCCTGTTCGCGCTGCGCAACGTCGATCCGGCGTTCAGGCTCGGCGGCACGACGCTGTTCTCGTTCTCGCCCGCGCAGTTCCAGGCGCTGAACCCGATCTGGATCATGATCCTCAGCCCGCCGCTCGCCTGGATCTACAACGCGCTCGGTCGCCGCGGCCGGGACCTGCCGATCGCGGGCAAGTTCCTGCTCGGCTTCGTCTGCGTCACCGGCGCATTCCTGGTCTGGTGGCTCGCCACCGGACGCGGCGCCGGCCCGCATGTCTCGGCCTGGATCATGGTCGCGGGCTACAGCCTGATCTCGGTGGGCGAGCTGCTGGTCAGCGGCCTGGGGCTGGCCATGGTGGCACGCTACACGCCCAGGCGCCTGAGCGCCTTCATGATGGGGGCGCTGTTCGTCGCCATCGGTGTCGCATTCTACATCGGCAGCGTCGTCGCCAACCTCGCCTCGCTGCCGCCCGGCCTCGCCACGGGCGGAGCCGCGCAGAGCCTGCCGATCTATCACGGGCTGTTCCTCAATCTCCTGGAGCTCGGGATCGCGGTGACGGCGGTCTGCGCCGCGCTGCTTCCGGTCATGCGACAACTGGACCTGGCGCATCACGCGGCGTCGAAAGGACTGCAGCCTCGGGTGTGAACGGCAGAAGCAAGGCCAGGGCGCTGCCCTGGACCCGCTGAGGCCTCGGGCTCGAGGCTCCGGCGACGCTGTTGAACGTGCCTCCGTGACGAGTGCAACGGGGCGGATCTAATGAGCAACACGATCCTGCCGGAGCAAGGGGGCGATGCAGCCACACGGCAGCCGCCAGGCGTTCCAGATGACGAGAAATTTCCGCCTGCTGACCGGCTTCAACGACATCTTCGTCACCCTGGCGCTTATCCTCGTCCTAACCGCAATCGCCTGGTTCGGAGGACGGGTTTCGGTGCTGGGCGGCACGGCGGTCGTGTTCGCCGCGTGGGGGCTATCCGAGTACTTCACCCGCCGACGTCGCATGGCGCTGCCGAGCATCGTCCTGTTCCTCGCCTTCATCATCGGCATCGCCGCCACCGCCAGAAGCACGCTGGTGATCCTGGATGGGCAGATCGGCGACACGATGCCCGTCATCGTCGCGGCGGCGTTCAGCGCGTTCGGTTGCGGCGCCGCCATCGCCCACTGGCGCCGGTTCAAGGTGGCGATCACGATCGCCTGTGCAGCCCTGCTCGGGCTCCTCACCCTGCTGCTGCTGCTGATCGCGGCGGTGCCATCGGCGGCCGGGTGGCTGAACCGCCTGCTGCTGGTCTGCGGGCTGGCTGTGCTCGCCTTGGCGATGCGGTGGGATTCGCGTGATCGCCTGCGTCGCACCGACCGGTCCGACGTCGCCTTCTGGCTGCATCTGCTGGCGGCGCCAATGATCGTGCACCCGCTCTTCCACTGGCTCGGCCTGTCGCCCGGCCTGCTGCTTGGGAAAAACGTCGACCGTGCAGGCGGGCGGATCAGCTGACGCCGGCGCTGCTCGCGGTGCTGGTGTATCTGCTGCTCGGACTGGTTGCCGTGATCATCGATCGTCGGGCAGCGCTGGTCTCCGGGCTGGCCTACGTCATCTATGCCGTGGCGGTGGTGATCCGGCATGCCGGCTCGCTGGATGCGAGCCTGGCCCCCACGGCGCTGCTGGTCGGCGCGCTGCTGCTAATGCTGTCGGTGTTCTGGCGTCCGATCCGCCGTGTCGTGCTGCGGGCGATGCCGCTCGCGCTGCAGGACAAGCTGCCTCCGGCCGCGCCGGCCTAGCGATCAGTCCGATGGCGGGGCCGCATCCTTCTCGCCCTCGAGATCCTTCGCCACGTCGGGCGAGCGCAGCAGCGCGTCGATCTCCATCGCGTAGTCGAGTGCCGTGTCGGGCTGGAAATGCAGGTCCGGCACGCCGCGCAGCCGGACGGACCGGCTCAGCTCGCTGCGCAGGAACGGCGTCGCCCGCTTCAGCGCCGGCAGCAGCGCATCGACGTCGCTGCGTCCCAGCCGGGCGATAAAGGCGGTGGCATGACGCAGGTCCGGGCTGATACGCACCTCGGTGACGGTGATCTGCACGCCCGCCAGCTCCGGATCGCGGAACTCGACACGGGTGAACAGCTCGGCCAGCACGTGCCGCACCTCCTCCGACACCCGAAGCTGACGCTGCGACGGACCGGCCGCCCCGCCGGTGCGGCGCTTCGACGAGGCCCCGGAACGTGCAGGGCCGGCGGGCTTCCCCGCCGGCCCCTTCAGCTCGGTCTTGCCGCGAGACGCGTTCCGGCTCACGCCGGGACCAGCTCCATCTCGTAGCACTCGACCACGTCGCCTTCCTTGAGGTCGTTGTAGCCGGCAAACGACAGGCCGCACTCGTAGCCGCGGGCGACCTCGCGGACGTCGTCCTTGAAGCGCTTGAGCTGGCTGAGGTCGCCCTGGTGGATGACCACGTTCTCGCGCAGCAGGCGCACGCCGCAGCCGCGCTTGACCACGCCCTCGGTGATGTAGCAACCGGCGACCATGCCGGTCTTGGTGATGTTGAACACGCGGCGGATCTCGGCGTAGCCCAGGAACTTCTCCCGGTGCTTCGGCGCGATCTTGCCCTTCACCAGCTGTTCCACGTCATCGGCCACCTGGTAGATGATCGAGTAGTAGCGGATGTCGACGCCGTCGCGCGTCGCCATCTCGCGCGCCTGGCTGGTGGCGCGGACGTTGAAGGCGATGATGATCGCATCCGATGCGCGCGCGAGCTGGATGTCGCTCTCGGTGATCTGGCCGACGCCGGAGATCAGCACGCGGACCTTGACCTCCTCGTGCTCGAGCTTGAGCACGGTCGCCTGGATCGCCTCGGACGAGCCCTGCACGTCGGCCTTGATGACCAGCGCCACTTCCTTCTGCGCGCCAGCCTGGATGCGGGCGAGCATCTGGTCGAGCGTGCCACGGGCGGCGGTGACGCCGGCGGCCTGCTTCTCCTTGACCTTGCGCTGGCGGAACTCCGAGATCTCGCGGGCGCGGGTCTCGTTCTCCACCACCACGAACGGCTCGCCGGCACCCGGCACCGACGACAGGCCCAGCACCTCGACCGGCGACGAGGGCCCGGCCGTCTTGATCGGCTTGCCCTTGTCGTCGAGCATCGCGCGGATGCGGCCGTACTCGGCGCCCGCCACGATCATGTCGCCCTGGTTCAGCGTGCCCTTCTGCACCAGCACGGTCGCGACCGGGCCGCGGCCACGATCGAGACGGCTCTCGATGACGGTGCCCTCGGCGGTGCGGTCGGGGTTGGCGCGCAGGTCGAGGATCTCGGCCTGCAGCGCGATCGCCTCCTCCAGCGTGTCGAGGCCGGTGCGCTTGGTCGCCGACACCTCGACGTCCTGGGTATCGCCGCCAAGCTCCTCGACGACGATCTCGTGCTGCAGCAGTTCCTGGCGCACCTTGTTCGGATTGGCGCCCGGCTTGTCGCTCTTGTTGATGGCGACGATGATCGGCGCGTTCGCGGCCTTGGCGTGCCGGATCGCCTCGATCGTCTGCGGCATCACGCCGTCATCGGCGGCCACCACCAGGATCACGATGTCCGTCACCGACGCGCCGCGGGCGCGCATGGAGGTGAAGGCCTCGTGGCCGGGGGTGTCGATGAAGGTGATGTGGCTGCCGGAAGCGGTCTCGACCTGATAGGCGCCGATATGCTGGGTGATGCCGCCAGCCTCGCTGCCCGCCACGTCGGCCTTGCGCATGGCGTCCAGCAGCGAGGTCTTGCCGTGGTCGACATGGCCCATGATGGTCACGACGGGTGCTCGCGGCAGCAGGTCGAGATCCTCGTCGGTCTCGCCCTCGATGCCGATCTCGACATCGCTCTCGGACACGCGGCGGACCCGGTGCCCGAACTCCTGGATCACCAGCTCGGCGGTGTCGGCATCGAGCACCTGGGCCACGTTGGCCATCACGCCCATCTTCATCAGCGACTTGATCACGTCGCCGGCGCGCGTCGCCATGCGGTTGGCGAGCTCGGCCACCGTGATGGTTTCCGGCAGCACGACGTCGCGCACCACCCGCACCTGGTCGGCGCGCAGCCGCTCGAGCTCCGCCTGACGGCGCTCGCGGTCGCGCTGGCGACGCACCGAGGCCAGCGAGCGGGTCTTGTCGTCGTCGCCCTCGATCGCGGCCTGCACGTCGACGCGGCCGGTGACACGGCGATCGCCGACCTTCTTCGGCGCCACCAGCGGCGTCTTGCGCGCGGGCAGAGCGAGCCCGCCCGGACGACGGACCGGACCGCCGCGACGGTCATCCTCCTCCGGCCGCGCGGTGCGCAGCCGCAGCGTCTCCGCCGGTGCGGCCGCCGCAGGTGCGGCACCCGGACGGGTATTGACCACCGGCGCATGACCGATCGCTCGCGAGGCGATGGTGCGCAGCGGCTCCGGCTGCACCAGCGTCACCCCGCCACGCGACGGCTCGGCCGTCGGCGTCGATCCAGTCAGAACCTCGCCGAGCGCCTGGTCGTCGGAGCCGCCCTGATCCTGCGCCTGGATCTCGGCATCCTCTGCCGCACGGCGCGCATCCTCGGCTTCCGCCCGGGCCCGCGCCTGGTCGGCGACGGCATGGCGTTCGGCCTCCTCGGCGGCCTTGCGGGCATCGTCGTCGCGGCGGCGCGCTTCCTCGGCCGCGGACAGGACCTGGATCTTCTCCTGCTCGCGGCGCTCGGCGTCGCGCTTGGCCGCTTCCTTCTGCTGCTCGTCCAGCACCCGCTGGCGCGTCGCCAGCTCGGACGCCGTCAGCGCCCGCCCGCTGCCC
>CAXTZG010000154.1:0-6074 GCA_964248625.1 uncultured Acetobacteraceae bacterium | reverse complement strand
GATCAGCGTCCCGGGCGCCAGCCCCAGCCGGTCGCGGGCGCTGTCGCCGGCGGCGGCGTGCAGCTTCTCGCGGTCGCGGCCGGCGGGCGCGATGCACAGGCGGCCGGCGCCGTGGATCAGCAGCTCGGCCGGACGCGTCAGGCTGAGACGGACCGGGCCGGGCGGCAGCCGTTCCGGCGCGGCACCCTCGACCAGCAGCTCGGCGGCGACGTCGAGGCACAGCTCGACGATGGTGGCCTGGGCCTGCAGCGCTGCCCGGTTGCCGCGATCGGCGAGCTCGGCCGCCTGCAGCCCGCGCATCGCCTCCTCGTCCAGGCGCAGGCGCGACAGCGACTCCGACAGGGCGGACACGCGGGCGGCCTCGGCCTCCGCCTGCGCCAGGCCAATCGCGGCGGACCGGTGCAGCCCCGCCTGATCGGCGGCTTCGAGACCAGCCGCGGCGCGGCGCAGGACACGCTCGGCCTCGTCCTGCCGTTGGACCGCGTCGTCGTGGGCGTCGCGACGACCAACCATGGCGGCACGGGCGGCATCGTCGCGCGCGCGGGCCTCGGCCTCGGCGGCGAGCAGGCCGGACAGGGCCTGCCCGGCCGCCGCCAGCGCGCCGGCGCGGACGGTGCGCCGGTTCTGCTCGGCCAGGGCCTCGTCATGGGCCGAGAGCGCCAGGCGCACGCCGGACTCCGCCTCCGCCAGACGATTGCGATAGCCAAGCACGCCGTCGCGGTGGCGCCGTGCCGACGCCAGCTGCTCGACGATCTGCTCGGCGCGAACGGGATCCTCCTCGCGGGCCAGCGCGCCGCGCGCGGCGACGGCGGCATCCAGATCGCCGCGCAGCAGACGGCGGCGCTCCTCCAGCGTGGCGATGCCGGTGCGGGCGGCCTCCTCCTCGGCGACCGCGGCCTTGTAGCGGTCGCGGGGCCGGCCGTAGCCGTCCAGCAGCGCTGCGAGCGAGTCCTGCACCCGCTTCAGCAGCCGGCCGGTCGCCGGCCCGCCGCTGACGCTGCCGAGCTCGGCTTCCAGGCACTCCGACAGGGTGGAGCGGGCGCCCTCGCCGAGCCGCGCCTGCGCGAAGCTGTCGCCCTGCGCCACCAGCAGCGCGCCCCAGATCGAGGCGGTCTGTGCGGCGTCCCTGGCGGCGCGGGAACCCACCGAGACGCCGAGCAGCCGTTGCAGCCGCTCCTCGGCCGCATCGCCGTCATAGGCCGTACCCGCCGACACCAGCCGGGCGGACGGGCGCGACAGGAAGCGCTTCTCGATCCGGTGCAGCGTGCCGTCATGCTCGAACTCCAGCGCCACCGCGGGTGCGGTGCTGCCGCGGCGATGCTGGTAGCCGCGGATCGACTCGGTGCGGGAGTTGTGGCGCTCGAACAGCACCGCGCGCAGGGCCGCCAGCACGGTGGACTTGCCGTGCTCGTTGGGGCCGCACAGCACGTTGACGCCGTCGCCCAGCCCCTCGAGCCGCACCCGGCGGTCGAACTTGCGGAACTGGTCGAGCTCGATCGTGCGCAGCCTCATGGCGCGGCGGCCTCGTGGCGGGCCAGGAACAGCAGCCGCTGCAGGGCGGCGCGGGCGATGTCGGGATCGGTGCCGCCGCCGGGCTGGGCCACCTGCAGCGCCAGCCGGTCGGCGGCATCGCGCAGGGCGCCGCTGGCTCCCAGCGTCGCCAGGTCGTCGGGCGAGGCGGTCGGCTCGAGCCGCGCGTCGTCGATGCGCAGCGCCCGCAGCGCGCTGCCGACGCCCGCGCGGATGCGGTCCTGGAAGGCGGCATGGTCGTCGAGCCCGAGCGCGCCCTCGACGATGAGCCAGGCCAGCACGCGACTCGGGTCGCCGCGGTCGATGCCGCGCAGCCGGTCCTCCAGCGCGTCGATGTCGGCGCGGCCGGTCAGGATCGCCCGCTGCTGGCTCCACACGAAGCGCCCGACGCGATGCGCCGCCGCGAGCGGCGTGCCGGCGGGGGCGTCGGGCGAAACCAGCAGCACGCTGCCGCCGCCGTCGCCGCCGCGGTCGAAGCCGTCCGGCTCCGGCGTGCCGGAATACCAGCTGCGCTCGCCGGCGGGGATCATGCCGTGCCAGTCGCCCAGCGCCAGATACGCAAGGCCGCTTCGCGCCGCGCGGTCGGCGGCGATCAGGTTGTGGGCGTCGCCGGGATCGCTGCCGAAGCTGCGCACCGAGCCGTGCGCCAGCCCGATGCGGAGCGCGCCCTCCGGCGTCGCCGCCTCGTCCATGCAGGCGGTCGGGTCGCCGAAGGCGTGGCGGCGGTCCAGCACAGCCGGCAGCAGCCAGGCGTCGCGGCCGCCGTCCCCTGCCCCGAGCGGCACCGGCTGCGGCGAGAGATGGGGATGGATCGTGTCCGGCAGGCCGGTGCGGAGCAGGCGGTCCCAGAGGCCGCCGGGCAGGTTGGGATCGTGGTTGCCCGGGATCAGGTGCCAGTGCAGGTCGGGAAACTGGCGCATGCGCTCGATCGGCTGGCGCAGGGTGCGATCGCTCGGCGCCGCCATGTCCCAGAGGTCGCCGGCGACCAGGACGCGCGCCGCACCCTCGGCGCGGGCCAGCCGGCCGATGCGGCCGATCACGTCGATCCGCTCGTTCTGCAGGACCGCCAGCGTGTCGTCGTCGGCGAAGCGGAAGCCCTTGCCGATCTGCCAGTCCGAGGTGTGCACGAATCGCATGCGAACGAGCATAGCCGATCGCCGAGATCAGATGCAGGCCCCGGGAATAAATCGTGAACACGTGAGCGGCTCAGGGGCGGGCCAGCGCCACCGCCTTGCGCATCAGGGTCGGCAGCGCCTCGTCTGACAGGTCCTGGCCGGGGCGCAGGAAGCGGCCGGCCAGGGCCTGCGCCGGGACGGTGTCGCAGCCGGCGCCGAGTACCGCCAGGGTCAGGGCGAAGTGGGTGAAGACGTGGCGCACGCCGCCGAGCGGCCGCCATGTCGCCTGCATCGGCGCCAGCGCCAGCGCCTCCGCCTCGCCCCACGTCGCTTCGCGCCAGGGCGTGCCGGGGAGCTCGGTCATGCCGCCCAGCAGCCCCTCGGGAGGACGGCGCTGCAGCAGCACGGCGCCGTCGCGGTCGGTCAGGTGGAACAGCACGCCGTGACGCTCCGGACGCACGGGCTTGGCGGCCCGCACCGGCAGCCGTTCGGCGATGCCCTGCGCCTGCGCCGCACAGTCGCCGCGCCAGGGGCAGAGAACGCAGGCGGGACGCCGGGACGTGCAGAGGGTGGCGCCGAGATCGAACAGCGCTTGCGCGAAATCCGACGGGCGCGCCTGCGCGTCCGGGTCGGCGCCGAGCGTGGCGGCAGCCACCGCCAGGGCACGGCGCGCTGCCGGCAGCGGGGTCTCGATCGCGAACAGGCGCGAGGCCACCCGCTCGACATTGCCGTCCACCGGCACGGCGGGCACGCCGAACGCGATCGCCGCGATCGCCGGCGCGGTGTAGCCGCCGATGCCGGGCAGCTCCCGCAGCTCCGCGATGGTGGACGGAAAGCCGCCGCGCGCCGCGACCGCCCTGGCGCAGGCATGCAGGTTGCGCGCCCGGGCGTAGTAGCCGAGCCCGGCCCAGGCCTGCATCACCCGCTCCTCCGGCGCCGCGGCAAGCGCCTGCACGGTCGGGAACAGCGCCAGGAACCGGAGAAAGAACGGGATCACCGCGGCAACCGTGGTCTGCTGCAGCATGATCTCGCTGAGCCAGACATGGTAGGGATCGGCGGTCTCGCCGGGCGGCGCGCGCCAGGGCAGGATGCGCCGGTGACGGTCGTACCAGTGCAGCAGATCGCGAGCTTGGGGAGGCACCACGGGTCTATGGCGAAGGACGTCCGCAGCGGCAAGCCGCCCGTGCCACCCGACCCGCCAACCCGGCACGTCTATGGCCCGAGGCCGCTGGCGAGCCTGCTGCCGGCGATCACCCGGCCGGCCTTCCGGTCGCGCTCGCCGGCTTCCGTGCAGCTGATGACCGACTGGGCGACACTGGTGGGGCCGCAGACGGCCGCAATCACCGCGCCGCGCCGCTTCTCCGGCGGCACCCTGACGCTGGCGGCGAACGGGCCGGCGGCGCTGGAGCTGCAGCACCTGGCGCCGCAGCTGATCGCGCGGATCAATACCGGGCTCGGCCGCCAGATCGTCGAGCGGCTCCGCTTCGTGCAGGACGATCTGGTCAATCCGGCGCCGGATGCGGCCGAGCCCGCGCGGGCGCCCGTTCCGGTCGTGGTCGAGGGCCTGCCGGAGGGCGAGCTGCAGGAGGCGCTCGCCCGCCTCGGCGGCCGCATCGCGGCACGCGCCAGGCGCTGATCGCGGCTCTCGGCCCGCTTGACGCTCCACCACTTTGCCGGTTTCTGTCGGGCACCTGGATCGGGGCGCGGTTTCCGATCGCCTGTCAGCCGGAGTCGCTGCCGATGAGCCTGTCCCGACGCGTCCTGCTTCTTGCCGCGGCCCCTGCGCTGGCGCTCGCCCGCCCTGCCTTCGGCGCCGAGGCCGCTGCCGCCGATCCGCGCATGGGCGAGCGCTCGCTCGGCAAGCCGGACGCCAAGCTGGTGGTGCAGGAATGGTTCTCGCTGACCTGCACCCACTGCGCGCGCTTCAGCCAGACGGTGTTTCCCGAGGTGCAGGCCAAGCTGATCGACACCGGCCGCATCCGCTACGTGTATCACGACTTCCCGCTCGACCAGGTGGCGCTGGCCGCCGCCGCGGTGTCGCGCGCCCTGCCCGCGGAACGCTACGAGCCGTTCGTGCAGTCGCTGTTCGCAAGCCAGGACCACTGGGCGTTCTCCCAGTCAAGCGATCCGCAGACCGAGCTTGCCAAGATGGCGGCCCTGGCCGGGATGTCGCACGAGCTGTTCCAGAAGACGATCGACGATGCCGGGCTGCGCCAGGAGATCCTGGACGAGCAGAACGCCGGACAGGCCAAGTACAAGATCGACAGCACGCCCTCCTTCATCTTCGGCAGCACGCTGTTCTCGGGCGAGATGGAATACGACACCTTTCTGGGCAAGGTGACCGCCGCCGGCGCCTAACATCGGGGGCGGCGGCGTGCCGGTCACCTTCGCCCGCCTGCGGATCGCCGGCTTCAAGAGCTTCGCCGAGCCGGTCTCGGTGGAGATCCTGCCCGGGCTGACGGGGATCGTCGGACCGAACGGCTGCGGCAAGTCCAACGTCGTCGAGGCGCTGCGCTGGGCGATGGGCGAGAGCTCCGCCCGGTCCCTGCGCGGGGCCGAGATGGACGACCTGATCTTCGCCGGCACCGCGGCCCGCCCGGCGCGCAGCCTGGCGGAGGTGACCCTCACCCTCGAGGAGGCCGCCGGCTTCGCGCCGCCGCCGTTCCACGACCAGGCCGAGCTGCAGATCAGCCGGCGCATCGAGCGCGGCGTCGGCAGCGCCTACCGGGTCAACGGCCGCGAGCTGCGCGCGCGCGACGTGCAGACGCTGTTCGCCGATCTGGCCAGCGGCGCCCGCTCCTCGGCGATGGTCAGCCAGGGCCGGGTGTCGGCGATCGTCACCGCGCGGCCGGAGGAGCGGCGCGGGATTCTGGAGGAGGCCGCCGGCATCACCGGGCTGCATGCCAGGCGGCACGAGGCCGAGCTCAAGCTGCGGGCCACGGAAGCGAACCTGTCGCGCGCGGAGGATCTGCGGGTGCAGCTTGCAGCGCGGGCGCAGTCGCTGGCCAGTCAGGCGACGCAGGCCGCGCGCTACCGCGAGATCGCGTCGCAGCTGCGGGACGGCGAGGCCGGGCTGCTGGCGCTGCTGCATGCGCGCGCGCGACAGGCGGTGGCGGAAACGGGTGCCGCGCGGCTTGCGGGACACGCCGCGCTGGCGGATGCGGATCGGCGCCTGCGGGAAACGATGGCGGCCGAACAGGCAGCCGAGCAGCGCCTCCCCGGGCCACGCCTGGCGGAGGCGGACGCGCGCACCCTGCTCGAACGGCGGCGCGTCGAGGCGGACGGCGCCGCGCGCGACGGCGAGCGTGCGCTGCAGGATGCAGCGCAGGCGGACACCCGACTGGCGCGAGCGCAGGCCGACCACGACGAGGCGGCCCTCCGGCTGGCCGACGCCCAGGAGGCGCAGGCCCGCCTGGAAACCGAGGCGGC
>CAXTZG010000153.1:0-6075 GCA_964248625.1 uncultured Acetobacteraceae bacterium | reverse complement strand
ACCTGCCGTCCGATCGGCATGCCGTCGGCTTTCGGCCGCTCGATACGGACGTCCGGCGCGTGGTTGAGCACGAGACAGGTGGTCGGCTCGTCGCTGGCCTGGACGATGCCGGTGAACAGCCGGCTCGCGCCCAGGAGCAGGGCCAGCACGACCAGGGCGGGGGCGGCCTTCGCTTCACGGGCTCCGGTAAACGGGAACGGCGGGAGGCGTGGCTGCCATGACCCCTACATCCGCTCGCCCGGCTCCAGCTGCGGCGTCGCCTTGTTCAGCACCGCCAGCAGCGCGGCTGTCAGCGGTGTGGCGAAGATCAGCCCCGGGATGCCCAGGATCGCGCCGAAGGCGGTCTGCGACAGGATGGTCAGCCCGGGCGGCAGGTCGACGGCGCGCTTCTGGATCAGCGGCGCCATCACGTTGCCCTCGAAGCCCTGGATCGCGAGATACAGCGCCACCGTTTCCAGGCCGGTGGCGGCGCTGACCGAGAAGGCGATCAGGATGGCCGGAACCGAGCCGGTGATGGCGCCGATATAGGGCACGAAGTTGAACAGTGCTGCGATGATGCCGAGCACCAGCGCCAGCGGCACGCCGAGCAGCCACAGCCCGATCCCCGACAGCAGCCCCACCACCAGCATGTCGACCGCCTGGCCGGCGCTCCACATCCACAGCGCATGGCCCGCCGTGCCGAGCAGCTCCTTGGCGCGCGCCCGGTGCGGCGGCGGCACCAGCCGCATGATGCCGTTGGCGTAGGTCGAGGGGGAGGCGGCGAGATACAGCCCGGCGATCACGATCACCGCCACCGTGCCGAACAGCCCGAACGCCGAGCCCAGGAACCCCGCGACCGATCCGGCGAGGCCGGACGACACCCCCGGCGCGCCGCTGGCCTTGCTGCCGCCGAGCGAGGCCGGCACCTGCTGCAGCATCACCTGGCCCAAGCGCGACTGCGACAGCCGGTCGTGCAGCCCCTGCTCCTGGTGCCCCAGCGCCTGGCGCAGCGCGTCGGCCTGGGTGACGATGCCCGGACCTGCCAGGGTGACGAGCCCGACCAACGCCCCCAGCAGCGCCAGCACGACGATCAGCAGCGACGCCCAATACGGCAGCCGCGTCGCGCGCCGCAGCAGCCCGGCCAACCCGTGCAGGATCACCGCCAGCAGCGAGGCGGCGAACACCACCGTCAGCACGTCCTTCAGCAGCCAGATCGCGAGCGCGATCACGGTGCCGGCCAGCGCAAGCCGCAGCAGGTCGTAGAACCGGCCCTGGATCGCCGCCCTGGGCTCGGCAGCGGCGGGAACGGGCGGCGAGGCCGGCTGAAGGGTCATGGGCGGACAGGCTTTCGGAGCGGAGGATCGCCGGGACGCGACGCGCGCCGGGCGTCCAGCCTTAGCAGCGCAGGGCGCCCGATGCACGGCACCCGGGGCCCCGCCGCGCCTGTTGCGCCGTCCCGATGGGCCCGCCAGGATCGTTGCCCGGTGCAGGTGGGGTCGAGATGTTCGGATCTGTTGTTCTGGATGTCGCGATCGGCCTGTCGCTGCTGTTCCTGTTCGTCAGCCTGATCTGCTCGGCGATCCGCGAGGCGATCGAGACCGTCATCAACACCCGTGCCTCGGACCTGGAGCGCGGCATCCGCGAGCTGCTGGACGATCCGACCGGCGAGGGGGCGGCGCGGGCGCTCTATGCGCACCCGCTGATCTTCTCCCTCTACGACGGGACCTACAGGCCGGACCGGCTGCGGCCGCATCGCAGCCTGCTCACCGGCAGCCGCTCGCTGCGGATGCCGGTCCGGAGCCGCGGCAGCCTGCCGGCCTACATCCCGTCGGCCAACTTCGCCCGCGCGTTTCTCGACCTGACCCTGCGCGGCCCGCTCGGACAGGCGGCGAGCGGACCCGGGGCGGCCATGCCGGTGCTGTCGATCGCCAGCCTCGCGGGCATCGCGCAGGACATGCCGGACGGGCGCATCCGCCGGGCACTGCTGAGCGCGCTGGACACCGCGGACGGCGATCTGGTCCGGGTGCAGCAGGCGCTGGAAAGCTGGTTCGATGCGTGCATGGACCGCGTGTCGGGCTGGTACAAGCGCCGCACGCAGGTGATCCTGTTCGGCGTCGGGCTGCTGGCGGCGGGCGTGATGAATGTCGATGCCTTCAGCGTCGGCCGCGCTTTGCTGCAGGACAAGGCGCTGCGCGACGGAGCGGTGGCACAGGCGTCGCTGCTGGTCGAGCGGGCCGATGCCGGGCGCACGCCGGCAGCGGTGGCCGATGCGGGCTTTGCCGCCCTGCAGCGCGACCTCGACCAGATCCAGTTCCCGACCGGCTGGGAGCCGCCGCCGCAGCGGCTGCAGGTGGCAGGCCCGGACGGCGCGCTGCATCTCGGCCTGCAGCCGGTGCTGCAGATGCTGACCGGCTGGCTGGTGACCGGTTTCGCGGTGATGCTGGGCGCGCCGTTCTGGTTCGACATGCTGAACCGCTTCATGGTGGTGCGCTCCACCGTCAAGCCGTACCAGAAGAGCCCGCCGGGCAGCTGACCGCGCCCGCCCGCGGGTGCGGCTCAGCCGGGGGCAGGGTTGCCGGCGTCGTCCTGCATGACCGGCCGCCGGATGGGCCGGCATCGCAGCCCGGCCAGCATGCCGGCGAGGCCGAACCCGAGCAGGAAGATCCTGAAGACGGTGCGCATGATGATCGCTCCTGTTGCTCCGGCGCGAACGTGTGTCGGCCGCAATCGATGCGTCGCGCAACCAAAGGGAAACCAGCGCCAGGACCTCAGGTGGGCTGCTCCCTCGCCGCCGCCCGCCCTCGCTCGACGTCGGTTCCGCCGTGCCCTATGTCTTAAAGCCCCATCGATTGCTGCTTAGCTCGACTTTGGCCATCAGGCGGCATGGCAAAGGGCATCAGCTATGGCGTGCTGAAGAGCTGGGTGGGGTTTCATGCTGTTGGTCCCGCGCCGGGATGTGAGCAAACCCTGTTCTTGCCAGATATGACGGCGCACGGCGGCAAGGGTGTCGCTGAACGTCGGTCGTGGTTTGCGATACCAGGCTGTCGTCGCCACGCAACGCCGTTGGGCTGGTTGAAGCTGATCCGCGAGCAGGGTCACGATGGAGAACAACCCGAGCAGGCATGGCGTGGTCCGGGCGATCGCCAGGTCCGACCACTGGCGCTGGGTTTCGACGCCCAGGTGAGTTCTGGTTTCCTGGAACGTGACCTCGATCTGCCAGCGCCGGACGAACCAGCGCAGGATCTGCTCCGGCGCGCAGGCTAAGCCGGTGCATAGCAGGGCCTGCGGCTCGAACCGGCCGAGTGGGTCGCGCACCAGCACCCAGCGGATCGGCACGACCGGCATGCCGACGTGGCGCCACACGGCGGTGGCCGAGCAGAGCTCGACGATGCGCTCGCCCTCGCCATACCAACCGGGCACTACCACCTGCTGCCAGCCTGTGTCGGTCCCGGTCAGGCTCTCGGACAGGTTCGGCAGGCGGGCTCCCTTTGTCCTGGGCCGACCGTTGGTGCCGGGCAGTCGTATGGCCGCCGGCTCATACAAAGCGGCATCGAGGCGCAGGCGGGTGATGCAGACGATGCCCTGCCGGCCGAGCGTGTCCAGCAGTTCCAGGGCGGCAAAGCCGCTGTCACCCACCAGCACGAGGTCGCGTCCCGGCAACCAGCGGCGTGCCTGCAGCACCACCTGCCGAGCCCAGTCAGTCAGCTTTCTATGCCGCCATCCATGCTCCCGGCAGGCCCGCTCGGACGGCGCAAGCGCTGTCAGGAACGGCAAGGCCCAGACCCTCCCGGCCCAGGGGATCGGCACCAGCAGCATCAGGCTGAGCCACCGCAGGCCAGAGGCTTTCACGAAATGCCCGTGGGAGGAACGCACCGGGTCGCGGTAGATCCCCTTGGCGCTGATACGCTTACCCCGGCGCCGCTCAATGGTGTCGTCGATCCCGAGCACCACCGGCCCGGTCGGAACGAACGCCGCGACCAGAAGACTGAGCAGCAGCCGGGACGCGGCACGCGGGCTCCAGGCCGCACGGTTGAGCACGCGGTGGTAGTTCACGAACCGCCGCTCCCGAGCGAGCCCCGAGATCCGCAGCAGGCTCGTCACGGTGCGTTTCCCCGGCGCCAGGATCGCACCCAGCAGCAGCACTTCGGCATGTCGCCAGCTGCGCTGGAAAAACAGCGGCGCAAAGCTCAGGATCACCGTGGCGAAGCGGGATGGCAGATGAAGCATGGTGGCGTCTCTTGGCGGGGACACACCAGCCTAATCCGCCACCTGCTCCGACACCTACGTCCACATCAAATGGCCAAAGTCGAGCTAAGTCCACAAACCGTCCACGAGATCGGGGCAACCTCATTTAACTGCCGCGCAGCGAGGTGTGTGGTTGCCACGCCCGGCGAAGCCGGTCAGATAGGTGAGCCGAAAATAGAGTGGCAGGTCGGTAGCTCCTGCACCCGCGTCTAGCGGGCTCTTCCCAGCCACGGCGTCACCCCAAACCTGTTCGGGGAGGCGCGTGGCTATGCGTCTTCCCGGATCATTACAAGAGGACATACGGTATGAACCAAGGCGACCTAGAGTATCGGGACGGGCGGGGCCAGCGTTACGTCGGACATCTCGTTGTGCCAGATCACCCGGAAGGCCCGGCTGTTTTGCTGGCGCACAATGCACCTGGCGTCGATGATTTCGAGCGTGCAGTTGCGCGGCGGCTTGCAGAACTGGGCTATGTGGTCCTGTGCGCCGATTATGTCGGGGATGGCGAACTGCTGGGCATGGACCAAATCCACTCGCGCCTGGGAGCCGCCATCGCCGATACCACCCTGCTTCGCGGTGCGATCACCGCCGGGTTCGAGGCATTGGTCGCGCAGCCGCTCGTCGACGCAACAAGGGTCGCTGCAATCGGCTACTGCCTTGGCGGCGCGGCGGCACTCGAACTTGCGCGCGGTGGTGCCGGAGTGGCGGCTGTGGCCGTCTTCCACGCGACCCTTCCGGTAACGCAACCGGAGGACAACCGGAACATCAGGGGTAAGATCCTGGTCCAGACAGGTGCCTCCGACACTATGGCACCTCCCGACATGCGGACGCTGTTTGAGGCACAAATGACCGAGGCGGGTGTCGATTGGCGCATGATCCTCTACGGCGGTGTCCTGCATGCGTTCACCGTTCCCGGCGCAACGAGCTACGGGATGCCCGGCTTGCGCTACGACCGCGACGCAGATGACCGCTCTTGGCGGGCGATGCTTGACCTCTTCGAGGAAAGTATTGGCAAGCCGAGCTGCAACTGATCAATCTCGAACAAGATCACGGCAACGCATGCCTTGCCGTGATCTACTACACTACGCCAGAAATAAGACAACACCCGGGCTTATCATTACACCCGGGCCTTTCCGTTTACTCGTCCTCCTCGGAAAGCCGACATCAGCTCCGGTAAGATAGTCGGAATCTAAAATGGGTCGACCTCAGCGGTAGCAAGTAGAGGTGTCGGCACCGGCCGCTTACGCTTCACCTGCGATACGCCATCAAGCCGGCTGGTGTTTAGCCGTTCTGGGTGACGCCTGGTACGTAGGTGAAGCCGAGCCCAGCCGTATGGCCCTGGTCGAACGCGTGCTTCAGCACCCGGCGGCCACCGGAGCGGCTTCGCGCGCGCAGGCTGAGGCCCAGCGACGATAGCTCCTCGTCCACCATGCCCGCCTTGACCAGCACGAGATCCCGCCCGGAGGAGCGCAGCGCAGTCTCACGCGCATCCCGCAACGCCCTGAGCTTGGACGTGATGCCGCGCCCGAGGCCGACCTGGAAGGAGTTGGTCGCCGTGCGGCGCAGGCCGCTGGGCAGCTCCACATAGGTTCTGCCGGCCTTGAATGAGGCCGTCTCACCCGCGATTGCCTGACCGATCAGGTCGTAAAGGTAGCGGGCCGCAGCTGACCAGCCCCCATGGAGTGATCCGAGACAATGTCAGTGGAGCATGAGGCTGAGGCGCTTGGCTTTGGTGGTCCAGATCCAGCGTTAGCCCTCGCCGGCCGTAGCACCCTTCGTCAACCCGGAAGGGCCTCTCTGCAATAGATACTCCTGCGGCGTCCTGTAGCCGAGAGCCATGTGAGGCCGACT
>CAXTZG010000152.1:5134-6100 GCA_964248625.1 uncultured Acetobacteraceae bacterium | reverse complement strand
GGGCCGCGATCCGCGCCGCGGCGACCCCCGCCTCGACCTGCTCCGTCGCCTCGCCCCCCGACAGCGCGCGCCGCGACCAGCGCTGGATGCGACGGTCGAGCACCCGCAGCAGCCCGGCCTCGGACGCGGGAAAGCGCGCCAGATGCGCGAGCGCCGCCTCGCGCAGCGCGCCGGCCGCGGGCACCGGACCTGCCGGCACCTCGGCCGCAGCGCGACGGGTGCGGCGTGCCGGCCTGGAGGGGGACGTCGAGGCGTGAGGCTTGGCATCATCGTGCATCGCCGGATCATGGCCCGATCGGGTGCGGCGTGGAACCGGCAGGCGGCTCGATCGGCAGGACACCGCCCTGCCCCGCCGCGCCGCGCGCGGGTCCGACAGGATGACACGCGGTTTGACTTGATCTTGCGCGACGCCGCATCCTGCAAACCTGGCATTTTCCGTCACCCGAACCGGACGCAAACGCAAGAAAGCCCGACGATGATCGCTTCGCTGATGCCGACCTACAACCGTGCCGATCTCGCCTTCGAGCGGGGCGAGGGCGCCTGGCTTTACGCGACCGACGGGCGACGATTCCTCGATTTCGGCGCCGGCATCGCCACCTCCTCGCTCGGCCACGGCCATCCGCATCTGGTCGCCGCCATCGCCGAGCAGGCCGGCCGGGTGATGCACGTTTCCAACCTCTACCGGGTGCCGCAGGCCGAACGGCTGGCCGCCCGGCTGGTGGAAGCGTCGTTCGCCGACAGCGTGTTCTTCTGCAACTCGGGCGCCGAAGCCAACGAGGGCATGGTCAAGATGATGCGCCGCGCGCAGGCCGCGACCGGCCACGAGGCGCGCACGCGCATCATCTGCTTCGACGGCGCCTTCCATGGCCGCACCCTGGCCATGCTGTCGGCCACCGGCAACGCCAAGTACCTGGCCGGCTTCGGCGAGCCGGCGCCGGGCTTCGACCACGTGGCCCTCAACAACAT
>CAXTZG010000152.1:0-5124 GCA_964248625.1 uncultured Acetobacteraceae bacterium | reverse complement strand
ACGCGGTGCGCGCGGCGATTGGCCCGACCACGGCCGGGATCATGATCGAGCCGATCCAGGGCGAGAGCGGCGTCAACGCGGCCACGGTGCGCTTCCTGCGCGAGCTGCGCGCGGCGGCGGACGAGTTCGGCCTGCTGCTCGGCTTCGACGAGGTGCAGTGCGGCATGGGACGCACCGGCCGGCTGTTCGCGCATGAATGGGCCGAGGTGCGGCCGGACGTGGTGTCCACCGCCAAGGGCATCGGCGGCGGCTTCCCGCTGGGCGCCATCCTGGCCACCGAGGCGGTGGCCCGGCACCTGACGCCCGGCTCGCACGGCACCACCTTCGGCGGCAACCCGCTCGCCTGCGCTGCCGGCAACGCGGTGCTGGACGTGCTGCTGGCGCCGGGCTTCCTGGCGCAGGTGCAGGCGCGCGGCCGCACGCTGGCGGCGGCGCTGGAGGGGCTGGTGGCGGCGCGGCCGGACCTGTTCGAGACGGTGCGCGGCCACGACACCGCAGCCGGCCTGATGATCGGGCTGAAGTGCCGCCACCCTGTCGCCGAGATCCAGCAGGCGGCGCTGCAGGAGGGGCTGCTGACGGTGGCCGCCGGCGACAACGTGCTGCGGATCGTCCCGCCGCTGGTGGTCACCGAGGCGGACTGCCTTGAGGGCGTGGCGCGGCTGGCGCGCGCCGCCGAGCGCGTGGCGCCGCAGGCGGACAGCCCCGCCCGGCGGCCGCTGCCAGCCCTGGCGGCATCATGAGCGCGGCGCTGGCCGCCGCCACGCCTGCCGCCAGCAGGCCGGCGGAGCAGCGTCTGCGCCACTTCCTGGATCTGCGCGATCTCGAGGGCGGGCTGCTGCGCGAGATCGTCGAGGCGGCGCGATCGATGAAGCAGGCGCGGCGCGGCAAGCGGCAGGCGCATCCGCTCCGCCCGCTCGACGGGCTCACGCTCGGGCTGATGATGGAGAAGCCGTCCACCCGCACGCGGGTGTCGTTCGAGGTGGCGATGCGCCAGCTGGGCGGCGAGGTGGTGGTGCTGAGCCCGCGCGACATGCAGCTCGGCCGCGGCGAAACCATCCCCGACACCGGCCGCGTGCTGTCGCGCTTCCTTGATGCGCTGGTGCTGCGCACCGACAGCCCGGCCAAGCTGCGCGAGCTGGCCGCCGCCGCCACCATCCCGGTGATCAACGGCCTGACCAGCGCCTCGCATCCGGTGCAGCTGCTGGCCGACATCCTCACCTTCGAGGAGCATCGCGGCCCGATCGGCGGCCGCACGGTGGCCTGGTGCGGAGCCGGCAACAACGTGGCGGCGAGCTGGATCGAGGCGGCGATCCGCTTCGGCTTCACGCTCCGGCTGGCGACGCCGCCGGAACTGCGGCCGAACCCGGCGGTGCTGGACTGGGCGGCGCGGAACGGTGCCGGCGGCGGCCGCATCGAGCTGGTCGCCGATCCGCGCGCCGCGGTGCAGGGTGCCGCCTGCGTGGTCACCGACACCTGGACCAGCATGTCGGACGATCCGGCCGAAAGCCGCCACGCGCGGCTGGAAGGCTACCGGGTGGATGCGGCGCTGATGGCCGAAGCGGCGCCCGACGCGCTGTTCATGCACTGCCTTCCCGCGCATCGCGGCGAGGAGGTCACCGACGAGGTGATCGAGGGGCGCTGGTCGGTGGTGTTCGACGGGGCCGAGAACCGGCTGCACGCGCAGAAGGGACTGCTGGCCTGGGCGCTGGGCGGCGAGAACTGGAAGCAGCTGGCCGAGTCGGGCGCCGAGATCGGCAACGACACCGGCCGCAGGAGCCGCTGATGGCGGCGATCGGGCCCGAGCCGGAAACCCCCTCCACCACCGAGGACGTGCCCTCGACGCCAGGCTGGGTCGAGGGCAGCCTCGACGAGATCCTGTCGGTGCTGCGCCAGCAGCCGGCGCTGACCGCGCTGCGCAACGCCTATCTCGACTGCCTGGCCGGCGCCCGCGGCCCGGACGACCTCGATGCAGCGCATGACCGCTGCCGGATGGCCCTGCTGGGCGCGCTGCGCGAGCAGCAGCAGGTGGCAGCACCCATGCTGCGCCAGCTCGAGCAGAAGCTCGAGGCGCTGGAGGCGGCGATCACCGACGCGATCTGACGCAGGCGCCGCCCGCTCCTGCGGCGGCGATCCTGGCGGCGGAGCGGCGCACGCACTATTTTGCCCGCATGGTTGCCACTCCCGACTTTCTCGACACCAGCCGGCCGGACGTGCCCGACATCGTCGTGCCGCGCGGCGTGACCCCGTTCTTTCTGCCCGGCCGACCGGTGCGCGGCAGGCTGGTCCGCCTCGGCACGCTCGCCGACGCGCTGCTCAGCCGGCACGACAACCCGCACCAGGTGACGCGCCTGGCCGGGGAAGCGCTGGCGCTGGTGGCGGGTCTCGCCTCGGCACTGAAGTTCCGCGGCTCCTTCAGCCTGCAGGCCAAGGGCGACGGCCCGGTCTCGATGATGCTGGCCGACTGCACCGACTCCGGCGCGCTGCGCTTCCATGCCCGCGTCGATGCCGAGCGCATGGCCTCCCTGCTGGATGCCGACGCCGCCCCCAGCGCGCGCGCCCTGCTGGGCAGCGGCTACCTCGCCTTCACCGTCGACCAGGGCGGCGACATGGAGCGCCATCAGGGCATCGTGGCGATCGAGGGCGAGACGCTGAGCGCCATGGCCGGGCACTACTTCGAGACCAGCGAGCAGCATGACTGCTGGATCCGCCTCGCCTGCCGCAGGACGCCGAACGGCTGGCGCGCCGGCGCGCTGGTGCTGGAGCGGATCGCGGCCGAGGGCGGCATGGAGCTCGGCCGCGAGCTCGACAACACCGTGCTGGACGAGGCCGCGATCGGCCGCGACAGCACCGACGCGGAAGCCTGGCTCAACGCGGTGACGCTGTCCGGCACGCTGGGCGAGGACGAGCTGCTGGACGATGCGCTCGCACCCGAGCAGCTGCTCTACCGGCTGTTCCACGAGGAGGGCGTGGCGGCCGACCGGCCCCGGGCGCTGGCCTATGGCTGCCGATGCTCGCGCGCCAAGCTGTCCGGCATTCTCGAAGGCTTTCCGTCGGAGGATCTCGACCACATGCAGGTGGAGGGCGACATCGTCATGAACTGCGAGTTCTGCAACCTGGAGTTCCGGTTCCCGCGCGAAACCGTCCGGGGCAACTGAGGCGGCGCGCGCTCCGGCGCGGTGCCGACGCCGGCAGCGGCTTGCTGGCGCGGCCGTTGGTTTGTAGCGTCGGGCGTTGCGGTTCTCTGCTGGAGGTTCCACGTGCCGATTTGGCCGGTCTCGATCGTCGACGGCAGCGCCCAGGTGGCTGACGCGGACGGCGCGCTCTACCCCATCACGATGTCCGGCAGCCCGGTGCCCGCCTTCAATGCCGGCTGGAGCGCGCGGGGCCTGCAGACCGGGCTGGCCCCGTTTCACGTGCTCGAGCTGCAGCACGAGGGCGGCCAGGTCGCCTACTGGATGCTCGACACGGCGCTGGACTTCCGCGGCAACTCGGTCGCCACGCTCAGCGGCGGCGACCGCGAGCTGTTCTTTGCCCAGGCCGAGCGTCTGGTGCGCAACCTGTTCGACGACGCGGTCTCGGCACCGCATGCCGCGGTTCCGGCGGCGGCGCACGAATTCGACGGCTTCCTGCCGAGCACCGTGCGCGAGCTGATCGGCGAGACGATCGACCGGGTGATCGGCCGGCCGGACGCGGTCTCGCTGTCGACCCTGGACGGCCTCTCCACCAGCTACGCCGGCAACGGGGTCGCCCTGCCGACCGCCTGGCTCGCCCAGGCGCTGCAGGCCCCGATCACCGCCGGGATCGCCCGGCTGTCGGTGCCGCCGACCCTGTCCGTGCCGGCCCACGACGACGGGCCGGCGCTGATGTCGCAGGAAACGCTGGAGCTGGAGGGCCATACCGGCTTCCGGTTCCTGGACCGTGCGTCCGGGCTGGTGTTCTACGTGCTCGTCGGCACCGACGATGCCGACCGGCATCTGTATGTGCCGTCGGCCAAGGCCGCCTTCACGCGCTCGCCCGCCGCGGCGGCGCATGATCCGCTGCTGCTGCTGATGGTCTACTACGCCACCCATGTCGGCCGCGCGGTGATGCTGCCGGAAGCGGACGGGCTGGAGCCGGGCCTGGTGCATGCCGCCGCCCCGCCGCAGACCGGGCTCGACGAGCCTGCCGCCGCCGCACCCGTGCCGCCCCCTGCCCTGGTCGAGCCGATCGGGCTGTCGGAGCTGCCGCCACCCGTCGCCGCCGAGCGTCCGGTGACGGAGCCGGGCGGCGGTGCCGTGGCGGAGCCCGGCCTCGGCAGCGTGCAGGAGCCGGTCCGATCCCCGCCTTCCATGCCGCCGCCGGCCGGCCGCCTCGCAGGGTCCGCGTCCAGGCAGAACTGGTGGCAGCGCCTGCTCGGGCTCGGCAACGCCCCATGACCGTGCAGGCCAGACGAGAGCCGCCATCCAGGCGGCGCGGCGGCAGGGGCCGGCTTCCGGTCATGGGCATCGGCGTCCTCACGACGCTGATGCTGGCCGGTTGCGGCGGCGCTTCCGCCCCGGAAGCGGCCTTCAAGCCGTACAGCTACGGCTACCTGACGCCGCTGCGGCTCAATGTCGGGCAGATCCGGATCGAGGACCACGTGCCGCCGGCCGGCGATCCCGCCGATCTCGGCCCGACCGCGCCGGTGCCGCCGGACCAGGCGCTGCGGCAGATGGCGCAGGACCGCCTTGTCGCCGCCGGCAATGCCGGCACGGCGGTGTTCACCATCGACGAGGCATCGATCACCGGCCAGCCCGGCGGCGCGCTGAACGGCGCGCTCGCGGTGCATCTGGACATCGTCAGCAATTCCGGCGGCCATTCCGGCTATGCGGAGGCGCATGTGTCGCGCCAGTTCGTGCCGGGCTCCGACACCGGCAATGACGGGCTGAAGTCGCAGCTCTACGGGCTGACCTCGCAGATGATGCAGGACATGAACGTCGAGTTCGAGTTCCAGCTGCGACGCACCCTGGGCGACTGGATGCTCGACGCGTCCGGCGCGCCGGTGGCCGCCACCGTGGAGCAGCAGCCCTTGTCGGGGTCCGGCCCCGGACCGGCCGGGCCGCCGGCGCCGCTGGTCACGGCGCCCGCCTCGGTGGGCGCGCCGAT
>CAXTZG010000151.1:0-6203 GCA_964248625.1 uncultured Acetobacteraceae bacterium | reverse complement strand
AAAAGCAGGCCTGCGGGAATCCCCTATGATTCAGCGGGGTGAGAAACCGCTCTAGTGCCGCATTCGGCATCGGTCTTGCCGGTCCGCGCCGCCGCAGAAGTTCCGCCGGTTGCGGTTTGCGGTGCCGGTAGAGGGTGGCTCGCGCAGCGCACCAGATCCGGCATACCCGGGCGACGCCGTAACGCTTGCCGCTGTTCGCGGAGGCCGCCCGGCTCATCATCTCCAGGTCCTCGCCGCGCAACAGCCGGAACGAGGCGTCGCGCTCAGCACTCATGCCATCTGACCCAAGCGCCATATGGCCAAATGACCTCAGCGATGGAGAACCACCAGCTCAAGCAGCATTGAAACGGTACCAAGAAACCAATTTAGCCTGTTCTCGATAGTTCGAAACCCGCCTACTTTGCTTATACGGCACCCAAAGCCGGGACTGGTACGAGTTTGCCCCTGGCCCGATGACGTCGTCAGGGAGGTACAAGCCATCTGGCCAAAGCGCCATATGGCCGAATGGTCAATGTAACGAAAAGCTAGTAGCTCGAGCGGAGTTGAGGCGGTGGTGAGAATCCAGTTCAGCCTGATCTAGATAATTCGAAGATTTGCAAGGATCCGACGCGGCCACATCTAAGCGACCAGCGCAGGCTCATGCGCGAGCGCCGTCGCCGGAGCGCCGACCGTCGTGCCGCCCTCGTTTTCCTGCCGTAGTTAGGGTGGACGCTCGATGGCACCGGACTCAACGGCTTTATAGATGTCGCCCGGCAAGGCGTCACAAGAAGCGGTTAGTGAGTGCGCAAGGGGGTAGCAGCTTAAACTCTTTCCCCAGCCCTTTTTACTGCCCCAAAACCTTAAGTAAGGAGGCCGTAAATTCTGAGGGTAAACGCGAGGCTGATAAGACGAAGTGTTACCACCGAAGCCGAAAGTTGGTCGAAGAACGCATTAAACAAGTATACCTAGTTAGAGAAGCCCATAGGCTTGAGCCGCGTCCTGGTGATGTTCGTAGGCCACTGAAAAGGATGGCTTCCCCTTATCGGGTTCGCAGCGGCGTTATCGGTGCGCAGCAGAGTCGGGAATACGCCGCCATCCTGCCTCCAATCCATAAAGCCACAATGCCATATGGTGTCATGGCCGTTCGGCCATACGATTATCAGGCCCGTTGACGACGTGGCGGACCGACCGAAGGGACCTTCCAGGGCCCCTGCAATCCATGGCGTTCCGCCCACTCCTCGATCGCCTCAAGTAAAAGATCATGCACCTTTACTCCACGCTCGACGGCGTAGAGCCGAAGCACCTTCTTCCCGGCTGGGTGCAGGTAGAGGACAGACGCGTCGGCCTTCTCCTCAAGGGGCCGCCTGCCCCGGACAGACGGTGGCGCCGCCTCTGTCTCGGCTGCAAGCGCAGATGGATTTGCAGCTGTTGGCTTGCGCGGTAGTCCCAGTGGGACCGCGGGATCCTGAACGACTAAGCCGATGTCATAAGCAAGGGGCGCTCGAGCTCGGCCCATCATGCAGCCGCCTTCTTGCTTCTAGACCGTCTAATCACATGATCATTGGACGATCTGGCCATGTCGCCATATGGCGATACGACGATACCTCCTTTCTGCAACCACGCCCAAACGTCAGCCAGCTCCGCCCGCGCACGCCCCTCGGGCTCCCGCTCCTGGGGCGTAAGCAGCTCCGCGTATGAATAAGGATAGCTGACCGAGGCGGATATCGTCGTTGGGCACACGTTCGCGTCGACCTTTTGTAAAGCCGCCTGAGCCATAGCAACCGACCTTACGCGCTTGTCAGGCGAGCACTGCCAAAGAATGGTCACAGTCGGACGACCCTGGGCACGTGCTACGCGAAGACTCTCCTGAATAGCCTCAAGGTCCTCAGGATTTGGGCGCGTCACCACAATTGCGGCATCCGAAGCGTCGAGCGCCGCATTCACGGTGGGCGTGGCGACCGGCGGAGTGTCGACCAGAACGAGGTCTACACCCTGTGCGCGGAAGCCCTCGAGCTGCGCGGCGATACCTCCGGCGTTCGGTGTAACTGTCAGCGGCACGGGGATGCCGTTCGCCGCACGTCGCTGCGCCCACCGATACCCAGTCGCTTGCGGATCGAGGTCAATGATTACTACCCGCCATCCGGATTTGAGGGCTTCGACCGCAAGGCACCTAGCAGCGGTGCTTTTCCCAGTACCCCCTTTGCGGGCGAGGATGCTCACTACGCGCACGGCGACCTCCACATGACGATAAGCATGTCGTATCGCAAGTAGGCCATTCGGTCAAAAGGCATAAAGGCCATAGCGCCATATGACATGCTGGCCCTTCGATTCCACCCGCCGCCGCCCGCGAACGGCCATGTTGAAAGTTTTCTTGGATCGAGCGATGCAGCCACGAGGTGGGCTAGGTCACGCTAAAGGGTAAGGCTGCCATTAGACTCCGGACCAGTCAGAACCCAACGGGTTCTGAGCCAGAAGTCGCGGTCGCGTTGCTTCTGGAGCATACCTTCAGGGAGGTGAAAATCATGCTCCACAACAGGAGCCATGCCCAGGATCCGGGACATCAGCCCATGGGTGTAGTGCTTCCTTTCCCGGTACGTGTCATCGGCGAAACCCATCGTCTCCACGATGACGACGCCATGCTGGATGGCGTGATCCGCCTCAGCCCAGAGGATGAAGTCGGGCACGCAGGGATCGCGAGCTTCCTCGTCGCCTACAGGTCGGTGCTTGATGCCCAGCTCACGGAGCGTGGTCAGGCTGGCGCGGTGTCCGTCCCCGATTCTTATTAGCAGAGCCTCAGCTTCGACGGGAACTCCTCCAACGGCCTGGGCCGGTGCAGGGGCCGATGACCAACCGAGATCGAACACCGGCTTGTCGATCGTCACCCGGACATTCCGGCGCTTGCTCAGCCAGTCCTGCAGGCTGAGCAGCAGCGCCAGGGTCTGCCGCTCCAGGTTGCTGTCGACCGGCATCAGGTGCCCCGGTGAGGCACAGGGGGTGCAAATAGGCCTTGAGCACCTCGACCGGCTCATCCGGCCCCGCACGCCCGACGACGCAAGCAGCGAGGTAGGGCGACCGGGCACGACGATCGCCAGCAGACTCCTGGCCATGCCCATCACCGCCCGCCGAAGATCGCGATCTCGCCGCGCACCGGGATCGGGTCGCCACGCAAGGGCCGGATCTGGCCCTCGGCTGCCTCGGCCGCCATCGTCACCAGCAGCCCATGCGGGCGATGGCTACGCCGGAAGCGCTCTGGCGGCGTGCGCGCGATCTTTGCCATGAACTCGGACAGGGCAGGGAGGTAGGTGCAGAGGAAGCTCGCCAGGATGACGTCCTCCTCGAGCTCGATCTCCCGGGCGGCCATGCGCAAGGCCCGGTACTGGTCGGCGATCGAAGGCAAGGGCTGCCCGGGACCTATCCGCGTCAGCCCCGCCTTCTCCAGCAGCATCATCAGCAAGGTTGCCAGCCGGCCGCGATGGCGGTCGCGGCTACGGCCAGTGACGGCCGCCTTCGTGTACTCGGCGCTCTTATGGCGGGTGACGAGCGGGATCGGCTTGCGCGGCGCCGGGTGAGTGTAGCTGCCGCAGATCAGGCGCTGCTCGACCTGGTCCCGGTAGAAGTCGCAGGCCGGGTCGTGCGCCGGCCAGGGCGCCTCCGTATGCCGGCGGACGTGGTCCTCCATCACCGGGATTAGGGCGGGAGGCCGCGGCACGTCGCCCAGGCAGTCGCACAGGAACCAGCGTCCGGTCCCTGCATGCTGATGGCGACGGACGACGGCGGCCCCGACCGTCCGACCCTCGATCTTGCCGTAGCGCCCGAAGGCGCGACGCAGCGCCAGGTCCTCGTCGGCCGTCAGCTCCCTGAGTTCGGCCACTTCGCCTCGACGTGTCAGCCGCAGCACGGCCGCCTCCTACGCTGATCCTCGATCCGCCCAGGCTGCAGATCCGGGTACGAACGAGAACTGGATTTGAAAAAATCGCGGCGTGACGGGTGCCCGTTCGCGCCGCGGGCAGGAAGCCTGGAAAGGAGGAAACCAGAACCGGAGGCCGTGATGGCGATACCGCTGCTGCTGGGCGCGCCACAAGGGTGCGTCGCTGCGCTCCCGCCTGTCGGGCAGGCGCCCTTGTCCCGCGCCCCGCGTGCGGTCGCCGGGACGCATTCCGAGGATGGGAGTGCAGGACGATGAGCCACGACGCGGAGCTGGACGAGCTGAGGGCAGGGGTGAGCTGCGCGGTGCTGCTGGAGCGGCATCCGCCGCCCTGGCAGCTCGACAAGAAGGAGAGCACCCGGCGCTGCCTGAAGTACCGGCGTGGCGAGGGCGAGATCATCCTCGTCACCCATGAGGGCCGGGGCTGGTGGGACCCGGGCAGCACAGCCAAGGGCGACATCTTCTCGCTGGTGCAGCACCTCGAGCCCGGCCTGAACCTGGGGCAGGTGCGCAAGGTGCTGCGCCAACTGGCCGGCGTGAGCCCGAGCTTTCCGGAGCACCTGCGGGTGGCCACCCGCGAGAAGCCGACTGCCAAGCCGGGGCTCTTCCACCTGGCGCTACCTGACCGAGCAGCGTCGCCTGCCTGAACCGGTGGTGATCGCGGCGATCCGAGCCGGAGTTCTGCGGGAGGGCCCATACGCCAGCGCCTGGTTCGCCCACAACGATCATAGTAGCCGGCTGACCGGCTGCGAGATGCGCGGGCCGACTACCGTGCGGTGCTTGACCATGACCTCACTCCTGTAAGGCCCACCAACAGGGGGTCAATCCGATCGCATCATCCTGTCCACCTACAGGGGAATACTTCACGTGATGAAACGGCGTGGTAGCAAAAGTAACGCTCGACGTTTAGGGACACTCTCGCGGCCGTGCGCCGCCACATCTGGCGAGAACAGGGTTTGCTCGTGTCCCGGCACCAGACCAACAGAACAAGACCCCGACCCTCTCTCCAACGTGTCATAGCTGACAAACTCTGCCACGCCGCCTGATGGCCAAAGTCGAGCTCAGGGCGGCAGAACAAACGTCAGATGCTTACCATCATCAGTATTTAAAACTACGTTGATACCCCTGAGTATATTGTCCTGGTAAACAGCTTGCTTGATGCCTGAGCAGCTAAAGAATTTCAGATTATGAACTTCAAGGTCCCGGGTGTTAAGAGCGTACCATGCTCCGGCCGGACAACTTGTGCCTTGATCTTCGCGAAGAATTAGATATTCGCCAACCACGGCCTCCGTAGAGAGGCCCGGGCCAAGCGTCGTTGAGATGACAAAACGACCAATGTCTCGCCCCGGTTCTCCAGGCTGCAGCCCTGTTCGGTCGTATTTACATCCTGTGCAGCTCAATTGTTGTTGGTCATTTACAAAAACAGAAGTGCCTGCATAAGCGTAGAGAATCTCCTCGCTTTTGGCTAGCGATGGAATGAGGGGCAATGCAACGCAAACAGCAAGATAAATGAAGCAAGCCGTTCTATTATACAAATTCCGGAAATATCTCATTTCAGTAGACTCTCCCTGCTGTGTCATTCGAAATTATCGCGATGGTATTTCTTCGCCAACTACAACGTATCCACAAACGTTGAGATGACGATTGGCAGGATCTCGGCAGAATCGTGGACGTTGACGATTGTGAACGCGCTGATGGGCTGACCTTGTGTTGGTGTCAAACTTAGACCACGAAGTGGAGTGCGCCCCTGTGGGTGGAAGATTTCAGGCGGCGGCTTTGACCTGCTGGCGGGCGTGTTGATCCTCGAAGGCAGTGGGGCTGAGGTAGCCGAGGGCTGAGTGCAGCCGACGGGTATTGTAGACCTGATCGATGAAGCGGGGCAGATCGGCCACGACGTCACTGAACGTCTCGTAGGCCATCGGGTAAACCGCCTCGACCTTCAGCGTCTTCATGAAGCTTTCGGCCTTGGCATTGTCATAGGGGTTTGCGCGCCGGCTCATGGAGCCTTCGAACTGATGGTCGGCCAGAACCTTGCGGTAGTCGGCACTCGCGTATGGGGATCCGCGATCGCTGTGATGTACACAGCCCTTGGCCGGACTCCTGGCCTGGATGGCGGCGTTCAGCGCTGCGACTGCAAGCCGGGCATCGATGGATCGGCTGATGGCGTAGCCGACGACACGCCTGGACCAGGCGTCCAGGATCACGGCGAGGTAGACGAACCCTTTCAGAACGGTGACGTAGGTCAGATACTGTCGGCGAAATCAGACGGCAACTGCCAGCGCCGCGAAGCGGGTCACAC
>CAXTZG010000150.1:0-6234 GCA_964248625.1 uncultured Acetobacteraceae bacterium | reverse complement strand
CCGACGTGGCGCATGACGATCCGGCGGCGCTGGCCGGCGCGTATCGGGCGCTGTTCCTGGCTTCCGGCGGCGGCGGGCTCGGGCTGTTCACCGCGATCAGCCGGCTGCGCCAGGTGCATGAGCGCATCGCCATGCCGCTCGAGGCGGCAGGCATTCCGCTGTTCGCCCAGCACATGGATGCGATGGACAATGCCACGCTGGTCGACGTGTTCCGCACCGAAACGGACAGCTGCCTGCTCGGCACCGATGCGATGCGCGACGGCGTCGACGTGCCGGGCCGGGCGCTCAGGCTGGTGGTGTTCGAGCGGGTGCCGTGGCCGCGCCCGGACATCCTGCACCGCGAGCGCCGCATCCATCTGTCGGACGGGCAGCCGGCCGCCTATGACGACCGCATCGCGCGGCTCCGCCTGCGTCAGGCATTCGGCAGGCTGATCCGCAGCGCCGCCGATCAGGGCGTGTTCGTGCTGCTGGACCGGCGCACGCCGACCCGCCTGTTCTCGGCGTTTCCGAACGGGGTCGTGGTGCGGCGCGTCGGGCTGGCGCAGGCGGTGGCGGAAACCAGCGCCTTCCTGGCCGCGGCGCCGGAGATCAGACCGGCTTGAGGTTCGTCGCGGCTGCCTTGCCGCGCTCCATCGCGATCTCGTAGGTGACCTTCTGGCCCTCGTTCAGGCCGCGCAGACCGGCCGCCTGCACGGCGGTGATGTGCACGAACACATCCTTGCCGCCGTCGTCGGGCATGATGAAGCCGAAACCCTTGGTGGTGTTGAACCACTTCACCGAACCGATCGCCATTGTCGGCCTTTCCTTCCCGTCGCCATCCCGGCTGTCGGAACCCGCTTCTTCCTGCTCCCGTCTGGGCAGAAGCGACCGTCAGCAGGTCGTTATGGGGGCAGAAAGGTCTCAGCCTGTCAATCACGAAGAGATGATGCGGCGGCGGCCTGATCGACCGGGCAGAAAAAAGGGGCGGTCCCTTGCAGGACCGCCCCGATTCCACAGACGCAGGCTGGCGTCTTAGAAGTCCATGTCGCCCATGCCGCCGCCCGGGGGTCCGCCGGCGGCGGACTTCTTCTCGGGCTTCTCGGCGATCATCGCCTCGGTGGTGACGAGCAGGCCGGCGACCGAGGCCGCATCCTGCAGCGCCGTCCGGACGACCTTCGTGGGGTCGATGATGCCGGCGTCGACGAGGTTCTTGTACTCCATCAGCTGCGCGTCGAAGCCGAAGGCGTAGTCGGGGTTCTCGAGCACCTTGCCGGCGATGACGGCGCCGTCCTCGCCTGCGTTCTCGACGATCTGGCGCAACGGCGTCTGCAGCGCCTTGCGGATGATCTCGATGCCGAACTTCTCGTCCTCGTTGAGCGGGACCAGCTTGCCCAGCTCGATGGAGGCGCGGGCCAGTGCCGTGCCGCCGCCCGGAACGATGCCTTCCTCGACCGCGGCGCGGGTCGCATGCAGCGCGTCGTCGACGCGGTCCTTGCGCTCCTTGACCTCGACCTCGGTGGAGCCGCCGACGCGGATGACCGCGACGCCGCCTGCCAGCTTGGCGAGACGCTCCTGCAGCTTCTCACGGTCGTAGTCCGAGGTGGTCTCCTCGATCTGCGCCCGGATCTGGCCGCAACGACCCTGGATGTCGGCCTTCTCGCCGACGCCCTCCACGATCGTGGTGTTCTCCTTCTCGATGTGGATCTTCTTGGCCCGGCCCATCATGGCGAGCGTGACGCTCTCCAGCTTGATGCCGAGATCCTCGGAGATCACCTGGCCGCCGGTCAGGATCGCGATGTCCTCGAGCATCGCCTTGCGGCGATCGCCGAAGCCCGGCGCCTTCACGGCGGCGATCTTCAGGCCGCCGCGCAGCTTGTTCACCACCAGGGTAGCCAGCGCCTCGCCATCGACGTCCTCGGCGATGATGAGCAGCGGACGGCCGGACTGCACGACGCTCTCGAGCAGCGGCAGCATCGGCTGCAGCGACGACAGCTTCTTCTCGTGGATGAGGATGTAGGGCTGATCGAGATCAGCGATCATCTTCTCGGCGTTGGTGATGAAGTACGGCGAGATGTAGCCGCGATCGAACTGCATGCCCTCGACGACATCGAGCTCGGTCTGGATGCCCTTGGCTTCCTCGACCGTGATGACGCCCTCGTTGCCGACCTTCTGCATGGCCTGGCTGATCATCTCGCCGATCTCGGTCTCGCCGTTCGACGAGATCGTGCCGACCTGCGCGGTCTCGGCAGGCGTGGTGATCTTCTTGGTGTTGCGGGCGAGCTCGGCCACGACGTGCGCCACGGCCTTGTCGATGCCGCGCTTGAGGCCCATCGGGTTCATGCCGGCGGCAACCGCCTTGGCGCCCTCGCGAACGATGGCCTGGGCCAGCACGGTGGCGGTGGTGGTGCCGTCGCCGGCGATGTCGTTGGTCTTCGAGGCCACTTCGCGCACCATCTGGGCGCCCATGTTCTCGAACTTGTCGGAGAGCTCGATCTCCTTGGCGACCGTCACACCGTCCTTGGTGATGCGGGGCGCGCCGAAGCTCTTGTCGATGACGACGTTGCGGCCCTTGGGACCGAGCGTCACCTTGACGGCGTCTGCGAGGATGTCGACACCGCGCAGCATGCGCTGGCGGGCTTCACCGCCGAAGCGGACGTCTTTGGCAGCCATGTTGTATTCTCCTGTTTAAGGAAAGAGGCGATCGGAAGCGGTTCGGAGCGGCGCTGTTTAAGCGGCCTGCTCGATCACGCCCATGATGTCGCTTTCCTTCATGATCAGCAGCTCCTCGCCGTCGATCTTGACCTCGGTGCCCGACCACTTGCCGAACAGGATGCGGTCGCCGGCCTTGACGTCGAGCGCCACGATGGCGCCGGTCTCGTTGCGGGCGCCGGCGCCGACGGCGACGATCTCGCCTTCCATCGGCTTTTCCTTGGCGGTGTCGGGGATGATGATGCCGCCCGCAGTCTTCTCTTCGCCGGTCAGGCGCTTGACGACGACGCGGTCATGCAGGGGACGGAACTTCGCCATGCGGTGCGCTCCTCAGGTTGGGCGCGTCCTCGATCGAGCGACGGCGCCGGTTGATGTGCGTCCAGGATGAAAGGCCCGCGACGCAACGGCTGGCACTCACGGCCCCGGAGTGCCAACGGCGGTTTAGGCGCGAGACCGGCCGAAGTCAAGTTACGGCAGCACTCCCCGAGCTTGAGTGCCAACCTGTTGTTCATGGTAGGTTTTTTTATTGCGCTCCGGCATCGGGCACGGCCAGGATCGCCCTTGTCGCAATCCTGTCATACCGGAGATGGCATGTCCCTGTCGCAGCAGCTCAAGGACTACCGGCTGACCACGGCGGAGATCCTGTATCGCCTGCCCGATCATCCGGCGGTGCTGCAAAGCTACATCTGGCAGGAGCTCGACATCGCTCCCGCCTATCCGGTGCTGCAGCGGTTCCTGGCCTTCTGGGAGCGTGAGATCGAGGGGCGGCTGCACTCGGTGCGGGTCGGCTCGCTGGAGCTGGTCTCGGCCGCCCGGGTCAGGCTGCCCGGCGCGGTGTTCACGCTTCAGTAGGCGGGTCGGTCCCGAGCCGCGCGCCGTCGAGCGCCGCCTGCCGGCGCGCGGCCTCGACCTCGTCGCGCCGCTTCTCCGAGCCCGTGCGGCCGAACCGCGACCGGTTGTCGGCCGCCTGCTGTGCCGCCTGCCGCTTCTCGAGCCGGCGCCGCTGGCTCCTGAGGTTGACGATCTCGCCCATGGCCCCACTCTGCCACATCCGGACGCGCCCGATCCAGCGCGGCCGGATCCACGGGAAAGGTATGGGACCATGGGCCAGACGATCACGCTCACCGCCGCAGACGGCCACAGCTTCTCCGCCTATCAGGCGGGCTTCGCCGACTCGCCCCGCGCCCTGGTGGTGGTGCAGGAGATCTTCGGCGTGAACCATCACATCCGGGCCGTCGTCGACGGCTTCGCGGGTGCCGGGTATCTCGTCATCGCACCGGCCCTGTTCGACCGCGCCGAGCGCGATGTGGAGCTCGGCTACACGCCAGACGATGCCAAGCGCGGCACGGCGCTGCGCGGCGCCATCGCGCCGGACGGCACGCTCGCCGACCTGGTCGCCAGCGCCGACGCGCTGGGACGGCCCACGGTGGGCATCATCGGCTATTGCTGGGGCGGCGCGCTGGCCTGGGCGGCGTCGACGCAGACGAGCCGGTTCGCGGCCGCCGTCGGCTGGTATGGCGGCGGCATCGCGGCCACCCGGGACGCCCGTCCGAATGCCCCGGTGCAGCTGCATTTCGGCGCCGACGACGACCACATCCCGCAGAGCGACGTCGAGGCGATCCGCGCAGCGCAGCCGGGGATCGAGGTCTTTGTCTACGAGGGCGCCGGCCACGGCTTCGGCTGCTCGGAGCGGCCGAGCTACAACGCGCGCGCCACGGCGCTGGCGCAGGAGCGCAGCCTGGCCTTCCTGCAGCACACGCTGTGACGCGCCGACCACATCGCGCGCGTCGCGGCGCCGGCCGAGCGAACCAAGCGCGGCAACCGTCGTTGTGACGGCTCGAACGCGTAACGAAATCGGGGACGTCTCACATGCTCGGAACCATCCTGCTGATCATCCTGATCCTGCTGGTGATCGGCGCGCTGCCGACATGGGGCTATAGCGGCAGCTGGGGCTACTTCCCGTCCGGCGGCGTCGGGCTGATCCTGCTGGTGGTGATCATCCTGCTGGTGATGGGCCGCATCTGACCGGCACGCGGCGGTCCGGAGGCCCCGGCCCCCGGACCCTGCCGCGTCAGGGAGCGCGCTGTTGGCCGAGCACGCGGCCGGCGACCGCCTCCAGCCGCGACAGCAGCGCCGGATCGCGCGCGGACGGCGCGGTGATCAGCGCATGGTCGAGCGCCCGGTCGCAGCCGGCCGGGCAGAGCGCGCGCTTCTGTCCCAGCACCGGGATCACCGCCTTGACCAGGGCGCGCGCATTGTCGGCGTTCGACATCATCACCTGCACCACGGCATCGACCGTGACGTGCTCGTGGCCCTCGCGCCAGCAGTCATAGTCGGTGACCATGGCCACCGTCGCGTAGTCGATCTCGGCCTCGCGGGCGAGCTTGGCTTCCGGCATGTTGGTCATGCCGACCACGTCGCATCCCCAGCTGCGATACAGGGTGCTCTCGGCGCGGGTGGAGAATTGCGGGCCTTCCATCACCAGGTAGGTGCCGCCGCGGGTGATCGGCAGGCCGAGCGCGCGCGCCTCGGCCTCCAGCACGTCGCCGATGCGCGGGCAGAGCGGATCGGCCATCGAGACGTGCGCCACGCAGCCGGTGTCGAAGAAGCTTTTGCTCCGGGCGAACGAGCGGTCGATGAACTGGTCGATCACCACGAACCGGCCGGGAGGCAGCTCCTCCTTCAGGCTGCCGACGGCGGACAGCGACACGATGTCGGTCACGCCCGACTGCTTCAGGGCGGCGATGTTGGCGCGATAGTTCAGTCGCGACGGCGGCACCCGGTGGCCGCGGCCGTGACGCGGCAGGAACACGCACGACACGTCGCCGAGGCGGCCGAACAGCAGCGCGTCGGAGGGCGCGCCCCAGGGCGTCTCGACCTCGCGCCACTCTTTGTCCTGCAGCCCCTCGATGTCGTAGAGGCCGGAGCCGCCGATCAGCCCGATCACCGGCTGCAGGAGGGAGGAGGCGTCACTCGTTTCGATGGACATTCGACCAGACCCGGCGCTTGAGAACCAACAGCAGCCCCGTCAGCAGGAGCAGATAGAGCACGACGCTGGCGCCGACGCGACGCCGCGCCTGCGCGTGCGGATGCGCCGCCCAGTCCAGGAAGCTCGCCGCGTCGTGCGCCATCTGCGGCACGGTCGAGGCGCTGCCGTCGGCGAACGCGACCTGCCCGTCGAGCAGCGGCGGCGGCATGGCGATCTGCCGGGTGGCCTCGGCCGCGTTGTAGTAGCTGCCGGGCGCCAGGGCAAAGCCGGCCGGCGCCGGCCGGTAGCCGGTCAGGATGCGCACGATCCGGCGAGCGCCGCCCGGCAGCGTCAGCGCCAGGCGCGACATGTCGGGCGGCACGGCGCCGTTGTTGGCCGCCGCCGCCGCTTCCGGAGTCGCGAACGGCATCGGCAGATGGTCGTCGGGCCGGCCGGCGCGGCGGGCGGGCCGCCCCGACGCGTCGACGCCGTCGCCCACCTTGTGGCCGGCGGCGAGCACGCGCACCTGTCCTGCGGTCAGGCCGAGCCCGCGCAGGTCGCCATAGGTGACCTGCTTC